>CAIPHQ010000001.1 GCA_903864895.1 uncultured Rhodospirillales bacterium
CGACCTGCTGGCAAGCCGGGGCGTGGCGGTGGAATGGAACACCGAGGCCACCGCGCTCAGCCTCGATGATGGCGGGGCGGCCGTCACGCTGGGCGGCGAGACGGTGCGGGCGCGCTATGTGGTTGGCTGCGAAGGCTCGAACAGTCTGGTGCGCAAGACAATCGGCGCCAGTTTCGAGGGGGCGCGCTACAGCGGCGAGCAGTTCATCCAGGCCGATTGCCGCATCAACTGGGCGCTGCCCTCCGGCCGGTCGTACCTGTTCCTGACCGCCGACGGCTACATGATGGTCATCGAGTTCCCCGGCGGCGTGGTGCGGATTTTCATCTCCCTGCCCGACGATGCCGCCGCCGCCGGGGCCAAGGCGGCCGAGCATCAGTTGGGCGCGGTGGAATCGGCCACGGAAACCCCGGCGCTGGAGGAGGTGCAGCATCATCTGACCCGGCTGTCAGGCTTCGCCTGCACCTTGTCCGATCCAATCTGGCTGGCGCGCTACCGCACGTCCCACCGCTACGCCGACCGGTTTTCCCAGGGCCACGTGTTCATTGCCGGGGATGCCGCGCATGTGCATGTGCCCATTGGCGGACAAGGGATGAACACCGGCATTCAGGACGCCTTCAATCTCGGCTGGAAGCTGGCGGGCGTTGTGAAAGGCGCGCTGCACCCGGACGTGCTGGACACGTTCCATGCCGAGCGGCACCCGGTGGCGGCCGGCCTGATCCGGGGCACCAATTTTGCCTACCGGGGCATTTTGCACCCCAGCGAAGCCCGCCAGCACGCGGCGCGGCTGTTTGGCCCTTTCCTGATCCGCAACGAGCACGTGCAGAATTTCATGCGCGGCACGCTGGAGGAGTTGCATATCGACTATCCGGACAGCCCACTGAACCTCGACCTTGGCGGCACGCGCGGCCCGAAACCGGGCGAACGGGTGCCGGATGCCACGCTGGTCCGCGCCAGTGACCATGCCACCCTGTCGATCAACAGCCTTACCCGCACGACGGCGTGGACGCTGCTGCTGTTCGGCGGCACGTTCCCCGGCGGCCAGACCGTGCTGGCCGCACTTGCCGATCACGTGGACACGGCGTTCGGCGGCCGGATTGTGCCCTATGTGGTCCTCGCCGCCAGCACCCCCATCACCGCTGTGGCACCCGGGTGCGTGCTGCTGGACCAGTTGCACCTCGCCCATGACCGCTACGGCGTCTCCGCCCCCGCCTTCTATCTGCTGCGGCCCGATACCTATGTGGGCGCGCGCGGGCCGGTGGCCGCATGGGACCAGTTGATCGCCCATCTGCGCCTGATCTTCACGGCATAAAGGAAACGCCACCATGCCAGACAAATACAATCTGCAGCCGCCACAGCAGCGCGCCGCCGCGCAAACCCTGATTGAAAGCGTCTTTGCCGCCGACGCGGCCCGCGACCTTGATGGGTTCATGGCCCTGCTGGCACCCGACATCACGCTGCGCCTCGGCAGCCAGCCGGAATTGCACGGGCAGGCGGCCGTGCGCGCCGCCATTGGCGGGCTGTTCGGCATGTTGGCGGGCGGCATCCAGCACCGGCTGATTGCGGTATGGGGCGGCGGTGACGTGCTGGCGTATCAGGCCGAGGCGGCGTTCAGCCTGCAAGGCGGGCGCAGCGTGACCCTGCCCTACGTGAACGTGCTGCGCGTGGCATCAGATGGACTGGTGGCGGAGTACCGGATCCATATCGACCCGGCACCGCTGTTCCAGCCCGGCTAGACGCCGCTCAGACGTTCCACGCCGTGTACCAGTCCTTGAACAGCTTCAACTGCGCCGCCGCATAATGCTGCTGGCTGGCGGACAGAGTGTCGCGGGCGTTGAAGTGCAGTTCGTATTCCGGGTAGCCCTCCAGCACCAGCAGGTACTTGTAGAACAGCACCAGATCGGCCCCCTCGTCGAACGAGGACAGCACATACAGCGCCTGCTCCAGTTCCAGCGCCCGCCGCCGCGCCACCGCGTCACCCGCCGCCGCCTGCTCGCACAGGGCGACCAGATGCAGCACTTCCTTGGGCAGCGCATTGCCGATGCCGGTGATGGCCCCCGCCGCGCCGCAATTGACGAAGCCGTGGAACACCTGCGTGTCCACGCCCACCATCAAGGTGAGCGACTTGTCATGGCCGGTGATGTGCTCGGCGGCGTAGCGCAGGGCGGCAGCCCCGCCGAATTCCTTGAAGCCGACCAGATTCGGGTGCCGCTCGCGCAGTGCAAAAAACAGGTCGGCCTTGGTCTCGAAGCCATAATACGGGCTGTTGTAGATCACGGCGGGCAGATCGTCGCCGGCCCCCAGCACGCCTTCAAAATGCGCGCGCTGCGCGGCGGCCGAGGTGCCGCGTGACAGCACGCGCGGAATCACCATCAATCCCTTCGCCCCGGACTTCTTGGCGTGGGCGGCGAACGCTGCCGCACGGGCCGGGTTCTGCGCACCGGTGCCGACAATCACCGGCACGCCCGCGCCGGTCAGATGCTCCACGCCGGTCATGCGCTGCGCGTCGGTCAGCAGCGGCCAGTCGCCCATCGAGCCGCAATACACCACCGCCGACATGCCCGCCGCGATCAGTTCCTGCGCCTTGCGCACCAGCGCCGGGAAATCCGGCTGCCGGTCCGGCGTGCACGGGGTCATCAGCGCCGGAATGGTGCCGCGGAATATATTGCTCATCGTGTGGTGCGTCCCTTTGCCGTGCGCATACCTAGCAACCCGCCCGGCCCTGCGGAATACCGCCCGGCCTCATACGCCCAATGCAGCCGCCGTTGGCGGCGCGGCAGGCAGCGAGCGGGACTTGATCCATTCGGCGCAGACCAGGTAGGTCAGCACGATGGCCGCCAGCGTCAGCAAGGCCATCAGCGGCGGCGTCTCGAAGCCGAACCAGCCGCCCAGCGGCGAGAACGGCACCACCAGCGCCACCGCCAGCGCGCCCAGCGTGCTGATGGTGAGCACCTTGTTCGGCGCATCCCGCCACGGGCGGCCGCGCGTGCGGATCAGGAACACCACCAGTGTCTGCGTGGCGATGGATTCCAGAAACCAGCCGGTCTGAAACACCGCCGGGCTGGCACCGAAACCCAGATACAGCGTGGCAAAGGTCAGCAGGTCGAACACCGAGGACAGCGGCCCCATCACCGCGGCGAAGCGCACGATGTCCTGAATGCGCCAGCGCTGCGGGCGGCTGATATCCGCCGCACTGACATTGTCGAACGGAATGCCGATTTCCGAGACGTCATACAGCAGGTTGTTCAGCAAAATCTGCGTGGCCAGCATGGGCAGGAACGGCAGGAACAACGAGGCCGCGGCCATCGACAGCATGTTGCCGAAATTCGAACTCGCCCCCATGCGCACGTATTTCAGGATGTTGGCAAAGGTCCGCCGCCCCTCCTCCACCCCGTCCGCCACCACCGCCAGATCGGAATCGAGCAGGATCATGTCGGCCGCCGCGCGGGCCACGCCGGTGGCACCGTCCACCGACAGGCCGACATCGGCGGATTTGATGGCCGGGGCGTCGTTCACGCCGTCGCCCATGAAGCCCACAATCTCGCCCGCCGCGCGCAACGCGTGCACCACGCGCACCTTCTGGTCGGGCGACAGCCTTGCGTACACGTCGATGTCGCGCGCCTGCACCCGCAGCGCGTCCACGGTCAGCGCATTCAACTCGCTGCCGCTGACCACGCGCGTGGCGCGCAGGCCGACGATTTTGGCCAGCCGTGTCACGACCTGCGGGTCATCGCCGGACAGCACCACCACGCGCACCCCGGCGGCGGCCAGCCGCGCCACGGCGGCAGGTGCGCTGGCCTTGGGCGGGTCGGCGAAGGTGCACAGGCCTTCGAATACCAGACCGGTTTCATCGGCACCTTCCGGGTCGCGCGGCGCGCCCTGCCACGGGCGCGAGGCGATGGCGACCGAGCGCAGCCCCTGCCCGGCCAGATCATGCACCCGCGCCAGCACCGCCGCCCGCGCCGCCGCATCCAGCGCTGCGCCGCCGCAGGCCGTGGCGCAGGCTGCCAAGACGGCTTCCGGCGCGCCTTTCACGATCAGCACCGGCCCCTGCGGCCCATCGGCCAGCACCGCGCCCATGCGGCGCTGATAGTCGAACGGCAGCAAGCCATGCCGCGTCCAGCCTTCGGCGGCCTTGGGCCGCGCATGGGCCAGCGCCTCGTCCAGCGAGCCCTTGTCGCCGCCGAGGATGGCGCACGCCGCCGCCAGCATGGCGGGCCGTTCATCCGCCGCCCCGCCCGGCCCGAACGCGCCCGCCATTTCAATCTGGGCCGAGGTCAGTGTGCCGGTCTTGTCGGTGCACAGCACCGTCATCGAACCGAGGTCGTGGATGGCCGACAGGCGTTTGACGATCACCTTGCGCCGCGACATGCGCACCGCGCCGCGTGACAGCGTGACGGTGGTGATCATCGGCAGCAGTTCCGGCGTCAGCCCCACCGCCAGCGCCACCGAGAACATCAACGATTGAATCAGCGGGCGGCCAAACGCCACGTTGGCGGCGAACACGCCCACCACCAGCACCACGGTGGCGCGCGCCACCAGAAAGCCCAACTGGCGCAGGTCATGCTGAAACGGCGAAATCTCCGCCGCCTCGTTCAGTGACTTGGCCGCCTCGCCGAACAGCGTGTTGGCCCCGGTGCCCACGGCCAGCGCCACCGCTTCCCCGGTTTGCGCCACGGCACCGCGAAACAGCGCGTTGCTGGCCTCCGCTGCGGCCTGGGCGGCCACCACGCCGGGGCGCTTGACCACGCCATACGGCTCGCCGGTCAGTGCAGCCTCATTGGCGGTAAACGCGCTGGACTCCAGCAGCAGCGCATCGGCAGGGATGATGTCACCGGCACCCACGCGAAACACGTCGCCGGGCACCACGGTTTCGGCCTCGACGGTCACGAACACGCCGTCACGCTTGACCCGCGCGGTCTGCGCCACCGACTGGCGTAACGCCTCTGCCGCGCGTTTGGCGCTGCCCTCCTGCACCGTGTCCAGCGCGACGGACACGCCCAGGATCACCAGTATGATCAGTGCCGAGGGCGCATCGCCAGTGGCGGCCGAGACCACGGCGGCGGCCATCAGCAACAGGCACATCGGCTCCAGCAACCGCCGCAGCACGGCACGGGCGACTCCGGCTTCGCGTACGCGGGCATCGGCGTTGCGGCCATATTTGCCCAACCGCGCGGCGGCCTCGGCGGCGTTGAGTCCGTCCGTTCCGCAACCCAGCGCTGCGGCTGCATCCACGGGTGTCTGCGTCCAAAATGCGTTGGCCGCCATGCCTGCCACCATTCATGCCATCGCCGGGGGCCAACAGGCCGCCCGCGCGGGGCATGAGTCAAGTTTTGCAGGCGGCGAGAATATCGTGCGCTGTTTGCTGGCCCGCGGCACGGGCCAGCATCACCGCACCGGCCAGCATGGCAAACTCCCGCGCTGCCGCCGCCATGCCGTCCGGGCTGGTATCACCGGCCCCGGCGGCCAGGGCAGCGATGCTGCGCCTGACACCGGCACCAAACGCGTCTTTCAGCGCGGGCCCGGCGCGGCCGATTTCGCTGGCCAAGGACGGCACCGGACAGCCCATCCCGGCATGTTCCACATGGCCTTGGGACAGATACAGGGTCCGAAATTGCGCCAGCGCCGCATCCGAATCCCCGGCTGCAATGCGATCTTCCAGCGGTCGCAGAAACTGGTCGAACGCCGCCTGAACCGCCGCCGCCGTCAGCGCGTCCTTGCTGTCGAAATGCCGGTAGAACCCGCCATGCGTCAGCCCGGCGTCGCTCATCACGTCGGTCACGCTGGTGTTCTCAACCCCACGCTCCCGCAACAGGCGTGCGGCGCTGTCCACAATCCGCGCGTGGCTGCGATCCTTCTCCGCCTGTGACACCCGCATCGCCTGCCCGCCCTCACATTCGCACTTGACCGAAAAGAGGATACCCATCATCTAATGGGATGACAAGCATCATCTAAACTTGCCCAACCGCCGCATCAGGGAGATAACCGTCATGAAACTGCCGAAGATTCTGGTGACCGGTGCGACCGGAAAAACCGGTGCCGCCGTGGTCGAGCAACTGCACGCCCGCGGCTATCCGCTGCGCGCCGTCGTGCACCGGCAGGACGCGCGCAGCACCGCGCTGGAACGCCGCGGCATCGAAACCGTGGTGGCCGACATGTTCGACCCGGACCAGATGCTCGCTGCCCTGCGCGGCACCCAGCGCGCCTACTACCTGCCAATGTTCCATACGCACATGATTCAGGCCGGTGTGGCCTTCGCGGTTGCCGCGCGCGAAGCCAGGCTTGAAGCCATCGTGCAGATGGGCCAGTGGCTGTCACACCGCGCGCATCCGGCCATCATGACCCGGCAGACTTGGCTGCTTGATCGGCTGTTTGCCGATTTGCGCGGCATTTCGCACACCATCGTCAACCCCGGCATGTTTGCCAACAATTTCCTGCGCGTCATGGACTTCGCAGCGTTGCTGGGAATTTTCCCGGTCCTGACCGGCAATGGCCGCGCCGCCCCGGTATCGAATGAAGACATCGCCCGCGTGATCACCGCAGTGCTTGAGTCGCCGGAGCGTCATGGCGGCATGAGTTACCGCCCGACCGGCCCGCGATTGTTGTCCGGCCACGACATGGCAAAGGTCGCTGCCACGGTGGTTGGCCACCGGGTGGTGCCGGTCAGCCTGCCGTTCTGGATGTTCCGCAAGGTCGCCCGGCAACAGCAGATCAACCCGCTCGAGATCAGCGGGTTTCGCTTCTACGTCGAGGAAATGAAACGCGGCGCGTTCGAATTCGAGGGCGGCGTGACGGATGTGGTGCAGGACCTGACCGGCGCACCGGCGGAAAGCTTCGAGACCATTGCCCGCCGCTATGCGGCACTGCCGTTTGCCCGGCAGACACTGGCAAACCGCCTGAAGGCATTTGCCAGTTTCAACCTGACACCCTTCTACCGGGGCTACGATCTGGATCGCTGGGACCGCGACAAGGGCTTCCCGATGCCGCCGAACCCCAGCCTGTCCATCGACGACGAACGCTGGCGGGCCGAGCACAGCGGTCAAAACCTGCGCCAGACCCCGTTCTCACCCGCGCCGCTCGCGCTGGGTGCTTGATGCCACGTTCAATCCAACAGGGAATCAGCCAATGAAACTCTACAGCGCCCCGATTTCGCCGTTCGCCGCACGCGTGCGCCTGTCGATCTATCGCAAGAATCTCGACATCGCGATCGTGCCGCCGCCGGATGGCGGATTGAAGGGCGATGCCTACCTCGCCCTGAACCCGATGGGACAAGTGCCAACGCTGGTGCTGGATGACGGATTTGCCATTCCAGAATCAGCCACCATCCTCGAGTATCTGGAAGACAGGTTTCCCGCCACCTCCCTGCGGCCGGACAAGGCCGAGGATCTGGCACGGGCGCGGTTGTTCCTGCGTCTACCGGACCTGTATTTTCTCGGTGCGCCGCGCATTCTGCTGAGCGTGCGCAACCCCGGCGACCGCAAACCGGATGTGGTGGCGAGCGCGATGGAATCACTCGGCCGCGGCCTGTCCTATATCGACCATTTTCTCGACGCCGATTCACCGTGGGCTGCCGGCGGCCGCGCGTCGCTGGGCGATTGTGCGCTGATCCCGATCCTGAACGCCGTCGCACTGGTCGAACGGGTTTACGGCCGGCCCGATCTGATCGCCCGTCACAGCAAGGTTGCGGCATATTGGCGTGCGGCGCAGATCGAGCCCATCAATGCGCGGGTGATTGCCGAACAGATGGCCTCCGTGCCGAAATTTGGCCCGCCGGACTGAGGTTTCGTTCCACCAGCCAAGAGGCCGAGACACATGCGCGCCCTTGAACACAAAATCCCGCCGCCCATCATCACGCTGCTGACCGCAGCAGCGATGTGGGGCATCGCCCGCCTGAGCCCGGTGATCGAAACCGGGGGGCCTATCCGTCTTGCGGTCGCGGCGGCATTGGCCGCCGTGGGCCTGCTGTTCGCAGCCCCCGCCGTGCTGGCGTTCCGCCGCGCCAGAACCACCATCAATCCGGTGGACATCAACGCCGCGTCCGCGCTGGTCACGGGCGGCATTTTCGGTGTCACCCGCAACCCGATGTACGCCGGAATGCTGTTCGTGCTGCTCGGCTGGATGGTGTTTCTGGCCGCCCCGTGGGGTCTATTCGGCCCGGTTGGGTTCATGCTGTTCATCACCCGGTTTCAGATCATGCCGGAGGAACGCGTGATGGCCGGGAAATTCGGCACACAATACGCCGAATACCGCCAGCGCACCCGCCGCTGGCTGTAGCGGGTGCGCTGGCGTGGCATGGCTCCGGACTGACCGATCAGGTCCCCGGGCAGCCGTTCGGCAACGGTTTGCCCGCGAACCGGCCGGCCATCCACGGCAGGTACAGCGGGGCAGAGGCACCCGGCGTGGTGAAATGCGTCTGCTCGCCCGCCAGTTCCACGCGCCCGACATTGCCGCCCAGCTTGCACATCTGGTCCTGGTACAACTTGCCCATGATGGGCGGGTTGGTGGTGTCCTTGTTGCCCCAGTAGATCACCACGGGCGCCACCGGCGGCACCGGCAACACGCTGCCCTGCACCAGCCCCTGCACCCAGCCTGCGGCGTTTTTCGGCGCCGGGTTCAGCAGAGTCTTGAAGTTGGCACCAAACGCGTAGCTGAACGTATCCGCCGCCGCATGCATGCACTTGTTTGAGAATACCCGGTCCACGACCTTCACCCCGTCATCGGTGAACAGATCGGTCAGGCTCAGGTCCGGAAACGCCGCCTGCGTGCCCCACATCAGCATGGCGAAATGCGTGAAGTCGAACACGTTCTTGGAAAAGGCGGCGGTCAGTTCGCCCATGACTTTCTGCGCGGCTGCCTCATCCGCCGTGCCGCCGCCGGCCAGGACCGCCGTTTCGTGCGGGGCCAGTGCAACAAACCCCAGCATTTCGATCCCATCGGCCGCCGTGCCGCGCTGCGCGATGTAGTCCGGCAGGCTGCCAGCGGCCAGCACCGCACCGCCGCCCTGCGACCAGCCATAGGCAATGGCCTTGTGGCCCGCGCCCGCCTCCTTCAGCGCAACAGCGGCGCGAACCGAGTCGATCAGGTCACGCGCTTGCGTCGCCGCCACGGCGTATTGGTGCCGCCCGCCGCCGCCCTGCCCCTGATAGTCGGTGCCGACCACCACGTAGCCCTGCCGGATGAAGTCATCCACGCTGGGCAGCCCGTAGTCGGTCCAGGAATCGCCGCCCATCAGGAAGTATTCGTTCAGCCCCTGCACCGGGTTCAACACCTGCGACGGGCCGCAATTCTGCGCCGCCCCCGTGGTGCCGTGCGCCCATGCCACCACAGGCCGCCCCCCGGCGGGCGGCGGGCCGGCCGGGGCTACGACGAGCGCGGTCTCAACCGTCTTGCGCCCGGCAACATCGGACGAAACATAGGCAATCCGCCACGCCTGCGCCCCGGCCACACGGGTGCCCACCGCCTCCCGGCTGACAATCTGGCCGAGCGCGCCATCCGGCTTGATTTTGGCGGCGGCTTCATAAAACGGCGGCGTCGGCGGTTCGGCCCGCGCCACGCCGAGGCTCGCGCCCAGCAGACAGAACGCCGCCATCAGAATATTTCGCTTCATCATGTTTATATCCTCTCCGCCGGGACCGGTGCATCTGGCACGCCACATTATGACCCGGACAAATATGACCAAGCTATTGGAACTTGCGATATGTTGCCCGCACCCGGCGAATAGCACGGCTGAATAAATATAATTCGATCTCGCATAATTTTTCGCCTGGCCACCGTCAGTCTCGACGCCGGGTGCGCCACGCCCTGAGTAGCTTCCGATCCTGCGAGCCACACCCAGCCGCCGGTAGCGTCGCGGCAGTGACATCCTCCGGTATCACCATCCGGATGTGCGCGAGGTGCGGCAATATGGCGACAAGACGGGGCATCTTTCTGGGTGGCGGCGCGTTGGCCATCGCAGGCGCGGGGGCAGCCTACGCTGTTGTCCGCGATATGGGCTCGCTCGATGGCTATGAAACCTCGGTCGCCATCACCCGCGCCACCCTGCGGCAAACACCGGCAATTGGTGAATTCGTCCGCCACGCGACGCTCGCCCCCAGCGGCCACAACACCCAGCCCTGGAAGTTCCGCGCCGCTGCGAACCGTATCGACATCCTGCCCGACCTGTCGCGGCGAACGCCCGCCGTGGACCCGGACGATCACCACCTGTTCGTCAGCCTCGGCTGTGCGGCTGAAAACCTTGCCCTGGCCAGTGGCGCGCGGGGCCACCCAGGCGAAGTGCGGTTCGATCCGTCCTCCGGTGGTGCCGTTGTGTTTGAATCCGGCAACGGTGAGGCAAATCCGTCGCCGCTGTTCGACGCAATCCCCCAGCGGCAGTGCTCACGCAACGACTATGACGGCAAGCCGGTCAGCAACGCCGATTTGCAAACGCTGACCGCGGCGGCGGCCATCCCCGGCGTCGATCTGGTCCTGATCACCGCCCCGCCGCAGATCGCGCGTGTCCGCGAACTCATCCTCGCGGGGAACAGCGCGCAGATTGCCGACCCTGCCTTCGTGCGTGAACTGCGAAGCTGGCTCCGGTTCAGCCCCCGCCAGGCACTGCGGACCGGGGACGGATTGTTCACCGCAACCACCGGCAATCCCATCCTGCCTGCGTGGCTCGGGCCGCTGTTCTTCGACGCCGCGTTCACGGCCAATGCGGAAAATGACAAATGTGCCCGCCAGATTGCCGGGTCCGCGGGCATCGCCGTCTTTGCGGCGCAGACCGAAGACCGCGCGCACTGGGTTCTGGCCGGCCGCGCCGCCCAGCGATTTGCACTGCAAGCGACGGTGCTGGGCCTCAAATGTGCGTTCCTCAACCAGCCCGTCGAAGTCGCCGGTTTGCGGCCCGGATTGGCAGACCTGATCGGCCTGCCGGGCCGGCGCCCCGACCTCGTGATGCGCTTCGGCTATGGTTCGAACATGCCCTATTCGGCGCGGCGGCCGGTCGAAGCGGTCATGCTGGCGTGAATACGATTCTGGTCACGGGCGCAGCGCCAGAGCTGGACCCGAACGGCACGGATCGCACTGGTGGCCGTTGGCACAGCCACGCCGATGTTTGGGCCATAAGGAGGACAACGTGATGCGTGCGCTGACGATGAGCGGGGCCGTTCTGGTATGTATTGGGCTGATTGCTCTCATGATCCCGGTGCTGATGACCCAAAAGACAACTGACGTCGCCCGGATCGGAGATCTGAAACTGCAAACCACCGAAGACCGTTACTATATCATCCCCCCGCTCCTGAGTGGAGGCGTGTTGCTGCTTGGTGGAATCCTGATCGCGGCGAGCTTCTACCGGCGGCCCTGAGCCGCCGTGATGCTCAATTTCGATATTCGGCCTTTTCAGCTGCGGCAACGCCCTCTGCTGGCCTATGCCACGCTGACTTTTGCCATTAGCTGGGGCGGCATTCTGGCCGTGCTGGCCGCGAGAGGCTTTGACCTCTCGACCCCCGGGCCGAGCGAACTCGGTGTGGACTTCGCGCTGATGTTGCTCGGACCCAGCGTGGCGGGTCTGACGCTGACCGCGCTGTGTGGCGGGCGCGCCGGGTTGCGTGACGTCTGGGCACGCTGCCTCTGCTGGAGGACCGGCCCAGGCTGGTATGCGGTGGCTCTGCTGACCGCGCCACTGCTTCTGCTGGCTATCCTGTTGTGTTTCACGGCCCTTGTGTCGCCGGTATTCGCGCCCGGCTTGCAATGGGCGCTGTTTGGCGCGGGACTCATCGCGGGCAGCTTCGAGGAAATCGGCTGGACCGGCTTTGCAACGCCGCGCCTGCTGGTGTGGTGCCATGCGGGCATGGCCGGGCTTTTGCTCGGTCTGATCTGGGCGTTCTGGCATCTGCTGGTCGATTTTCGATATAATATTGCGGCGATGGGTGTGGTCTGGCCGTTGGAATTCACCGTGGTCTATATCGCCACGCTGACTCCCTATCGCATCTTGATGACGTGGATCTACAGCAAGACCGGGAGCGTGCTGCTGGCGATTCTGATGCACGCCAGTTTCACGGGATGGCTCCTGGTTCTGTTTCCGGCGGTGTCATTGTCTCAAAGCCTGCTTTGGCAGACGGCATTTGCAGCTGTGCTTTGGCTGGCCGCCGCCTTTGCCGTGCGAAGGCCAACGGCCGGCGCGGCGGTCCAAAATGTCGCGCGCGTCGGCCCGCCCGGCCACCTGGTGCAGACATGAAGGACTCGCATGGTCCGCGCGACGCTGCACAGGCTGATGGCGATCAAGTTCCTGCACACCGTTGTCTGGGGATTTTTTGTCTCCTGCATCGCCGCAATCTGGGTGTTCGCATGGCGCGGGCAAATACCTTGGGCGGCGCTTTCAATTGGTACGGTTTTCATCGAGGTTATCATTCTGGCCTCCAACCGACTGCATTGTCCGCTGACCCAAATCGCCGCCCGCTATACGGAAGACCGGCGCGGCAATTTCGATATCTATTTGCCGGAATGGCTGGCGGGCCAGACCAAGGCGATTTTTGGCTGTCTGTATGCGGGTGGGATCATTTTCACCCTCGCGCGATGGGTATTCACCGCACCGTAATGGGCCGCAGAGGCACCGATGCCCGTTGAGGCAGGGCAGATCCGCACAACAAATCCAAGCGTGAGCGCATCGCCGTATGCGTTTTTCCTGTTGGTTTCTGGCCTGTCCATCCCGTTTTACGCCCTGGGCATGGCAGGTGGCCGGCTTGCGGGTCTGACAGCCCAGCCAACCAGCGCGTTGATGGCGTTCGTGCCGATGGCCACCGGACTGATCCTCGTCTATCGCAGACGCGGCGCGAGCGAAACAGCAACGCTTGCCCTGCGGGCCATCGACGTACACCGGGTTCGGCACGTGCACTGGTATCTTGCTGCCGTTTGCCTGCTGCCCATCGCCGCCACGCTGCAATATGCCGTGCTGCGCCTGACCGGAACCGTATTGCCGCCTCCGATCTATGCGATTGATGAAATTCCAGTTTTCATATTTCTGTATTTCATCGGTGCTATCGGCGAGGAACTCGGCTGGCAAGGCTATGCATTCCCTGCACTCAGGTCCCGTTGCCGAACAATTCCGGCCGCACTCATTCTTGGTGCATTCTGGTCGATCTGGCATGTCATTCCGTTTATCCAGATCGGCCATACAACCGTATGGATTGTCTGGCACTGCCTGAGCATTGTCGCATTACGAGTCATCATCGTATGGCTCGTCACAGGGTCAGGCGGAAGCATATTCATCGCCGTCCTCTACCATATGATGATCAATTTGCCCTGGAGTGTTATTGTAAACTATGGGGCATTCTACAACCCGTTTATCAATTTCGTGATATTGTTGCTGATGGCCGGATTGATCATCATTTTCTGGCACCCGCCCAATGACATTCATGTCCAGTGAACCGCATGAAGGATGGCCGCATGCCTGAAACCGATGCTGAACGCCGGGCACGCCTGCCCGCAGCCGTGTACGACCTCGCCATGCGGCTCGGTGTGAAGCCCGATGAACGGCGCGACACTGTCCGACTGACACAGACCGGGCGGATGAAGCGCAGCCTCGACTCACCGTCATGGATGCACTTCACCGCGACGCAGACGATCTCCACGCAGGCCTGCGCCTTCAACTGGCAGGCGAAATTCGGGCCGCTTGGCATGGTGACGGTGCAGGACGCACTGGAACGCGGCAAGGCCTGCCTGGATATCAAGGCGTTCGGCCTGATCCCGATCACCCGGGCGGTCCCCACGCCCGCCCTCGTCCGCGGTGAACTGATGCGCTACCTCGCGGAACTTCCATGGGCGCCCACCGCCATTCTGCTCAATGCAACGCTGCGCTGGCGGCAAGACACGCCCGATACACTTGTCGTCAGCGCAGGCACCGGGGAGACCGCGTCGGACGTTATCCTCAGCCTCGACAGCAGCGGGCGGATCGCCGGGGCCTTTGCCCCTGACCGCCCGCGGTCAGCCTCTGTTCCGCACTTGCCCACACCATGGCGGGGGCGGTTCTCCGGCTACACATTGCATGCAAGCCACTGGATACCATTCGCAGGCGAAGTGGCGTGGGAGATCAACGGCAAGCCGCAACTCTATTGGCAGGGCAAGCTCGAAAGCTGGGACATCGGCTGATGGCCGCAGGCCCGGCCATCGCGTCCGTTGCCAGCCAGCAGTCCGCAGCCGGGCAGGCGTCTCTGGCAGGCGCAGGGTCCACATGGGCCACTCTCACCTTTGTGGCACTGACATTTGGCTGGACCTGGAGCCTATGGGGCATCAGCGATCTTGTCCGGCAAGACCTGCCCGGGCTGAGCAAGGCTTGCGTTCTTGCGGCCGGGTTCGGCCCCAGCCTAGCCGCCCTGTTCGTGGTTCTGATGTTTGCAGGCGTCAGCGGGACAATCTGGTGGTGGCACCGCTGCATGGCGTGGCGATTGCGCCTCCGTTGGTATGGTGTTGCGTTTCTGGCCGCCCCGGTGGCCATGCTGGCGGCGCTTGCCATCGATGGCGCTCTGGGTGGAAGCCTGCCAGCACCAACTGGCGTACGCCCGTTTGGAGCTGCCGTCGCGCAATTCGCGCTGGTCCTGATCATCGGCGGCCCGGCGGGCGAAGAATTCGGCTGGCGCGGCTATGCCCTGCCTGTGTTGACCGCGCGGCTGGGGTGGCGCTGGTCCAGCCTGATCGTCGGTGCGCTCTGGGGCGTGTGGCACGTTCCGTTGTTCTTCATGGCGGGCACCGGGCAGGCGCAGATGCCGATGGTGCTGTTTCTGGCGAGTGCTCTCGCACTGTCGATCATCTTCGCACGACTGGCGATGAACACCGGGTTCAGCGTGATACCCGCCATTCTGGTGCATTGGTCCATCAATTCATGGTCATTGGTGATTCCGGTTATCCCCACCGGCGGCAACATACGGCCATTTGCGCTGCTGATGGGCCTGTTGTTTGCCGCCGCCGCAGCCGCATTCCTGAAACCCGGACCGAAACTGCCAGCGCCCGTTTGAGCATTTTTCAGTCACG
>CAIPHQ010000002.1 GCA_903864895.1 uncultured Rhodospirillales bacterium
CGCGGGCCGGTGCGGCGTGGGGTGGTGGACGCGAAACTGGCGCGGCAAATCTGGGGGGTGCGGATCGGCAAGCGCCTGCTGCCGCTGCTGGCGCTGGCGCTGCTGTCCTGCGTGGCGTTGTGGCCGGAATTCGCCGGTGACAAGGACAACGCCCGGTTGACCTACCGCCGGGGCGTGGCCATGCCGCAAAGCGGCGAGATGAAGACCGCCACCTATCATGGCGTGGACGACAGGGGGCAGCCCTACACCATGACCGCATCCTCGGCGCGGCAGGTGAATGACGAGCGCATCGACTTCACCGATCCGCAAGGCGATGTGACGCTGGAATCAGGCAACTGGCTGATGGTGCGGGCGCAGAATGGCGTCTATCTCCAGCGCGCGGGCAACCTTGATCTGTCGGGTGACGTGCAGGTGTATCGCGATGACGGCACCACGCTGACGACAAGCACCGCAGCACTCGACCTGAAAGCAGGGGCGGCGGCGAGTTCGGACATGACCCATGCCGAAGGCCCGTTTGGCGCGCTGGACGCGCAGGGTTTCGCGGTGACGGACCGGGGCGCGGTGGTGCGGTTCTTTGGGCCGGGCCATCTGGTGTTGAACAGCGCCCGCGCGCCTGCCACCCCGCCCGAGACGGCGGACCCGGCCGCCCCGCCCGCGCCGCCGGTTCTGCAAACCCCGGTGCCGCAGACCAGGACCGCCGTAGCCCGCCCGGCACCGGCCAAGGCGGCCACGCCATGACCCGGTTGTTATGGGCCTGCGCCGCGCTGGCGCTGTCTGCCACTGTGGCCTCGGCGCAAGGCATTGATCTGTCCAGCGGCGGCCCGGTGTCTGTGACGGCGCGCGACGGGTTCGAATGGCGCGAGAACCAGCAGGTGGTGATTGCCAGCGGTGAGGCGCGGGCGGCGCGGGGCGATGTGACCGTGCTGGCCGACCGGCTGATTGCGCATTACCGCAAGAAGGCGGGGGATGCCGCCGCGCCGCCAGCGGCCAGTGCTGCCAAACCCGCCGCCGTTGATCCCGGTGAGGGCGGAAATGAGGTGTACCGGCTGGAAGCTGAAGGCAATGTCCGCATCGTCACGCCGACCGACGAGGCGGTGGGCGACCGCGCGGTGTACGACATTGATCAGGCCGTTCTGGTGATGACCGGCAAGGCGATGAAGCTGACCACGCCGCAGCAGGTGATGACGGCGCGTGACAGCATGGAATACTGGTCCCAGCGCCGCATGGCGGTGGGGCGCGGCAATGCGGTGGTGCTGACCGCCGATGGCAGGCGTCTGGCCGCCGATACTCTGGTTGGCTACACGGCCCCGGATACGCCGGGCACCGCCGCCAAGCCGCCGCCGGTGGCCACCGCCACCGCCCGCACCGCGCCGGACCCGCTGGCAGGCGGCTCGGGCAAGCTGCAACGCGTGGAAGGCTTTGGGAACATTGAGCTGCGTACCCAGACCGACACGGTCCGCGGCGACCGGGGCGTGTATGTGGCCGACACGGGCATGGCCCGCGTGATCGGGCATGTCCGCATCACGCATGGCGACAATCAGGTGAACGGCCCGGCGGCGGATGTGAACATGAAAACCGGCATCGCCCACATCCTCAGTTCGCCCACCGAGCGGGTGCAGGGCATGATCATGCCGAACGCGGCGCAGGGTGCCGCAGGCGCGCCTGCCGCAAAGCCCGCCCCATGAGCGGGACCGCAAGCGGCGCCTCAAGTCTGCGCGTGCTGCCCGGCCGCGCCGCCGACCCCGCCGGTTCCGGGCTGGTGGCGGCCGGGGTAGGCAAGGTGTATCGCAAGCGCCCGGTGGTGCGGAACGTCACCGTCTCCGTGCGGCGCGGTGAGGCGGTGGGCCTGCTGGGCCCCAACGGCGCGGGCAAGACCACCACATTCTACATGATCGTGGGCCTCGTGCGGCCCGATACCGGCAGCATCATGCTGGACGGGGCCGACATCACCGGCCTGCCGATGTACCGCCGCGCCCGGCTTGGCATCGGCTATCTGCCGCAGGAAGCCAGCGTGTTTCGTGGCCTGAACGTGGAGCAGAACATCACCGCGGCGCTGGAAGTGGTGGAGCCGGACAGCGGGCGGCGCGGGCAGATGCTGGATGAATTGCTGGCCGAATTCGGCATCGCCCATCTGCGCCGCACCCCGGCGCTGGCGCTGTCGGGTGGTGAGCGGCGGCGCGTGGAGATTGCCCGCGCGCTGGCCACGCAGCCAAGCTACATCCTGCTGGATGAACCGCTGGCGGGCATCGACCCGATTGCGGTAGGCGAAATCCGCGATCTGGTGGGCCATCTGAAAGATCGCGGCATCGGCGTGCTGATCACCGACCACAACGTGCGCGAGACGCTCGAAATCATCGATCGGGCCTACATCATGCATGACGGCCAGGTGCTGATGGAGGGACGGCCGGAAGAGGTGGTCGCGCATGCCGACGTGCGCCGGGTCTATCTTGGCGAGAGGTTCTCGCTGTGAGCGCGCCTCTCGGTTCGCCGGGCAGGAAGCAAGAAAGCGCTTCTTTTTGAAAAAAGAAGCAAAAACTTTGGCTCTATTAGCGAATCATATGCGTAGTTCATATTAGGTTCAATCGTTTGGACGTATCGAGGATTGTGACGATGGACAGCGCGGAATTTCGCAAGTGGCTTGAGGCGATTGACGGTTTGTCTGAGCAGCAGC
>CAIPHQ010000003.1 GCA_903864895.1 uncultured Rhodospirillales bacterium
CCCACGCCGGGTCACCCGGCACGCACCACATCGGCGTGGCATTGGGCAGCCGCTCGCGCGGCGGCAGACCCATTTCGGCGCGCAGGGCGCGGAACAGCGCACCATGCGCTACCACCAGCACCGGGGCCGGGTTTTCCAGCGCGCGGTTGATGGCACCCACGGCCCGCGTACGCAGATGGGCGAAGGTCTCGGCTCGCTCGGGGGTGAAATGGCCGAAAATCCAGTCGTCGAACCACTCGCTCATCGGCTGGCCTTCCTGCACGCCGAAGCTGACCTCGCGCAGCGACTCGTCCAGCGTTACCGGCAGGCCGAGCGCATGGCCCACGATGTCCGCCGTGTCGCGGGCGCGCGACAGCGGCGAGGCGACGATGCTGGCAATGCCTTGCCCCACCAACTGCGCGGCGGCGGCGTGCGCCTGCGCGATGCCGTTGGCGTTCAGCGGAATATCAACATTGCCCTGCGACCAGCCGCGCGCATTCCAGTCCGTCTCGCCGTGGCGGAGGAACCAGAACGCGCGCGGGGTCAGGCGTGGTTCGGCAGTCAGGACAGCCCCTCGGCGGCAATCACGCGCTGCACCGCCGGGCGGGCGCGCATCCGTTCGCGGAACGCGGCGATGTTGGCGGGCAGGTCCACGCCGAACATCCCGGCCCAGTTGGTGTTGTAGAACAGCGCCGAGTCGGCGAACGAGTAGCTGCCCAGCACGTAATCCTGGCTCCCCAGCACGGCGGACATATGCGCCAGACCGTTCTCGACCACGGCGCGCCCGACCGCCTTCATGGCCTCGCCCAGTTCCGGCGTGGCGGCGCGCCCGGCCGCGAACATCGGCGAGAAGCCCAGCATGTGCAGCGTGGACACGCAGAAATCCGTGGCTTCCAGCGCGCGGGTCTGGGCTTCCACCGTGGCCGGCATCAGCCCGGCTGCGGGGTTCGATGCCGCCAGCCAGAACGCGATGGCAGGGTATTCGGTCAGCACCGAGCCATCATCGCGGATCAACGTCGGCACCTTGCTTTTCGGGTTCACCCCGGTCAGCGCACGCTCCGGCTTCGGCTGGCGCAGATTGACCGCCTCGGCCTCGTATGGCTTGCCGATCTCTTCCAGCAACACATGAATGCCGAACGAGCAGGCGCCGGGGGAATACATCAACTTCATCGGTTGTCTCCGTTGTTGGCGGGCTCAGTCGAACAGCGAACTCACCGAACTTTCGTCGCTGATCCGCCGCATCGCCTCGGCCAGCAGCGAGGCAATGCTGGACTGGCGGATGTTCGGGGCCATCTTCACGGCCTCGGTCGCCAGAATGCTGTCGGTGATGGTCATCATCTCGACCGGCGAGGACGCGATGCGCGCCACGGCACCGCCCGAAAGCACGCCGTGCGTGACATACACGCTGGCCGAGGCGGCGCCGTTCTTGATCAGCGCTGCGGCGGCGTTGCACAGCGTGCCGCCACTGTCGACGATGTCATCGACGATCATGCAGTGCCGCCCGGTGACGTCGCCGATCACGTTCATCACTTCCGACACGCCCGCGCGCTCACGCCGCTTGTCGATGATGGCCAGATCGCAGTTCAGCCGCGTGGCGATGGCGCGCGCGCGCACCACGCCGCCCACGTCCGGGCTGACGATCATCACGTCGCGGCCTTTGTAGCGTTCCTGGATGTCACGCGCGAACAGCGGGGCGGCGAACAGATTGTCCACCGGGATGTCGAAAAAGCCCTGAATCTGGCCTGCGTGCAGGTCCATGGTCAGCACCCGGTTAGCGCCGGCTTCGGTGATCAGGTTGGCCACCAGCTTGGCGGAAATCGGCGTGCGCGGGCCGCTCTTGCGGTCCTGCCGGGCGTAGCCGAAATACGGGATCACCGCCGTTACCCGCTTTGCGGACGCGCGGCGCAGCGCATCCAGCGTGATCAGCAGTTCCATCAGGTTGTCGTTGGCCGGGTATGACGTGGACTGGATCACGAACACATCCTCGCCACGGATGTTCTCGTGGATTTCCACGAATATTTCCATGTCGGCGAAGCGGCGCACCGAGGCGCGGGTGAGTTGCAGGTTCAGCGCGGCGGCGACCGCCTCGGCCAGCGGCCGGTTGCTGTTGCAGGCAACAATCTTCATCTGGTCCGATCCACGCTGGGCAGTCCCGCTTGTGTCCGCGCAGGGCGGGCGGGATGGGGGAGGGGAGAGGCAGCCTCAACAGCTTCAGGCCGCGCGCCTTCTAGCAACCACGGTCCGGACTGTCCACGAACCGTCATGCGGGGCAGGGCTACTTTGACACCGCAGGCTTACGCCCGGGGATCTGGTTCTGGATCACGTCACGCACGCCGCCTGCGGCCTGCTGCGCCACCACCACGGCCACGTCGCCCCAGTAATGGTCCAGCGAGCCGGGTTCGATGTCGTTCAACTGCACCACCTTGCCCAGCTCGTGGCCGCGCGGGTCGGTGACAATCCACTGGATTTCAATGCGTTGGTCGCCCTTGTCACCGTTGGCGACGGTGACGTTGCAATCGACGATGTAGTCCGCGCCCTCGGCGGAGTCCTGCACCATCTCGCCCAGCTTGGGCAGGTTGGCGCGCATTTCGCGGGTCAGGCGATCATTGCCGTCGCCGGGCGCGCCGGTCACCTCACGCACCAGAATCCGTGCCGGGCGATTGACCAGACTGTCCGGGTCGTTTTGCTGGCGCGCGGCTTCGATCTTGGTCAGCAGCGCCGCCACGCTTGCCACATCGGCCGCCGCCGAGCGGCGCAATTCCGCCGCCGCCCCCGCCGCCCACAGGGCGGGGTCTTGCGGCGTGCCATCCACGCTGCCGCGCACCTTGCCGAACGGGTCGGTCACGGTGAAACCCGGCACCACCTTGCCGTCGCGCAATTCGGCGGCGACGGTGAGAATCCAGTCGCCCTGCCGCCCGGCTTCGGCCACGGCGGGTACTTCACGCTCCACCAGCAGATCGGCCAGTGCCTTCGCGTAATCGGCGCTGGCCGCATCCGGCAGCAGCGCTCCGGTGGGCGCGGGCACGGCGAGACGCGATGGAGGCGGCTGCGACAGTTTCATCGCCCGCTTTCCCGGCGCGCCCTCGAACGGGCGCGGCAGCCCGCCGCACCCGGCCAGCAGCAACAGCCCGCCCAGCACAGCCGCCCGGCGGCGCATCAGTACAGCACGCATGAGGCCACCAGGGTGATCAGGGCGAAGGCGAAGAAGTAGTAGATGTATGGCATGGCCCGGCTACAGCACGATGGCCGAAAGCTGGTGGCCAATCGGCCCGCCGCCAGCCAGCGTGCGGCGGCGGTGGCTGAAGAAATGATCCGGCTCGGCGGCCGTGTCGGCCCATGCCAGCGCCACCTCGGCCACGCCCGCCGCGCGCAGGCGCGCCGCGCAGTATCCGGGCAGGTCGAACTGCCAGCGCTCCGTGCGGCCATCGCGGAAAAAGCGGGCATCGGCGGCGTTGTTGGCCAGAACCGCATCACGCAGGTCGGCGGCGACTTCGTACGAATCCTGCCCGATGCACGGCCCCACGGCGGCCACGATGCGCCCGGCACCGGCACCCAGCGCGGTCATCGCCGCGATGGTGGCTTCCAGTACACCCGCCACCGCACCACGCCATCCGGCATGCGCGGCCCCGATCACCCCCGCTTCCGGGTCGCAGAACAGCACCGGCGTGCAGTCGGCCGTCACGATGCCCAGCGTGATGCCACGCTCGCGTGTCACCATCGCATCGGCCTGCGGCCCCTCGCCGGGCCGCCACGGCGTGCTGACGGTGGCCACCGCGATGCCATGCACCTGCATCAACCCCACCAGTTGCGCCGGGTCAGCCCCCAAGGCGCGGGCGGCGCGGGCGCGGTTTTCCAGCACGGATGCGCGGTCGTCCTGCCCGGACAGGCTGCAGTTCAGGCTGGCATAGGGGCCAACCGATACGCCGCCGCGCCGGGTGAAGAAGCCGTGGGGAGCAGGCAGGGCAGGGGTGGACAGTTTTTCGGCGGTCATGCGGCGAATCCGGGCAAAATCGGCAGGTCCGGGTGACAGATCGCCAGCGCCTTGAACAGCCGTCCCATGCGGTCCGGCTCGGCGAGGCGTTGCGCGGCGTGCATCAGCCCCGCCGCCCGCGCCGGATTGCTGCGCCCCAGCGCCCCGCTGCGCTGGAACAACCCCAGCCGCGCCAGAAACACGCCCTGCGGGACCGGCCCCTGCACGGCAGCCCCGGCAGCGCGCGCGGCCCGTGCCAAAGCGGCGAAGTCGACATGCGCGGTCAGGTCCGCACTGCCCGGATTGGCCAGCGGGTCGCAGGGCTTGCCGCCCATGATGGCTTGCAGGCTGTCACCGGGGGCGGAGTGTTCGGGGCCGTAGTCGATGAACAGTGCCGCCCCGCCGTCGCGGGCGATGCGTGCGGCGAGCGTGGCGGCGATGGCGTGGGCGGCTTCGCCCACTTCCACGATGTCACCGTCTGCCAGTGGCGATGCGGCGGCGGCTGCGTCGGTGGATGGCCAGGTCAAGCCCGGCCATCGCGGCTGACCGCCGGGCGCTTCTGTAAAAACCCCGTCCGCTACAAACCGCTCCGCCCAGCCAGTGCCGTGCCGCACGAACTGGCGAATGGGCAGCGCGTCGAGAAATTCATTGGCCAGCAGCAGCAGCGGCCCCGGCGGCAGGTCTTCGATGCGGCCGTGCCATGCCGCCCCCGGCAGTTTGGCCGCCTGCACCGTGCGCAGGCCGGGCGAGGTTTCCACCAGATGCAGCCGCAACGCCGCAGCAAAGCCGGGTGCGGTCTGGCGGATGGCGCGCAACGCGTCGGCCATCAGCGTGCCGCGCCCCGGCCCGGCTTCGGCCAGCACCACCGGATCGGGGGCCCCCATCGCCTGCCATGTCACCGCTGCCCAGGCGCCGAGCAATTCGCCGAACACCTGCGTGATTTCGGGCGCGGTGGTGAAATCGGCAAACGGGTCGCGATTGGCGTAGTAGGCGGCATTGGCGCGAGCCATGAAGGCGTCCAGCCGCTCGGCCGTCCCGCTCACACGGGTTGCCCGCGCTCGTCCAGCACCGGAATCGGCCTTGCGCGCGCCATCAGCCACAGGCCGGTCAGCGCCATCGGCAATGACAGCAACTGCCCCATCGTCGCCCCGGCCCACAGAAAGCCCAGAAACGGGTCCGGCTGGCGGAAGAACTCGCCGATGATGCGGGCGATGCCGTAGCCGGTCAGGAACGCGCCTGTCAGAAACCCGAAGCGGGCGCGAATGGCCTCCTGCCGCCCCAGCGTCACCATCACCGCGAACAGCAACAGGCCTTCCAGCCCGGCCTGATACAACTGGCTGGGATGGCGCGGGATGTCGCCGGACAGTTCGCCGGGGAAGATCATCGCCCATGGCAGCCAGTCCGGCGCCTCGCGGCCCCACAGTTCGCCGTTGATGAAGTTGGCCACCCGGCCCAGAAACAGCCCCAGCGGGGCTGCCACCGCAATGCGGTCGCCGAAGCCCAGCACGTTGATGCGCTCGCGGCGGCAGAACAGCACCACGGCGATCACCACACCGAGCATCCCGCCATGGAACGACATGCCGCCGGACCAGATCTGCAGGATCTGCAACGGATGCTCGATGAAGCGTTGCGGCTGATAGAAAATCACGTAGCCAAGCCGCCCGCCCAGCACCACGCCCAGTGTCGCCCAGGTCAGGAAGTCGCTGACCTGATCGGGCAGGGCCACCGCCGGGCGGCGCTGCACCATGCGGCGGACAATCCACAGCCCGGCCAGCAGGCCCGCGATATAGGCCAGCGCGTACCAGCGGATGGCAATCGGCCCGGCGGAGATCACCACCGGGTCGAACTGCGGAAACAGCAGAACCGGCAGCATTTATGCCTCGCTCAGCGATACGGATCCGGCTGGGCGAGGTTTTCGCGCACGTAGCGGCGGATGCCTTCCTCCAGCGGAGTGAACTGCCCGGCATAGCCCGCATCGCGCAACCGCTGCGTGGAGGCTTCGGTGTAGGATTGGTACTGGCCGCGCAGGCGCTGCGGCATGTCGATGAATTCCACCGCGCGCGGCACGTCCGCCGCGTCGCACACCGCATGCGCCAGATCCAGATACGTGCGCGCCCGCCCGGTGCCGAGGTTGAACAACCCGCTCGCCGAAGGCGTGTCCAGCAGCCACAGCATCACATCGACGATGTCATCCACCCAGATGAAATCCCGCCGTTGCTGGCCATCGGCCACGTCCGGATGATCGGAGCGGAACAGGCGCGGAGCCTTGCCCGCCGCCACTTCGGCGTATTTGACGTTGACCACCGAGATCATCGGGCCCTTGTGGTACTCGTTCGGGCCGAACACGTTGAAGAACTTCAGCCCGGCCCAATGCGGCGGGCGGGCGCCGCCGCTGGCCAGAATGCGCTTCACCGCCAGATCGAAGGCGTGCTTGCTCCAGCCATACAGGTTCAGCGGGCGCAGGCGTTCCAGCCCATCGAACCCATCCTCGAACCCCTGACTGCCATCGCCGTACGTGGCTGCCGAGGAGGCATACACGAACGGCACGCCGCGCGCCGCACACCAGTGCCACAGCTTCAGCGACAATTCGACATTGGTCGCCCACACCAGATCGCCGTCCAGCGCCGTGGTCTCACTGATTGCGCCGAGATGATATACCATCTCCAGCGGCGGGTGGCTGGCCAGGAAGGCGTCGATCTCCTCGGGTGGCAGCAGCCGGGCAGGCGGGGCGCTGCGCAGGTTGCGCCACTTGCCTTCGCTGCCCAAACGGTCGAGGACGACCGTCTCATGCCCGCGCCTGACCAGCGCAGCATGCAAAATGGAGCCGATGAAACCCGCGCCGCCCGTGACCAAGATCATGGGCGCACGATATACGGGGGTGCGCGCGATGGTGGAAGCCCTTCAGGCCGCTGCCCGTGCCGCGCCCCAACAGGAGGACGATATGGCCGACCGCCCGCGTTTGTTCGACGATCTGGCCGGCGTGGCCGGTGGCGCGCTGTCCGCGCTGGCCGGAATCCGCGATGAGGCCGAGGCGATGGTGCGCGCCCGGGTGGAGGAGACCATCCGCGCACTCGATCTGGTGAAGCGCTCGGAACTCGACGCGGTGATGGAATTGGCCGCCAATGCGCGCGCCGGGCAGGAAGCCGCCGAGTCGCGGATTGCGGCGCTTGAAGCCGCGGTCGCCGCCTTGCAGACCGCCGCCACCGCGCCACCTGCCGCCGAGGGCGGCGGGCCGGGCATGATCGTCTGACCCGCGATCAACCACATTGCGCGGCAAGATGAGACGCTGCGTTAAGAATATGTGTTGAACGCTTCGCCGCCCTTGCGAGACGCAAACTGCGGCCTCTAGGCTTTCGCTTGCGCGGAGTCGGCGCCCGATTGGCGTCTTGCTTCGCGCCGCTGGCCGGTCCCTGCGCGGCGCAGGACCGGCTTCCTCCGGCCTTCCTTCCAACGGGAGACCCCGCATGTCAGCCCTGCAAAGCATCATCCCCGACCGGTCCGCCAACCCGCTGGACGTGATGGAGCAGATTGTCGCCTCCAACGACTGGGCGTTCGAGCGCCGCAGCGATTCGGAGATGGCCGCCGAGGCACCCGGCAAATGGTGCGACTATGGGCTGTATTTCTGCTGGTCCACCGAGATCAGCGCCATGCACTTCACCTGCACCTTCGACCTGAAAGTACCGGAAAAGCGCCGCGCCGCGCTGTACGAACTTCTGGCCTTGGCCAATGAGCGGCTGTGGATCGGCCATTTCGGCATGGACAGCGACGACGGCATGCCGGTGTTCCGCCACGCCGTGCTGCTGCGCGGCGCACCCGGTGCATCGGCAGAAAGTCTGGAAGACATGATCGACATCGCCATCACCGAGTGTGAGCGCTTCTTCCCCGCGTTCCAGTTCGTGCTGTGGGGCGGCAAATCCCCGGCGGAGGCGATTCAGGCCGCCATGCTGGAATGCGTCGGCGAAGCGTAAGGACACAGACATGAGCGAGAAGATTCCGCCCATCCTGCTGGCGGGTTTCGGCAAGATGGGCGGGGCGATGCTGGCCGGGTGGCGGGAACGCGGGCTCGATGGCGCAGTGGCCGTCGATCCCGCACTGCCGCCTGCGCCGGGTGCCGATGTACTTGTGGTGGCCGATGCCGCCGCCATCCCGGCGGATTTCCGGCCCGCCGCCGTAGTGCTGGCGGTGAAGCCGCAGAACGCCGATGCGATGTTGCCGCTGTATGCGCGTTACGCGGGCAGTGCCGTGTTCCTGTCGATCATGGCGGGCAAGACGCTGGCGGGCATGGCGCGCCTGCTGGGGCCGGAAGCGCGGATTGTGCGCGCCATGCCCAACACTCCCGCCGCCATCCGGCAAGGCATCACCGTCGCCTGCCCGGGGGGCACGGTGGACGCGGGCCAGCGCGCCCTGTGCGACACGCTGTTGCAGGCGGTCGGGCAGGTGGCATGGGTGGATGATGAGGGACTGATCGACGTGGTCACCGCCGTCTCGGGCGGCGGCCCCGCCTATGTGTTCCTGCTGGCCGAGTTGCTGGAACAGGCGGCCATCACCCAAGGGATTCCGCCTGATCTGGCGCGGTTGATGGCGCGGCAGACCGTATCCGGCTCCGGCGCATTGCTGGCCGCCAGCCCGGAGGACGCGGCCATTCTGCGCAAGAACGTCACCAGCCCGAAGGGCACCACCGAGCGGGCGCTGGCCGTGCTGATGGCCGACGATGCGTGGCCCGCAGCGGTGCAGCGCGCCATAGCGGCGGCCACCGCGCGTTCCCGCGAACTCGCGGGCTGACAAACCGCCCCCGCGCGCCTAGGGTCCAGCCATGGATGACACCGAATTTGACGGCGCGCTGATTTCCTTCGCCATGCGGCTTGCCGCCGAGCGTGGCTGGGCGGCGGTGACGGTGGCGCAGGCCGCCCGCGCGGCGGGCTTGCCGCTGGAGCGGGCGCGGGCGCGCTTTCCCACCAAGGCGGCGCTGCTGCTGCGTTTCGGCCGCCGCGCCGATCAGGCGGCCCTGACCGGGGCAGACACCGAAGGCGCCGTGCGCGACCGCCTGTTCGACATCATCATGCGCCGCATCGACGCGTTGCAGGCGCATCGCGATGGCGTGCTGGCGCTGTTCCGCGCGCTGCCCGCCGACCCGGCGACGGCGGCAATGCTTGGCGCTGCCAGCCTGCGCAGCATGGGCTGGATGCTGGAAGGCGCTGGCATCGACTCCAGCGGCCTGATGGGCCTGCTGCGCGCCAAGGGATTGCTCGTGGTGTGGCTCGCCACCGTGCGGGCCTGGACGCGTGATGAGGGCGAGGACCTGTCGGCCACCATGGCCGCGCTCGATTCCGCGCTGCGCCGCGCCGAGCAGGTACAGGGCTGGATCGTGCGGGGCGGCACGGCCGCCGGAACAGTGGACGAAACGCCCGCGCCCGCCGCCGAAGACGGCGACGTGCCGTTGTTCGAGCCGGACGCCACGCCGTCTGACTGACGCCGCCGCAGCCCGGCCCCCACGTTGGGACCATTGAGCCGCACCGAAGCAGCGCCTACACAGGCTCGAGCCGCAAGGCGCACGCAGGAGCCACCCGCGCGCCCGGCGGACGTAACGCCGCACCGGCAGGAGCCGCGCATGACCGCCAACAATTTCATGGGCACCGACAATCCGTTTGCTCAGGCGATGAATCAGGCCAAGACCGCAACCGACGAATTCACCCGCATGCTGTCGGACATGAATTTGCCCGGCATACCCGGAATGCCCGGCACCGAGGCGCTGGTAACGGCCCATCGGCGCAACATGGAGGCGCTGTCGGCCGCCAACCGCGTGGCCATGGAAGGCGCG
>CAIPHQ010000004.1 GCA_903864895.1 uncultured Rhodospirillales bacterium
CGGCAAGCTCGCCGAACTGCTGCGCAGCCGGTACGACCGCTATCGCGCGCAGGTCCGCGCCGACCTTGTGGCACCCTCATTCGGGCGCATCGACAGGCTGGTGATTCTGGCCGATCTGCTCACCGCGCTGCACGCTGGGCCAGATGCGTTCGCCGATGCGGCGGCCGCGTTGCAGGGCACGGCGCGGGCGTTGCACTGGCAGATGCGGCTGCCGTTCCTGCCGGACTGGATGGCCGGGCTGGCCCCGCTGTTCGGCGGCATTGGCCGGGTGGCGTTTGCCGCCGGCAAGTCCGACCACGTGGCCGACCGGCAGCGCGGCAATCTGGCAGCGCTGACGGCCAGCCTGACGGCCACGCCGCATGTGCCGTCGCAGGCGTTTGCCATCGCGTCGGTGCGCTGCACCGAGGATGTGGTGTGGACACTTGAAGGCCGCCCGGTGTCTGCCGTACGCGGCCGGGTGGCGGGGGAGGCGCGGGCCGGGCGATCCTATCCCGGTGAGGTGCCGGACCGCACGCCGGACGGGACGTTCTGGCAGCACCCGTTTCTGGCATTGCCGGATTTTGAGCCGATGCGGCTGGCTCTGGCAGGCCGCGCCGGGGTTGCCCATATCGGGCTCGACACGCTGCTTTCCTTCCTGCTGGAGGATCTGCTGTGAGCGAGACCCGCATCCGTCCCCGCTTTGAACTGGAAGACGGCAGCATTGCCCGGCTCGAGCCGGAGCAGGTGCCGGTGTTGACCGAACCGCAGGCCGGGCGCGGCCTGGGCACGTTCGGGCTGGCGGGTGCCGGGGCCGGGGTGCTGGTGGCGGGGCTGGCGCTGCTGAGTGTGGGCAATTTCGCCGTGGACCAGTTTGCCCGCAGCGCCGTTCTGGGCTGGGCCACCGTGGGCGTGGCTGCCGCCGGGTTCGGGCTGCTGGGGGCTGCGGTCTGGCGGGAGATGCGCGGACTGTTCGGATTGCGCCGGGTTGACCGGTGGCGCACGGCACTGGCCGACCCGGCGCGGATGCGCCCGGCGGCGCTGGACTGGCTGGCGGGCGTGCCGGACGGGCAGGCAGTGGCTGGCGCAGTTGCGGCAGCCAATGACCCGGATGCGATTCTGGCACTGCTGCGCGCCGGACCACTGGCCGCGCTGCGTGCGCGGTCGGACGCGCTGGGACGGCAGGCGGCGTTGCAGATTTTCGCCCTGACAGCCGCAGTGCCGTCGCCTTCGCTGGATGGTGTGCTGGTGGCATGGCGCGGTCTGCGGCTGGTGCGGCAGGTGGCGGAACTGCACGGTCTGCGCCCTGGCCTGCTGGGCACGGCACTGCTGCTGCGCCGGGTCGCGTTTTCAGCGGCCTCGGTGGTGGCCACCGACATTGCCGCCAACACGCTGGCCAGCGCGGTGCTGTCCAACCGGATGCTGGAGCATCTGGCAGGTGACGCCGCCGGGGCCGCCGTGGCGGCGCGGCGCATGGTGGTGCTGGCCCGGGTCACCGCTGCGGCCTGCGCGCCGCTGCCGCCGGATACGCGCGCCTGACTGGCCAAACGCCCCGCAGCCCCTGACCTTGATTTGCAACAGGCGGGGCAAACAAATGTTGACCGGCATTTGTCCGGCGGCGTCTTATAATCAGGCTTGTGAATCGCTGCGCGAACCGCAGATGCGTAGTACGACGCCGCCTTCGAGCCGGGGATTGCCATGCAGACGTATCGGGATGTGATCGAGACTCTCCGGCAGCACCATTTCATCGACCCGGACGGGTCCAATCTGGCCGATTTCGAGACCTTGCTGTCCACCGCGCTGCGTGTGGCGCACGCGCACCAGGGCAGTGGCCCGGTTTATGGTTCCGCTCCGCTGACGCCACTGCCGGTGGAGGGCCGCCCCTCGCTCAGCCTGCCGATGCAGGCGTCGGGCGACCTGCGCGGCGACATGCAGGCGCTGCCCCGGCATCTGAACGGCTCGGTGAAATCCAACCACCCGCGCCTGGTCAAGAACGTGCTGCCGACGCCGTCGCAGACCTACCTTTCCAGTTACGTCGCCGCATCGGTGTACATGGGCAATGGCGTCACCGCGGAGGACGCGGGCAATGCGGGCTTGGCCGAATTGCAGATGGCGCGATTTTACGCTGATCTGGCTGGCTACGACATCCGCCAGGCGGGCGGGCTGTTCACGTTCGGCGGCACCGGCGTGACGCTGTATGCGTTCCGCATGGGCATCGAAGTCGCCGATCCCGGTTATGCCTATAACGGCCCCGGCCATGATCTGGTGATCGTCGGCTCCAAGCCCGCGCATTTCTGCCAGCCCACTGCCGTGTCGTGGCTGGGGCTGGGCCGGAAGGCCTATGTGGCTGCGCGCGCGCTGGAAGATCAGTCCACCGATCTGGTGGATATGGAAGCGGTGTGCCGCGCGCAGATTGAAGCGGGCAAGCGCATCGCCTGCATCGCGGGCGTGGGCGGCACCACAAGCTGCATGGCCATCGACGACTTCAAGGCGATGTCGGAGATGATCGACCGGCTGGTGGCTGACTACAATCTGGACTATCGCCCGTGGCTGCATTCGGACAGCGTGATCGGGTGGGCCTATCTGTATTTCAACCTGTATGATTTTGCTGCCAACCCGTTGGGCTTTACCCCGCGCGTGCTGGACAAGCTGCTGCAGATTCATGCGCGCATCGAGACGTTGAAGTATGCCGATTCCTTCGGGCTGGATTTTCACAAGACCGGCTACACGGCTTATAACTCCAGCATGATCATCTGCCGCGACCGCGCGCCGCTGCTGGCGCTGGGCAAGCATCATGGCGTGGCCACCTATCTGTTCCACGACGAGACCGCGTACCGCCCCGGCACGTTCACGCTGGAAACCTCACGCTCCTCGGCCAACATGGTGGCCACGCTGCTGACCGTCTCGTCACTGGGTGCGGAAGGGTTCCAGAGTTTGCTGGGCCACGCGCAGGAGATGGCGTTGACCATGAAGGACCACGTCGCGGGCATCGGTGGCGAGTTTCTGGTGGTGAACCCGGACACGCTGGGCAGTGACGTGTATGTGCGCGCCTATCCCCCCGGCCTGAACGGGGCGGAAACCTATGCGCAGGAAGCCGCCGATACCGCGCTGCGCACGCAAATTGACCGCTATAACGATGCGCTGTTCGATTTCCTGATCACGCAATACGCGTTCGGCCCGAATGCGGTGGGCGTGGGCAAGTGTTCGGTGGTGTTCACCGCCAAGGAAGGCCACCCGGTGGTGGGCCTGCGCTTCTATATCCTGAACCCTTACATGAGCGCCGGGGCGGCGTGCGAACTGATCGACCTTGTGGTGCTGGCCAAGGATGCGTTTGACGGGCGCAATACTGCACCGGCGGACCGCGCCATGCAGGCCAGCGCGTAGCGTTCAGTTGGGCAGGCTGCGGGCAATCTTGTCCGCCGCCGCCTGCAACACTGGCAGGCATTTGGCCACGGTCTGATCTGCCGGGCAGGCCCCCGCGTGGCAACTGACATTCATCGCCGCGATCACCTGCCCGGAGCGGCGGCGGATGGGAACGCTGAGGCTGCGCAAGCCGGTTTCCAGTTCCTCATCCACCATCGCCCAGCCAAGCTGCGCCACGCGGGCCAGTTCCTGCCGCAGGGTGGATTCCTGCACGATGGTGCGCGGGGTGTAGGGTTTCAGCACGGCATCGCGAAAGAAGCAGTCCAGCTGCTCGGGCGCGCACGCGGCCAGCAGCACGCGGCCCATGCTGCTGCAAAACGCAGGCAGGCGGCTGCCGATGCCCAAGCCCACCTGCATGATGCGCCCGGCGGCGACGCGCGCGACATAGACAATCTCCGTGCCGTCCAGCACGGACGCCGAGCAGGACTCACCTGTGGACGTCACGACTTCCTGCATGATGGGCTGTGCCACATCCCAGATGTTCAGTGATGACAGATAGGCAAAGCCGAGATCGAGCACGCGCGGCGTCAGGCGGAAATACTTGCCATCGGTGCTGACATAACCATCATGCGCCAGAGTGTGCAGGAATCGCCGCGCCACGGCGCGCGAGACGCCGGTGCGGGCCGCAACCTGCGACAGCGTCATGCTGGCAGCATCACGGTCGAAGGCGCGGATAATGGCAAGCCCGCGCGACAGCGACTGCACCAGTTCGCTGCGCGGCACACCGGGTTCGCTGAGATCGGCCTCGACTGCTGAACGGTTGGGCATTGCTGGCTCCGGCGGCGGTGGTCTCATGGCCCGATCAGAATTTGTCCGTCCTGCACATGCACCGGCACCGGGTCCAGATAGAGGCCGGTGCAGGCACCCGCCACGCATAACCCGTCTTCGATGCGGAACTCAGCGAAGTGCATGGTGCAGCGGATCAGCGTGCCCTCGGGGTTCACGAAGTCCTGCCCGCGCTGGTTCAGCTTCAGGCTGAAATGCGGGCAGAGGTTCAGATAGCCGAACACGGCATCGCCCCGGCGCACCACGAACATGCTGAAGGCGGCTGCCCCGCGCCCGAACACAAACTCGCGGCCCTGGCCGTCCGGCACGCCGGCCAGCGGCCCCACCACCGCGCCGATGGCAGGGGCTTTGGGGCGCAGCCGCCAGTAATCGGGGTTAGCTTGCATGGCGCGCGGTCCTGCGGGCGGGCGTGAACACGCTGGCCAGTTGTGCCATCAGGGCGGGCCCCACCATCTGCGCGTCGCCGATGGTGACGCTGTGCGGATAGTGCTGCGCCACGTCGTGGCGGATGCCGATGGCGCGCAGTTCCACCTGCCGCGACTGCGCAATCGCCGCGATGGCCGCGTGCAGATGGAATTCCAGCAGCCCCGGCGGATTGGCGCGCAGCGTAGCGGCCTCGGCTGGGGCACCGTCGGAAATCACCACCAGAACGCGGCGGCGTTCCCGCCGTGCCAGCAGACGCCGATGCGCCCAGGCCAGCGCTTCGCCATCCACGTTCTCGCGCAGCAACTCGGGCTTCAGCAGCACGCCAAACCCGGCGCGCGCAGCGCGCCAGGAGGTGTCGGCGGATTTGAGGACGATGTGCCGCAGGTCGCCCAGCCGCCCCGGCTGCGGTGGACGCCCGGCCCGTGCCCAGTCCTGTGCGCTGCGCCCGCCGTTGAAATCCGCCGTGGTGTAGCCCAGCACCTCGCACGCCACCCCGCCGCGTTCCAGCGCGCGGGCGGTGATGTCGGCAGCGATGGCGGCCAGCATGATGGAGCGCCCGCGCATGGAGCCGGAGCAATCGATCAGCAGGCACACCACCGTGTCGCGGAAGGCGGCTTCACGCTCCTGCTTGAACGCCAGCGCGGCCCCCGGCCGTGTGACCACCCGGTCCAGCCGCGCCGTATCCAGCACGCCATCATCGCGGTCGAAATCCCAGTCGCGGCGCTGCTGCGCCAGCAGGCGGCGCTGCAACTGTGCCGCCAGGCGGGCCAGCAGGGCGCGGGTGCCGCCGGTCTCACCATCCAGCCGGGCGCGCAGGGCGGCCAATTCCGCGGCACCGCACAGGTCATCCGGGCGCAGCACGCGGTCATGCGCGGTGGTGAAGGCGTGATAGGGCAGGTTCGCGGGCGGCGCGGGCTTGGGGGGCAGCGGCGCAGCGGCGGCATCGGTCTCCGCACTGTCGGACTGCACCATCCGCCGTGGCGCGTGGCTGCCATCGCCGGCATCGCCATCCGGTGGCGGCGGCGGGGCGGCCAAGGCGTCATCGGCGCGTCCGATGGACCGATAAAGGGCGGCGATGAAGCGCGCGGCGGCACCGGCGTAGGCGGCCTGATCGTCAAGCGCAGCCAGCAGCGCGCTCGTTTCATTGGCAAGCCGTATGCGCACCCAGCGGTCCCAGACCTGCAAGGCGGTGGCGTCCAGTGCCAGCGCAGTGCCGGTGAGCACGCCGCGCAACACAACCGCCATCGCCTCGCCCAGCGGCAAGTCGCCCGGCAGGCGCGCATGGCCGAAGCCGGCGCGGTCCAGATGCCACGCGGCATAGCGCGCGAGGTTGTCGGCCACCCCCGGCAGGCGGCGGATGGTGAGTGCCTCGCAGCGCGCCTGTTCCAGCATGGCCAGCATGGCATTGGCAGGCGGCAGCGCCGGGTTGTGATGGCGCAGCCACGCGGCCAGACGGTCGGCGGCCCCGCGTGCCACGGCGATGCCCGCTTCGGTGGGCGGTTGGCCGATGGCCGGCAGCACCGCGCCACCCTGTTCCAGCGCCGCATCGCCGGGGCCAAAGCGCACGCCAAGCCAATCCTGCCCCGCCATCGCGCGCAGCGCCGCCGCCACCGCGCGTTCGGCGCGCGCCGTGCGGCGGGCAACCTCCATCGCGCGGGCGCGCGCCTCGGCGGAGCGGATGCTGTCCGGGTCGGCCCACAGCAGCAGCCATTCCGAGCCGTGGCGCACCACGCCCTCGGAATCGCGGCGCAATTCGGTGCTGCGGACCGTCTCGATGCGTGCCTCCGCCGCCATACGTTCCACGATTGTCTCTTGACCATGAAGGTGGCCAATGGCTAGCATGTTCGCACAGTGAATGGAAGTTCGACATACGAACGCCGCACGGAAGCGGACCGCACAAGGGAAACGGCATGTCCGAGTATTCAACCCAATTCGGCGCAATCGACGCCTATGAGCGCGGCGGTGTCAGCGTGATCGCCGACAGCCCGAAGAACTACCTGTTTTCCAACATGTTTGACGTGGCAGCACGCTCGCAGCCTTATGTGCGGGTCGCGGTGGCGAAGAACTTCGAATATGTCATCGAAGTCGCCCGCGCCGAAGGCACATCCGGCTGGTTCACCTGCGCGCATGATGAGTTCGTGACGTGTCTGGACTATAGCTGCGAAGTGCATCTGGTGAAGCTGGACGACCCGGACAGCGTGGTGGACCCGGAAAGCGAGGGTGCACATGCGCTGGCCGAGTTGCCGCCGGGCCGCAAGATGGGCCGCATCGTGCTGCGGCGCGGCCACATGGCGCTGCTGCCGGTGGGCGCGGCCTACCGGTTTGAGGCCGCAAGCCCGGCCACGCTGATGATTCAGACCATCGACGGTCCCGTCACGGCCCATAAATGGGCCGAGTTCTGCCAGTCCTGATCGGGGAGTTGCCACAATGGCCATGAGCGAGGACACCGAGTCCGCCAACAAGCCCGCCAACCCGCGCGGACTGCCGTTGCAATCCGGCTTTGCCGTGGAACCGGCGGACAACCGCACCGGCTACCGCGCCTTCAAGGCGGGGTCGTTCGGTTTTCGCCGGGATGGTTACTTCGCCCATATCACGTGGCCGAATGGCCGCCACCAACTGGCAGTGGACGTGTTTCTGCGTGCGCTGATGCGCGATGTGGCGTGGGGGTTCTTCTACGGCACGGTGAATTTCGACACCGTGTTCGGCACCACCAACTACTACGGCGAAGTGGAGATGTTCGCCGGTGCCACCAACGAATCGTTCATCCGCTCCGGCACCGCGTTCATCGAGCGGTTCAAGGCCGATGAGTTGATGCGCATCTTCAAGGAGATGATCGGCGACTGGACCAATCAGGGCTACGACCCGTTTGCGGCGCCGATGGAAACCGGCGCGCCGTGGGGCACCAAGAACGGCGACAATGATGACGCCGTCGGCCGCAAGCGCGTGACCGCCAAGCGCATGGTGGGCCTGCCCGGCGACACGCCGCTGCGCAGCGATGCCAGCGGCTATCCGGTGAACCGCATGTTCGCCGACGTGCCGCAGGATGAGCCGGACGTGTATGCCGAGCCGGGCTTCGAACATGAAGTCTCCGCCTACAACCTGTTCGCCTATCTGTCGCGCTCGGACGTGACGTGGAATCCGTCGGTGTGCTCGGTGGTCAAGGAAAGCCTGTTCTGTCCGACGTCGGAGGAGTTCATCCTGCCGGTGGAACATGGCAATGACCGCCCGGAATGGTTCGTGCAGCTGACCGACGAGATCATCTGGACGACCAAGGACCGCGACACCGGGGCATTCCGCGCGCAGGTGGTGTGCAAGGCGGGCGATGTGTGCGTGATGCCTGCCGATGTGCGGCACCAGGGTTTTTCGGACAAGCGCTCGATGCTGCTGGTGTGGGAAAACGGTTCGCCGAAAATCCCCGAACTGATCCGCAGCGGCAAGGCGCCCAACGTGCCGGTGACATTCTGAACGGCCGCGCCGCGAACAGCACAGGATAGACATGCAAACCAGGCTGTTCATCGGCGGCGCGTTCGTTGACGCCATAGCGGGCGGCACCATTCCGGTGCTCAACCCGCATGACGGCAGCACCATCACCCACATCGCCGAAGCGCGCGAGGCTGATGTGGACGCGGCGGTAGCCGCCGCGCGGGCAGCGTTTCCGGCGTGGAGCCGGATGGCGGCGGCGGATCGCGGGCGGTTGCTGCTGAAACTGGCTGACCGGATCGAGGCGGAAGCCGAATCGCTGGCGCGGCTGGAGTCGCTGGATACCGGCCATCCGCTGCGCGACACGCGCGGGCTGGATGTGCCGCGCACGGCGGCCACGTTTCGCTATTTCGGCGGCATGGCGGACAAGTTGCAGGGCAGCGTGGTGCCGGTGGAAACCGGCTTCCTGAACTACGTGCAGCGCACGCCGCTGGGCGTGGTAGGCCAGATTGTGCCGTGGAATTTCCCGCTGATGTTCACAAGCTGGAAAATGGGCCCCGCACTGGCGGCAGGCAATTGCGTGGTGCTGAAGCCCGCCGAAATCACGCCGCTGTCCACGCTGCGCATCGCCGAACTGATGGCTGAAGTGGGCTTTCCGCCTGGCGTGGTCAACATCTTGCCCGGCTACGGGCATACTGCGGGCCAGCATCTGGCCGAGCATCCGGGTGTGGACAAGATTGCGTTTACCGGCAGCACCGCCACCGGGCGGCGCATTGTGCAGGCATCGGCGGGTAATCTGAAGCGGGTGCAACTCGAACTCGGCGGCAAGGGTGCCAATATCGTGTTCGAGGACGCGTTTCTGCCCGCCGCCATCAACGGCTCGGCGTTCGCGATTTTCCACAATCAGGGGCAGGCGTGCATCGCCGGTTCCCGCCTGTTGCTGCACGAGAAGATCGCTGACGCGTTCCTCGACGGTTTTCTGAAACTGGCGCAGTCGATCAAGATCGGTGATCCGCTGGACCCGTCCACCGAGATGGGGCCGCTGACCTCTGGCCAGCATCAGGCGCGCGTGCTGGATTACTGCCAGATCGCGCACCAGCAGGGCGGCGAGGTGTTGACCGGCGGTGCGCCGCCGCAGGTGCAGGCATTGTCGAAAGGGTTTTATCTGCAACCCACCGTGGTGCGCGCCAAGCCCACAGACCGCGTGTGTCAGGAAGAAGTGTTCGGCCCGTTTGTCAGCGTGTCCACCTTCAAGGATGATGCCGAGGCCATCGAGATTGCCAACGGCACCGAATACGGTCTTGGCGGCGGGCTGTGGACGCAGCATCTGGCGCGCGCGCATCGCGTGGCGGCGGCGATGCGCTCCGGCATGGTGTGGATCAACTGCTACAAGCGGGTGAACCCCGGATCGCCGTTCGGCGGCATCGGGCAGAGCGGCTATGGCCGCGAGATGGGTTTCGAGGCGATGCATGACTACACCGATGCAAAATCGGTGTGGGTGAACGTGGATGCCCAGATTCCGCCGTGGTATCCGCGATGATGCAATCCTTCATCTTCGAGCCGCAGCCCTGGCGCGTGGTGTTTGGCGCAGGGTCGCTGGACAAGTTGCCCGAGGAAGTCGTGCGCCTTGGCGCAGCCAAGGCGCTGGTGCTGTGCACGCCGGAACAGCGCGCCATTGCGGAAGATGTGGCGCGGCGTCTGGGGGATCGGTCGGCGGGCGTGTATGACCGCGCGGTGATGCATGTTCCCGTCGAGGTCGCCCGCGCGGCGCGCGAGCACGCGGCGGCGGTGGGGGCGGATGCCTGTGTGGCGGTGGGCGGTGGCTCCACCATCGGGCTTGGCAAGGCCATCGCGCTGGAATTCGGCACGCCCATCGTGGCGGTGCCCACCACCTATGCCGGATCGGAAATGACGCCGATCTGGGGCCTGACCGAAGCGGGCGTGAAAAAGACCGGCACCGACAAGCGCGTGCTGCCGCGCACGGTGATTTACGACCCCACGCTGACATTGAGCCTGCCGCCCGCACTGTCTGGCGTGTCCGGCATGAACGCCATCGCGCATTGCGTGGAAGCGCTGTACGCGCAGAATGCCAATCCGGTGATTTCACTGATGGCCGCAGAAGGAATTCGCGCCCTTGCTGCAAGCCTGCCCGGCGTTGTCGCTGATCCCGCCAATCTGGAATTGCGCACCACCGCACAATACGGCGCGTGGCTGGCAGGCGCCTCGCTGGGCGCGGCCAGCATGGCGCTGCATCACAAGCTGTGCCACACGCTGGGTGGCACGCTGAACCTGCCGCACGCCGAGACGCACACGGCGGTGCTGGCGCACGCGGTGGCCTATAACCGCGCCGCTGCGCCCGAAGCGATGGCGCGCATCGCGGCGGCACTTGGCGTGAGCGATCCCGCTGGCGGTCTTTATGATCTGGCGCAGTCGCTGGGCGCGAAACTGGCGCTGCGCGATCTTGGCATGAAACAGGCGGATATCGAGCGCGTGGCGGATCTGGCCACGCTCAACCCGTACTGGAATCCGCGTCCGGTGACCCGCGAGGGTGTGCTGGCGCTGTTGCACGACGCCTATGAAGGCCGCCGCCCGCAAGGCTGAAGTGGCCGAAACTCTCACAGGGGAAAACACATGACCGAAACACGCCTGTTCGAAGTGAAGGCCCCGGTGGGCCGCCGCCGTTTTGTCTCAGGCACAGCTGCCGTGGCCGCACTCGCAGCCCTCGGCCCGGTGCGCCCGGTGCGTGCGGCGACCAAGACCATCAAGATCGGCATGGTCAGCCCGCAGACCGGCCCGCTCGCCGCGTTTGGCGAAGCGGACGCCTACACGCTGGCCAAGCTGAAGCCGATGCTGGCCGACGGTGTGGTGACCAAGGCGGGCAAGCGCCCGGTGGAAATCATTCTGCGGGACAGCCAGTCCAGCCCCAACCGCGCCGCCGAAGTGGCGGGCAGCCTGATTCAGGCCGACAACATCGACCTGATGCTGGTGTCCTCGACGCCCGAAACCACCAATCCGGTGTCGGACCAGTGCGAGGTGAATGAAATTCCCTGCATCTCCACCATGGCACCGTGGCAGCCGTGGTTCTTCACGCGCGGCGGCAAGCCGGATGTCGGATTCAAGTACACCTGGCACTATTTCTGGGGTCTGGAGGACATCATTGGCGTTTTCACCGGCATGTGGAACTTGCTGCCCACCAACAAGATCGTTGGCGGTCTGTTCCCGAATGATGGTGACGGCAATGCATGGGGCGATCCGGAGCGGGGGCTGCCAAAGCCGCTGGCCGCGCAAGGCTACAAGTTGGTCGATCCGGGCCGCTACCAGAACCTGACGGACAATTTTTCGGCGCAGATTGGCCGCTTCAAGGAAGCCAAGGCCGAGATCGTCACCGGCGTGGTGATCCCGCCCGATTTCACCACGTTCTGGACGCAGGCGCGCCAGCAGGGCTTCCGCCCGAAAATCTGCAGCGTGGGCAAGGCGATTCTGTTTCCGGTGGCCGTCGAGGCGCTGGGCGATGCAGCGCACAACCTGTCGGCCGAAGTGTGGTGGTCGCCGCGGCATCCGTTCAGTTCGTCGCTGACCGGGCAGTCGGCGGGAGCGCTGGCGGCGGACTACACCGCCACCACCAAGAAGCAATGGACACAGTGCATCGGCTTCGCGCATTCGCTGGTGGAAGTGGCGGTGGACGTGCTGAAGCGCTCGGGCGATCTGGAAGACCGCGCTGGTGTTTCCGCCAATATTGCGACGACCAACCTGAACACCGTGGTTGGCCCCATCGCGTGGGGCAAGGGCCCGGTGAAGAACGTGACCAAGACGCCGCTGGTGGGTGGGCAGTGGCGGCGCGGCGGGGCGTTCAAATACGATCTGTCCATCGTGTTCAACGGCACGGCACCCGCCATCCCCACCGATGGACAGATGCAGGCCATTGCCTGATTCAGGACACGGCCCGCCAGCAACGCGGGCCGTGTGTTCTTGCGGAGAGATTTCATGCGCAACGTGTCAGAAGCGACGGTGACCGAGGCGGTCACCGAGAAATTTGCAGGCTGCGACAGCCCGCGCCTGAAGCAGATCATCGGCGCACTGGTGCGGCATCTGCACGCGTTCGTGCGTGAAATTGAACCCAATGAGGCCGAGTGGTTCGCCGCCATCAAGTTCCTGACCGAGACCGGCCATATGTGCGACGACAAGCGGCAAGAATTCGTGCTGCTGTCGGACGTGCTGGGTGTTTCCACGTTTGTTGAGCTGATCAACAACCGCAAGGAAGCTGGCATGACCGAGACCAGCGTGCTCGGCCCGTTCTTCGTGGAAGGCGCGCCCGCTCTGCCGATGGGTGCTTCCATCGTGCAGGATGCCACGCCCGCCGATCTGCTGGTGGAAGGCATGGTGCATGATAAGGACGGCAAGCCGGTGGCGGGGGCCGTGCTGGATGCGTGGCAGACCGCGCCGAACGGCAAATATGATGTGCAGGACCCGAGCCAGCCGGAAATGAATTTGCGCGGCCGCTTTACCACGGGTGCCGACGGCACGTTCAGTTTCCGCACCTGTCTGCCCAAGGAATATCCGGTGCCGACCGATGGTCCGGTCGGCGCATTGCTGCGCGCCACCGGGCGGCACCCGTGGCGCCCGGCGCACCTGCATTTCATGATCGAAGCGCCGGGCTTCAAGAAACTCATCACCGCGCTGTATTTCGAGGGCGACCAGTATCTGGACAGCGATACCGTATTCGGCGTGAAGGACAGTCTGGTGGTGGCCCCCGCCGCGCATGGAGATGAGGGCAACTCACGCATTTCCTACAGCTTCGGGCTGGAACGGGCGGCGTAAGGCCATGCAGGACAAGGTTATTCTGACGGTCGCCGTCACCGGCAACCTTACGGATCCGGCGAAATGCCCGGCGCTGCCGATCACGCCGAAGCAGATTGCCGAAGCGTGCTTGACCTCGGCGGAAGAAGGTGCGGCGATTGCGCATATCCACGTGCGCAATCCCGAGACCGGTGCGCCGTCGATGGACCTTGAACTGTACCGGGAAGTCGTGGACCGCATCCGCGAGAAGAACGACACACTGGTGCTGAACCTGACCACGGGGCCAGGCGGGCGCTACGATCCGTCGGACGAGAATCCCGCCGTGGCCGGGCCGCGCACCACGCTGACGGTGCCGGAACGCCGCGTGGCGCATGTGGCGGCACTGAAGCCCGAGATCTGCACGCTGGATTTGAACACCATGACCTTCGGGCGTGAGGTGGTGATCAACACGCCCAAGAGTGTCACGCGGATGGCCAAGGTGATCCGCGAGCACGGCGTAATTCCGGAGCTGGAAGTATTCGACAGCGGCGACATCCGCCTTGCGCACGACCTGATGGCCGATGGCACGTTGCAGGGGCCGGGCCTGTTCTCATTGGTCCTGGGAATCAAGTATGGTTTTCCGGCCAATGCGGAAACAATGCTGTATGGGCGCAACATGTTGCCGGCCGGCGCCATCTGGACCGGGTTTGCCATCAGCCGGATGGAGTTTCCGGCGGTGGCGCTGTCCTACGCCATGGGCGGGCATGTGCGCGTGGGGCTGGAAGACAACATCTTCCTCGACAAGGGCGTGCTGGCGCCAAGCAATGCGGCGCTGGTGAGGCGGGCGCGGGAAATCATCGAGCGTTTGGGCGGCAGGATGGCAACCAGCGCAGACGCGCGCGCCATGCTTGGCCTGCCCGCGCGCGCGGTGGCACCGGCGGCTTAGGCGTCCGGCAGGTTTTCGCGGAAGATCGCCTGCGCGCGCACTTGCGGGCTGCGCAGCGACTGGTCCGGACCACGAATGGCCTGGATCAGTGAGGCCACGGCAAGTTCGGCTTCCTGCCTCGGGTTCTGGTCGATCACCACGTCCATCGCGCCGGACAGCAGGAACCGGCGTGAGTGTTCGGTGAGTTCGTGTCCGATGAAGATCACGTCCTGCGCTCGCCCGGCTTCATCCAGCGCGCGGGCAATGCCGCGATTGCCGGCGCCGACATTGTAGATGCCGGCGAGATCAGGTTCGGATTGCAGCAGCGTGCACGCTTCGCGGTAGCACAGGTCGATATCGTCCTGCATTTCGCGGGTTTCCAGCAGCGTAAGGCCGGTGGCTTCTTCGGCCAGGATCCGCCGGAAACCGATGGCGCGTTCTTCATGCCCGCGGTACAGCAGCGACCCGGCGAACAGCGCCACCTTGCCGCGCGTGTGGCGCAGGAAGCGGCCCATCAGGTGCCCGGCCAGACGCCCGGCAGCGCGATTGTCCAGCCCGACATAGAAATGGCGCGGCACATCGCTGATGTCCGATACCAGTGTCACCACACGCACGCCGCCCGCCACTGCCTCGCGGATGGCGGTGCGCACCAGCGGATGGTCGATGGCGATCAGTCCAACGCCATCGGCGCTGGAAGCCAAGTCACGCAGACCTGCGGCGAGTGATTTCGGGTGGAAGGCTTCCATGCGATGCACATGCAGGCGCGCGCGCCCCTCATGCGACGCCGCCAGATCCTGCAAGTTGCTGCTGAGTGCGGCGAAGAAGCTGTTGGTGCCACCGGGGATGATGAAGGCCAGATCGAGCGGCGGCGCAGCTTCGGCGGCGTCGCTGCCGCCCGGTTCCAGATAGCCAAGGCTGCGGGCTGCCGACATCACACGCCGCTTCGTGCGGGCATGGACCCCGGCACGATCGTTCAAGACGCGGTCCACCGTGGCGGTGGACACCCCGGCAGTGCGGGCGATGTCGGTGATGGTCAGGCGCATGGCGGCGCAGCCTGACCCGAACCGGTGCGGCGAGTCCAGCGCAAAGCGGGTGGAATTTCATCAAAATCCATCAGAATGAGCCGAAACACAGGCAGAAAAAATCAGCTTCCGGCGCTGCGGCTGACGTGACATGATGCCATCGCAGGCAGCGGGGCAACCGCGCCGCACGCGCGCAGGGAGGGAACAGGATGGACGGCACGGCCTTCCAGCCCGACGCACCGATTCGGTGCCGGGAATTTCGCATCGGCTGCATCGGCGCCGGTTTCATCATGGCCGATGTGCATCTGGCCGCCTACGCCGAAGCCGGATTTCCCGTGGTGGCCATTGCCTCGCGCACACCGGCCAAGGCTGCCGAGGTGGCCGCGCGCTGGGGCATTGCCACGGTGCACGCGACGCCACAGGCGTTGATTGAAGACCCCAACGTCGAGATTCTCGATCTGGCATTTCCGCCCGACCAGCAGCCCGCGTTGATTCGGCACGCGCTGAAGCAACCGCACATCAAGGCCATTCTGGCGCAGAAGCCGTTGGCGATGAATTTTGCCGATGCCAAGGCGCTGGCCGAGGATGCGCGGGCAGCGGGCAAGATTCTGTCGGTCAACCAGAACATGCGCTTCGACCAGTCCATGCGCGTGCTGAAGCAGCTTCTGGATCTCGGCGCGCTGGGCCAGCCGGTGATTGCGACGATTGAAATGCGCGCCATCCCGCACTGGCAGCCGTTTCTGCAAGCCTATGACCGGCTGACGCTGCTGAACATGAGCATCCATCATCTGGATGTTTTGCGCTTTCTGCTGGGCGATCCCATCGACATCTACACTGCCGCGCGCACCGATCCGCGCACGCAGTTCGCGCACCGTGACGGCATCACCGTGTCCACGCTGCGTTTCCCCAGTGGCGCAATGGCGGTGTCGATGGAGGATGTCTGGACTGGCCCGCGTGAGCCGGGCTTTCAGTCCGACATCTATATCAAGTGGCGGCTGGAAGGCACGGATGGCGTGGCACAGGGCACCATCGGCTGGCCCGACTATCCGCACGGTTCGCCATCGACGCTGCGCTACGCTTCCAATGCGGCGACCGGCGGTGAATGGCAGGAGCCAACGTGGCAGACCCGCTGGTTCCCGCAGGCGTTTGCCGGTGTGATGGAACAGTTGCAGTACGCGGTGAAGACCGGCGAACGCCCGCTGCTGGATGTGGACGACAACGTGAAAACCATGGCGCTGATCGACGCCGCGTATCGCTCGCTGGACGAGAAGCGCGCGGTCCCGCTGGCCGAATTCGGCGTTTGATATAACCCTATCGCAAGGAGACGGGCATGATCCAGGTTGGCATCTTTACCGGCTATTTCCCCTACACGCTCGCCGAGCAGGCGCAGAAAATCCGTGCGCTTGGCTTCAACACCGTGCAGCTTGATCTGGCGTTCAAGGACATCGACTTCTCGACACCCGAGTCGATCACGCTGGAAAAGGCCAAGCTGGTGCGGGAAACCTTCCGCGACCATGACCTGCCGGTTTCCACCCTGTCGGGCTACACCAACATCGTGCATCCGGATCCGGCGGCGCGGAAGGCGAAGCTGGACTACCTGAAGGCGCTGCTGCGCAACGCGCGCAATTTCGGCACCGCCTACGTGATCTCGGAAACCGGCACCTTCAACACCGAATCGGACTGGGTCGCGCATCCGAAGAACAAGACCGAAGCGGGCTGGGAAGACTGCCGCGCGGTCATCAAGGAACTGGCGCAGACCGCCTACGATCACGGCGCGATGTTCTTGCTGGAAACCTACGTCAACAACGTCGTCGGCTCGGTGGAAGAAACCGTGCGGATGTTCGCCGAGGTTGATCATCCGGGTCTGGGCCTGCTGATGGACCCGACCAACTATTTTGAAAGCCACAACATCGACCGCATGGATGCGATCCTGAAGCAGATTTTTGATACTCTGACCGATAAGATCCGCATCTCCCATGCCAAGGACGTCAAGCGGTCGGGCGACGACAAGGGTGAAAAACACGCAGATATCGATGCGTCCGAGGCGCATTCCTTTCGTGGTGTCGGTGAAATCGAACTGCCGGCACCCGGGCTTGGCTCGCTGAACTACGACTACTACCTGCGCCGTCTGGCGGAGAAGCACCCGAACATTCCGATCATCATCGAACATCTGGATGAGTCGGACGTGCCGCGCGCCAAGAAGTTCCTCGACGGCCGGCTGCGCGCCAACGGCGTCTGACACCGCAAGAATACAGGAGCCCGCTATGCCCGAACTTTTTGGCCGCGACTACACGCAGCGCGATCTGGCCGAGCATAGCGGCAGCCTGTCGCAATTCGCCGGTGTGCGATTGATGACGCTGGGCGACGGTGTGGAGCGCGGCATTCGCATGCTGGAGTTTCGCACCGGCACCGGATTGCGCTTCACCGTTCTGGTGGATCGCGCCTTCGATCTTGGTGATTGCGAGTACAAGGGCGCGCCGATTGGTTGGCATTCCCCCGCCGGTTTCCGCAATCCGGGCCTGCATGAATCCGAAGCCGAAGGCCGTCTCGGCTGGCTGCGCTCGTTCTCTGGCCTGATGGTCACCTGCGGGCTGGACCATGTGCTGGGGCCGCTGACCGAGGATGCCGCCCACTACAACTACCCGTACCGCAAGACCCTGGAGCAGAGCATCCACGGCCGTGTGAGTGTGATTCCCGGCCGCCTGACCTGCTATGGCGAGGAATGGCGCGGCGCAGAATGCTGGCTGTATTGCGAAGGCGTCGTGCAGCAGGCCACCGTGTTCGGCGAGGATCTGCATCTGATCCGCCGCATCGAAGCCCGCGTGGGCAGCAATGAATTCGTGCTGAAGGACCGCGTGGTCAATCACGGGTTTTCACCCACGCCGCACATGATGTTGTACCATATCAGCATCGCCCATCCGGTGCTGGCCGAAGGCAGCCGCTATCTGGCCCCCATTCGCCACACGCCATGGGCGGCACACGCCGAAACCTATCGCGATCAGGGTGTCGGCTACCGCACCATGCCCGCGCCGCGCGCACCGTTCCGCGAACAGGTCTGGCAGCACATGATGGGGGCCGACGCGAACGGCAAAGTGCCGGTGGCGCTGGTGAATGACCGGATCGGTCTGGGCTTTCTGGTCGAGACCAATGCGTCGGAATTTCCGTGCCAACTGGAATGGCAGAATTTCCAGTCCGGCCATTACACCATCGGCATCGAACCTGTCACCAACCATGTGCTGGGCAAGCCGTACGCCAAGGAAAACGGCGAATTGATCTGGCTGCAACACGGCGAGGAACGCCGCTACACCACGCGGTTCGCGGTGCTGGACGGTGCGGCCGAGATTGCCGCGGCCGAGCAGCGCATCCGCGCCATCGCGGTGCAGCCCGAGGATGACTACCCCGCGCCGTCGGGCATCTGGGAGAAGCTTTCGGCAGGCTGACGCCGGGCGCGCGATGTGACATCCTCTTGCGCAAGAGGAAATCGCAGGGACCGCCCACCGATGCAACACGCCGCCGCCGCCGCCGACCCCAACGCCGAGATTCGCGAGGAGGTGCGCAAGCTGTGCGGCCGCTTCCCCGGCGAATACTGGCGCAAACTGGATGCCGAGCGGCGTTATCCCAGTGATTTTGTCGCGGCCCTGACCGAGGCCGGGTATCTGTCCGTACTGATCCCGGAAGAATATGGCGGCTCCGGACTGTCGCTGTCGTCGGCCGCGGCGATTCTGGAGACGATTCAGGAGGAAGGCTGCAACGGGGCCGCCTGCCATGCGCAAATGTACATCATGGGCGCGATCCTGCGGCACGGATCGCCCGCGCAGAAGCAGCAATATTTGCCCGCCATCGCCAGCGGCGCGCTGCGCTTGCAGGCGTTTGGTGTGACTGAACCCACCAGCGGCACTGATACCACCGCGCTGCGCACCTTCGCGCGCCGCGAGGGCGATGAGTTCGTGGTCAACGGCCAGAAAATCTGGACCAGCCGCGCCGAACATTCCGATTTGATGCTGCTGCTGGCCCGCACCACGCCGCGCGATCAGGTGACGAAAAAGACCGAGGGTCTGTCGGTGTTCATCGTGGACATGCGTACGGCCTTGGGCAACGGCCTGACCATCCGCCCGATCCGCACGATGATGAACCACAATTCCTGCGAAGTGTTCTTCGACAACATGCGCGTGCCGGCGGAAAACCTGATTGGCAAGCTGGATGGCGGCTTTCGGGTGATTCTGGACGGCATGAACGCCGAACGCCTGCTGATCGCCGCCGAATGTGTGGGCGACGCCAAGTGGTTCACCAGGAAGTCCGTCGGCTACGCCAACGACCGCCATATTTTCGGCCGCGCCATCGGCCAGAATCAGGGCATCCAGTTTCCCATCGCGCGCGCCTACGCGCAGATGCGCGCCGCCGAACTGATGGTGCGTGAAGGCTGCCGCAAGTTCGAATCCGGCGAGAATTGCGGCCCGGAAGCCAACATGGCGAAAATGCTGGCCGCCGAAGCCTCGTGGGCCGCAGCGGAAGCGGCCGTGCAGACGCATGGTGGCTTCGGCTTCGCCGAGGAATACGACATCGAGCGCAAGTTCCGGGAGACGCGGCTGTATCAGGTGGCACCGATCAGCACCAACCTGATCCTGTCGTATCTGGCCGAGCACGTGCTCGGCCTGCCGCGCTCGTACTGACATGAACGCACTCGAAGGCGTGCTGGTCGTCGCGCTGGAACAGGCCGTCGCGGCACCCTATTGCTCGTCGCGCCTGGCCGATGCGGGTGCGCGGGTGATCAAGATCGAACGGCCGGAAGGCGATTTCGCCCGCTTTTACGACAAGGCGGCTTCGGGGTTGTCGAGCTACTTCGTGTGGCTCAATCGCGGCAAGGAAAGCCTTGTGGCCGACATCAAGGACCCGCAGGACGCGGCCTTGCTGCACAGTATTCTGGCGCGCGCCGACGTGTTCATCCAGAACCTCGCACCGGGGGCGGCCGAGCGGGCGGGGTTCGGGTCAGCGGCGTTGCGGGCCAAATATCCGCGCCTGATCACGGTGGATATTTCCGGCTACGGCGACGCGGGCGACTACGCGCAGATGAAGGCTTACGACCTGCTGGTGCAGGCCGAATCCGGGCTGGCAGCCATTACCGGGCACCCCGCCGGGCCGGGGCGCGTGGGGGTGTCGGCCTGCGACATCGCCTGCGGCATGGCCGCGCACGCGGCGGTGCTGGAGGCGCTGATTGCGCGCGGCATCACCGGGCAGGGGCGGGGCCTGTCCACCAGCCTGTTCGCGGGCATGGCGGACTGGATGGCGGTGCCGCTGCTGTATTACGAGGGCACCGGCAAAGCCCCGCCGCGCGCGGGTCTGGCGCATCCGTCCATCTGCCCCTATGGCGCGTTTCCACTGGAAGATGGCGCACTGGTGCTGATTGCCATTCAGAACGAGCGCGAATGGGCGGCATTCTGCGCGCAGGTGCTGCTGGAACCTGATCTGCCTGCGCGCGAGGGGTTCGGCAGCAATGTGATCCGCGTGGCCAACCGCCCGGCAGTGGACGCGCATATTGCCGCCGTGTTCGCCCGCCTGTCGCGCGTCGAGGCCGTGGCCCGCCTGCGCGCGGCAGCGACGGCGTATGGGTTCGTCAATGAGGTCGCCGATTTGCCGCAGCATCCGGCGCTGCGCCGCCTGCCGGTGCAAACCCCCAATGGCCCGGTGTCACTGCCCGCCCCGCCGGTGGGCGTTGCGGGAGAAGCGGCGGTGCTGCGTGATGTGCCCGCCATCGGCGCCCACTCCGCTGCCATCCGGGCGGAGTTCGGCTAGCCCCTTCATTCGGCCAGCGCGGCATGGCACGCTGGCGCAAAGACCGAACGGACAGGCGCATGAACACCTACGATCACATCATTGTCGGCAGCGGCATCAACGCCCTGGTGGCCGCCGCCATGCTGGGCAAGCGGGGCCGCAAGGTGCTGGTGTTGGAACGCAACGACCGCATCGGCGGCTGCATCCGCACCGAGGAGATCACCGCCCCGGGATTCGTGCACGACGTGATGGCCACCACCTTCGTGCTGTTCATCACCTCGCCCGCCTACGCGGCACTGGCAAAGGATCTCGGCGCGCGCGGCCTGCAATTCTCACACTCCCCCACGCCGACCGGGGTGCTGACGCCCGATGGACGCAGCGTGGTGTTCCGCATGGACCGCGCGGCCAACATCGCCACGTTCGATGCTCTGGCAGCGGGCGATGGCGCGGCCTATGCGCGCGATCTGGACCGCATGGGCGGGGACCTGCCGCTGATTTTCTCGCTGCTGGGCGGTCAGCTATGGTCGCGCGACACGCTGAAACTGGTGGGCAAGGAAGCGTGGCGGCGCGGCCTGCGCCCGTTTGCGGCGTTTTTTGGCGAGGCCTTGGCCACTGCGCGGGGCTGGCTGGAACAGGGCTACGCCTCCCCCATGTTTCACGCGCTGTTCGCCCCATGGGTGCTGCATTGCGGCCTTGGCCCCGAATCGGCCTACTCGGCGCAGATGGCCAAGGTGATCGCGTTTGCGGTCGAAGCCGCAGGCTGCCCGATTGTGACCGGCGGCGCGCAGAACCTGCTGAACGCGTTTGAAAAACTCATCACCGATCAGGGCGGGGAAATCCGCACCGGCGCCGACGTGGCCAGCATTCTGCGCGACCGCACCGGTAAGGCGGCGGCCCAAGGCGTTCTGCTGGCCGACGGCAGCAAGATTTTCGCCCGCCACGGCGTCATCGCCTCGGTCACGCCCACGCAACTCTACAACCGCCTGCTTGCGGGCACGCATGTGCCGCAAGAAGTGTCCGATGGCGTGCGCGGCTATCGCTACGGCAAGGGCAACATGCAAATCCACTACGCCCTGTCCGCGCCGCCGCAATGGCCATCGGCGGACCTCGGCAACGTGGCGCTGCTGCATCTCACTCCGGGGCTGGACGGCGTGTCGCGCGCCGCCAACGAGTGTGAGCGCGGCATGTTGCCCGCCGTGCCGACCATCTGCGTGGGCCAGCCTGCGTCGTTGGACCCCAGCCGCTGCCCGCCGGGCCAGTCCATCCTGTGGCTGCAACTTCCGGAAACACCACGCCACATCAAGGGCGACGCCGCCGGGCAGCTTGAGGTTCCGGCGGACGGGCAATGGACCGAGGCGCTGCGCGAGGCCTATGCCGGCCGGGTGGAAGCCATTCTGGCCAGCCACATCCCGAATTTCCGCCAGACCGTGCTGGCGCGGCGCTGCTATTCGCCCGCCGATCTGGCGGCGATGAACATGAACCTCGTCGGCGGCGACCCGTATGGCGGCTATTGCGGGCTGGACCAGTTCTTCATCTGGCGGCCGCTGAAAGGCTCGTCCAACCACGCCACCCATGTGCCGAAGCTGTACCATATCGGTGCCTCCACCCATCCCGGCCCCGGTCTGGGCGGCATGTCCGGCTTTCTGCTGGCCAAGGCCATCGGATGATGAAGCCGCGGGCCCGCGATCTCGGCATCAAGCTGCCCGGCACGCCCGGGCCGCTGAACGCCATCACCGATGTGGCAGGGGTGGAGGTGGGGTTCACCACGCTGATCGCCGATGCGCCGCACGTCGCGCGAACGGGCGTGACCGCCATTCTGCCGCGCCCGCGCGCCGATCTGTTCAACCCGGTGTGGTCCGGCCAGTTCAATCTGAACGGCAACGGCGAGATGACCGGCGCGCACTGGATCAACGAGGCCGGGTGGTTCACCGGCCCGATCACCATCACCAACACGTTTTCCATCGGGCGCGCCCACCACGCCACCGTGCAATGGATGGCGGAGCATTTCGGGCAACTGGAGCGCGGCGAGCAGTTCATCCTGCCGGTGGCCGCCGAGACCTTCGATGGCTGGCTGAACGACATCGCGCGGTTCCACGTGACGGAAGCGCACGTGATGGCCGCCATCGACGCCGCCGCCCCCGGCAGTGTGGCCGAGGGCAATGTGGGCGGCGGCACCGGCATGATCGCCTACGAGTTCAAGGGCGGCACCGGCACAGCATCCCGCCGCGTGCAAATCGACGGCGCGGAGTTCACCGTGGGCGCACTGGTGCAGGCCAATCACGGTCTGCGCCCGTGGCTGACCATCGCGGGCGTGCCGGTGGGACAGATGATGCCGGAGGGATGTTTCCGCAGCGCCGAACAGGGCTCGATCATCGGCATCATTGCCACCGATGCGCCGCTGCTGCCCAGCCAGTTGCAACGCCTTGCCCGCCGCGCGGGCATGGGCATCGGCCGCGCGGGCACGCCCTCGGGCAACAATTCCGGCGACCTGTTTCTGGCGTTTTCCACCGCCAACGACCAGGGCCGCGCGCCGGAACCGCGCCGCTACAGCATGGAATGTCTGGGCAACGACACGCTCGACCCGGTGTTTCTGGCGGTGGTGGAAGCCATCGACGAGGCGGTGCTGAACGCTATGGTGGCCGCCGAGACCATGACCGGGCGGGACGGGCGGGTGGTGCAGGCGATTGATCACGCACGCTTGCGGGCGATTTTCGGCGGGTAGCCGCGCATCATGCTGGCTGGAACATGGCCAGGCGCCCCGCCCGGATAGGCCAGCAAGGAGGGGAACGCAGGGCGGTGAGTTCGTTAGCCATAGCCTCGATCGTGTTTGTCTGCTCCTTCGGATCGGCAGCCCTTGGCATGCTGCTGCATGTCAAATTGCAGGAACGCCATCTGGATGCGAACACGCGCGAAGTGGTGAATCTGGTGATGGGCCTGATCGGCACCATCGCGGCCCTTGTGCTCAGCCTGCTGATTGCGTCCGCCAGTTCCTCGTTTGACCGGCAGACAGATCAACTCAAGTCGCTCTCGGCCGGAATCATCCTGCTGGATCGGACATTGGGGTTTTACGGACCGGAAGCGCAGGGCGTACGGGACGACATTCGCGACGCTTTCCGGGACGTGCATCAGCGCATCTGGTCGCCGGACGGCGTGCGGCCCGAAAATATCATCGCACCGCAAATTCGCACGCAACTCAGGTCGGGCATCGAAAAACTCTTAAGATTGGCGCCGAAATCCGACGATGAAAAAATCATGAAGAGTCAGGCCGTGCAGGCCTTGATGGATATCGCAAAGACACGGCTGCTGATGTTCGAGGAGATCGGCAATTCGGTTTCGTGGCCGTTCATGGTGGTGCTGGTGTTCTGGATCAATATGCTGTTTTTGGGCTTTGGCCTGTTCGC
>CAIPHQ010000005.1 GCA_903864895.1 uncultured Rhodospirillales bacterium
CACCCGCATGGCTACGCGCTGATCGAGAACGAGCACTTCGACGCCACACGCATCACCGACAGCGACATTTCGGTGAGCGGGATGAACTTTGACTATGGCGCGATGGGGCCGCAGGGGGTGCCGGGTGGCGGCAAGCACGCGGTGCGATTCCAGTACGCGCGGGACATCGTGGTGCAGAACAATGTGTTCCAGTTGCGCGGTGCGGAAGACGCGGTGGCGGGCATTGGCGTTCAGGCCATGACGGTGCAGGGCAACAAGGCCTACGAGTTCCACAACTGCGCCTATGATTTCTGGGGCGGCCCGGCCGATGTGCGGCTGCTGGACAATTATGCCGAAACCACACGCTCGGCACAGATGGTGAACTTCAACCCCGAATGGGGCAGCCGGGAGCGCAATCAGGGCATGGTGGCGCACGGCTTCGAGATGTCGGGCAACACGCTGGTAGTCACCGGGCCGAAGGCAGCCCCCATGCTGCTGTCACCGCTCGGCAAGCTGAACACCGTGGTGCGCGATGTGACGGTGGAAAACAACACGCTGCGCAACGTCTACATCATCATGCGCGGCAACGTGCAGCACGCCACCGTGCGCGGCAACATTTTCGACCATGTGGCAGGCGGGCCGGGCGCGTTCGAGGCCTATCCGTTCCACGCCTTCACGCCAAACGGCATCAGCTTCACCGGCAATCGGGTGATTGCGCCTGCGACCGAGGCGAAGGACGGCGCGGTGATCCGCATGCAGGCCGACAATTTCGTGCTAACCGGCAACAGCATCAGCGGCGCAGGCGCGGCGCGCGCGGCGCCGATTGAACACGGGGGCTATCGCGGCACCGAGCAGGGCAACACCATCACCCGCTAGCTGCGTTATCCGGGTTGACCGGAATGCTGCGGCGCGGAAACTGCGGCTCTGACCTGATCGCCAAGGACATCCGGCCCGAATGGACCTTATTTTGCGCCACGCCCACATTGCCGGCCGCGAAGCGGACGGGGTGTTCGATATCGGCCTCCAGAACGGCCGCATAGCGGTCATCGCGCCGGATCTGGCCGCCGAGGGCGCACAGATTGATCTCGGCGGGCGGCTGGTGTCGCCCGGCTTCATCGAGACGCATATCCATCTGGACAAGTCCCGCATCCTCGACCGCTGCGCCGCCGAGGAAGGCAATCTGGAGGAAGCCATCGCCGAGGTGGCGCGCGCCAAGCAGGGTTTCACGCCCGAGGATGTGCATGCGCGCGGGGCGAAAACGCTGGAATGCGCCATTCTGAACGGCACCACCCATATGCGCACGCATCTGGAAGTGGACCCCGGCATCGGCCTGCGCGGTTTCGAGGGCATTTTTCCTCTTATCCGCGAATACGCCTGGGCCATCGATCTGGAAATCTGCATTTTTCCGCAGGAGGGATTGCTCAACAATCCCGGCACCGACGAACTGATGATGCAGGCGCTGGCCTCCGGCGGGCGTGTGGTGGGGGCGGCGCCGTACACCGACAGCAGCCCGCACGGGCAGATCGACCGCGTGTTCGAAATGGCGCGGCATTTCGACATCGACGTGGACATGCATCTGGATTTCGGCGCCGACCCGTCCAGCCTTGATCTGGACTATGTCTGCGCAGTGACCGAGAAATTCGGCTACGGCGGGCGCGTGGCCATCGGGCATGTGACCAAACTGTCCGCCGCCGACCCGGTGCGCTTTGCCGCTGCCGCGCGGCGGATGGCCGATGCCGGCGTGGCGCTGACCGTGCTGCCCTCCACCGACCTGTATCTGATGGGACGCCACATGGACCGCGCGGTGATGCGCGGCGTGACGGCGGCGCACAAGCTGCTGGCGGGCGGGGTGAACTGCTCGCTGTCCACCAACAATGTGCTGAACCCGTTCACCCCGTTCGGTGACGTGTCACTGGTGCGCGCCGCCAACCTGTACGCCAACATCGCGCAGGTGGGCAAACGTGACGACATCGTGGCGTGCTTCGACATGGTTACCAGCCGTTCAGCGAAGCTGCTGCGGCTGAACGATTACGGTATCGCGGAGGGCAAGTCTGCCGATCTGGTGGTACTGGACGCGCAGGACCGTGCCACGGCCATTGCCGAACTCGCGCCGCCGCTGTTCGGCTTCAAGCGCGGCCGCATGACCTTCCAGCGCCAGCGTGCGGAGTTGCACCGGCCATGAACGACACGCTGGGCGCGTTCTGCCGCGCCAATCCGGCCACGCTGCAGGGCGCGGCTACCGGCGCGCTGGCCGGAAAGACCTTTGCGGCCAAAGACGTGTTCGACATCGCCGGCACCACCACCGGCTTCGGGCAACCCGACTGGCTGCGCACCCACGCGCCCGCCACGGCCACGGCCAGCGCGGTGCAGAAACTGCTGGATGCCGGGGCCAGCCTCGCCGGGCGCACGCTGTCGGACGAGATGTGCTACAGCCTGTCCGGCGAAAACGTCCATTACGGCACGCCGCTTAATCCGCGTGCGCCGGACCGGATTCCGGGCGGCTCCTCCAACGGCTCGGCCTCGGCGGTCGCGGGCGGGTTGGCGGATGTGGCGCTGGGGACCGATTGCGGCGGCTCGGTGCGGATTCCCGCCAGCTATTGCGGCCTGTTCGGCATCCGTACCAGTCACGGCCGCGTGGCCGATGATGGCGTGATCCCGTTCGCCCCCACTTTCGACGTGGTGGGCTGGTTTGCCCGCAACGGCGCGGATCTGGCTTCGCTGGGCAACGTGTTGCTGCCGCCGGGCGGTGATGCCGCACCGCCGCGCCGTCTGCTGATGGCCCCTTCCCTGCTGCACCGCGCCGAACCCGGCGTGCGCGATGCCGTCACCCAAGGGCTGCAACGCCTCGCCGCCCGGTTCGGCGGCATCGACGTGCTGAATTTCGCCTTTGACGACCTCGATTCGTGGCGCGTGACCTTCCAGACCGTGCAGGCGTCGGAAATCTGGGCCAATCACGGCGCCTGGATCACCGCAACGCAACCGAGCTTCGGCCCCGGCATCAAGGAGCGTCTGGCCGCCGCCAGCACGATCACTGCCGGGGCGGCCGCCGCCGCGCGCACCCGGCTGAACCAGTTGCGCGCCGAAATCCGGGATCTGATCCAGCCCGGCGACGTGCTGTGCCTGCCAACCGCGCCACGCATCGCCCCGCTGCGCGGCAGTCCCACCGATGATGTGGAGATCGCGTATCGCAATCAGGCCATGTCGATGCTGTGCATCGCGGGCATCGGCGGGCTGCCGCAGATCAACATTCCGCTGCCCACCGGTGCAGCACCGCCCATCGGCCTGTCACTGGCGGGCGGCTACGGTGCCGACGAATCGTTGCTGGCGCTGGCGGCAAGCCTTTAGAACGGCAAAAGAATATCCATCAGCTGCTGGCCGTAGCGCGGGGCCTGCACGTCGGTCAGTTGCCCGCGCCCGCCGTAGCTGATGCGCGCTTCGGCCATGCGGTCGTGCTGCACGGTGTTGTCGCTGGCGATGTCCTGCGGGCGGATCACGCCACTGACCTGCAACTCCCGCAGTTCGGAGTTCACCCGCACCTGCTGGCGCGCTGCCACGGCCAGATTGCCGTTCGGCAGCACCTGCGTCACCACGCCTGCCACCCGCAGCGTGATGGTTTCCAACCGCTTGATCTCGGCGGTGCCGGTGTTGGCGTTGTTGCTGTTGGTGGCGACCAGTGAGTTCACATTGGCGTTGGGGAACCAGTGCGGGATGGATTTCTCCAGCCCGAACAGGTTCGGCGTGGCCATCGCCTCGTTGCCGTTGCGCGTGGCGGTGGTGGCGTTTTTCAGGTCGGCGGCGTCGGTGATGTTGACCAGTACGGTGATGATGTCGCCCACAGTGGCGGCGCGCTGATCCGGAAAGAAGGTCCGACCGCCCTGCCACAGCGCGTTGGCTTCGGGCACCACCGGCTGCGGCACCGGCATCGGCAGGCTGACCGGCCGCCACGACGGGTCTTTGGTGGGGTCGCCCGGCTGGGTCATTTTCGGCGGCCCGCCCCCGTCGCCCAGCCGTTGCAGGGTGGCGGCACAGCCCCCTAGCGCCAGCAGCGCGCATAGAGCCAGCGCCCTCATCGTGCCGCCACCTGAGCTTCGGCGGACACCGGGGCCGCGCCTGCGGCCACTACCACCCGGCCCGGCCCGGTGACTTCGGCCTCCACCACCATGTGCGACACCGGGTTCAGCACCTGCACCATCTCGCCCGCCGCCCCGGCTTGCAGCGCCACGCCCTGGGCCGTGATGGCCAGCCCCGGCACGCGCAGTTCCATCGCCACCCGCGCCCCTTTGGCCACCAGCAGCGGGCGCGTGAGGTCGGCTGCCTGCAACGGCTGCCCGGCCGGGACCGGGCGGCGCAGCATTTGCCCGGCGGCGCTGGCGACGTCGCGCACCGCATCGCCGCGCAGCGCGCTCAGCCGCACCCGCGCCAGCCTCACGTCGCCTTGCCGCAGCAGCGTGCCACCGGCCAGCGCGTGCGCAGGCACCACCACATCGGCCACCGGTTCCAGCCGCCCGGCGGCGGCAAAGCGCAGCGGCGGCATCCCGCCGCCCTCTGCCCGCAGCGCCACCACAAAGCGGCCGGACGCACGGTCGAAATCCAGTTGCTCCACCGTCACCGCCGGATTGGCCAGCAGCGGGATCAGCGGCGGCTCGAAGCCGGACAGGTCCGCCTCACCATCGTCCGCCCCGGCGCGGGCCAGGGCCGACTGCACCGCCTGGGCCACCGCCTCGCGCGGCAGCGCCCGGCCGGGCTGGTCCAGCACTGCGCGATCCGCCGCCGAGGCGGGCCGCCATGCCACGCCGAACTGCCTCGCGATGGCAGCCAGTTGCGCTGCCTCCACCACAATCCGCTCGCCGGGGCGCGGCGCGGGGCCGAGCACGGTGCCCGCCTGCGCGCCCGCGTCGTCGAACAGGTCGGCCAGCCGCACCACCGGGGCCGACAGGCTGGTGCTGGGCCGCAGCGTGGCCGCCTGCCCCGGCAAGGCCGCCAGCATGGCAGCCCAGAACAGCATATTCCGCATCGCGCTCACCGCAGGTTGGTCAGGGTGGACAGCATCTGGTCACCCGCCGTGATGACCTTGCTGTTCATCTCGTAGGCGCGCTGCGCGGTGATCAGGTCGGTGATTTCGGCCACCACGTTCACGTTCGAGGTTTCGACAAACCCTTGCAGCGTCGAGCCGAACCCCGGCGTGCCCGGCGTGCCGGTGACCGGGTTGCCGGACGCCGAGGTTTGCAGGAACAGATTGTTGCCCTGCGCGCTCAGTCCCGCCTCGTTCGGAAACGCTGCCAGCGACAGCGTGCCCACGGTCGAGGGCGCGGTCTGGCCATCCAGTGTTGCCTGCACCTGCCCGGCGGCGTTGATGGCAACGCTGGTGGCGTTGGACGGAATGGTGATGCCGGGCTGCACCACATAACCCTCGGCATTGACGATCTGGCCTTCCGGCGACAGGCCAAACGTGCCGTCCCGCGTATAGGCCGTCTCGCCGGACGGCAGGGTCACCTGAAACCAGCCATTGCCGCGAATGGCCAGATCAAGGCTGTTGCTGGTCTGTTGCAGATTGCCCTGCTCGCCGATGCGGTAGATCGCCGCCGTTTTCACGCCGAGCCCGACTTGCGCGCCGGAGGGCAGCACCGAGCCGCCATCGGACGAACTCGCCCCCACCCGGCGCAGGTTCTGATAGATCAGGTCCTGAAACTCGGCCCGGCTGCGCTTGAAGCCCGCCGTGGTCATGTTGGCGATGTTGTTGGAAATCACTTCCACGTTGGTCTGCTGCGCCTGCATTCCGGTGCCGGCGATGTCGAGCGCGCGCATGGCTTACACGCCCTTCTTCAGGATGCGGTCCACGGCGGTGTTCAGCCGGTCGGTCTCGCCCTGCACCAATTGCGTGGTGAACTGGAACTCGCGCAGATCAGTCATCATGCGGTTGAGTTCGGTGATCGACTGCACGTTGCTGTCTTCCAGCGCGCCCTGAATCAACTGCCCGGGCACCGGTTGCGTGGGCGTGTTCACGGCGTAGTGCCGCCCGCCTTCGGCGGTCAGCTTGCCCGCATCATCGGGGCGCACGGTGCCGATGCGCCCCACCGGACCGTTGCTGCCCGACAGCGTGCCGTCACCGGCAATGGCCAGCGTGCTGTCCGATGGCGATGTTCGCAACGGCTGCCCGGTGCTGTCCAGCAGTGCATCGCCGTTTTCATTGACGATGGTGCCGCTGGCCGACAATTCGAAATGCCCGGCGCGGGTCAGGCGCGGCCCTTGTTTGGTCTGCACGGTCAGCCACGCCTCCGGGTTGCCCAGCGCGATGTCCAGCGGGTTGCCGGTCTGGCGCAACGTGCCTGCCTCGCGCTCCCGGTAGGTGGCGCGGTCGGTGGCGTAGCTTTCGGTCTGCCCGCCCGGCGGTACCGCACCGCGCGGCTCGCGTTGCAGCCAGTCACTGAACAGCATGCGCTGCGCCTTGAACCCCGGCGTGGCGGCGTTGGCGATGTTGGTCGCGGTCACGTCCAGCGCGTGCTGCTGCGCGACCAGACGCGACAGGGCGATTGTGGTGGCGTTTTCCATGCGCTTGGTCCTGCGGTTGCCGTGCCAGCGCTGCGCAACCTTCGTGCCAGCGTCCGCACGGCGGAATCCCGCCGCCCCGCGCCCGGCCCCCGGCAGAGTTTGCCGGGCCACCCGGCAGATGCGGCCGCAGGGAGCGGGCGCAATTCATTGTTAAGCAGCCTCCGCCACCATGACGCCGGACAAGCGCACGGGTGGCAAAACTGGCATGAGCAGCGTGGCGGCAAAACCGAAGGCACAGGCCGCGGGCGAAGACGCCGCTGGGGCCGCGCCGCAGGCTGGCAAGAAAGGCGGCAAGAAGAAGCTCATGCTTCTGGCCGCACCCGCCGTGCTGGCAGCGCTGCTGGCCGGGCTGTGGTTCGGCGGCATTCTGCCGCCGCTGCTGGGCATGGGTGCCGAGAGCAAACCTGCGGCCCCGAACGCCGGCGCACAACCCGCCGGCACGCCAGGCGAAGCCGCCGTGGTGAAGGCCCCGGTGTTCGTGGAACTGCCGGAAATCGTCGCCAACCTGAACACCACCGGGCGGCGGGCAAGCTTTGTGAAAGTGCATGCGCGTCTGGAGGTGGAAAAGCCCGAAGACCAGCACGCGGTGGAAGTGGCGATGCCGCGCCTGCTGGATCTGTTCCAGACCTATCTGCGGGAAATGCGGCCCGAGGAATTGCGCGGCAGTGCCGGCACATGGCGGCTGCGCGAGGAACTGATCGCGCGCGGCAACATCGCCGCCGCGCCCGCGCATATTCTGGATGTGCTGTTCACCGAGTTGCTGATTCAATGAGCGGCGCAGAGTCCGGCGAAGACCTCGCCGCCGCATGGGGGGCCGAGACCGATGCCGGGGACGCGCAGGGCGCCGGCATGGCCACCCCGGCGCAACCGGCGCGCGTGCTGAATCAGGCGGAAATCGACAGCCTGCTGGGCTTTGATGGCGGCCCGGCGGGGTCGGAAAACCGCACCGGCATGCAGCGCATCATCAGTTCCGGGCTGGTGAGCTATGAACGCCTGCCGATGCTGGAGATTGTGTTCGACCGGCTGGTACGGATCATGTCCACCAGCCTGCGCAACTTCACCAGCGACAACGTTGAAGTCGGCATCGACAACATTCTGTCACTGCGCTTCGGCGACTATCTGAATTCCATCCCGCTGCCCGCCATGCTGGCCGTGTTCAAGGCCGAGGAGTGGGACAATTATGGCCTGCTGGTGGTGGACAGCGCGATGATCTACTCGATTGTCGATGTGCTGCTGGGCGGGCGGCGCGGCACGGCGGCGATGCGCATTGAAGGCCGCCCCTACACCACCATCGAACGCACGCTGGTGGAGCGGCTGATTCATGTGGTGCTGGCCGACCTGACCGCGAGTTTCAACCCGCTCTGCCCGGTGACGTTCCGGTTCGAGCGGCTGGAAGTGAACCCGCGCTTCGCCACCATCTCGCGCCTGTCCAACGCCGCCGTGCTGGCGCGGCTGCGGATTGACATGGAAGATCGCGGCGGGCGGCTGGAACTGCTGCTGCCCTACGCCACGCTGGAGCCGGTGCGTGAATTGCTGTTGCAGCAATTCATGGGCGAGAAGTTCGGCCGCGATTCCATCTGGGAAACCCATCTGGCCGAGGAATTGTGGAACACCGACGTGGACCTGTCGGTGGTACTGGACGAGCAGGTGATGCCGCTGGGTGAGGTGATGGCGCTGCGCCCCGGCAGCCGCATCGTGCTGGGCTGCGCGCCGGGGGCCGATGTGCAGGTGCGCTGCGGCAGCACCGCGCTGTTCAGCGCCAAGGTGGGCAAACGCAAGAATCGCGTGGCGGTGCGCATCGAGCGCGCGGCGCAGCGGGCGGGGGAGTGACACGCCATGCAACTTGCGTTTGACCTTGTCCTGATGGTTCTGCTGGGTGCCACGCTGTTCCAGTCGGTGCGGCTGGAACGTGCGCTGGGCGTGCTGAAGCGCGACCGTGCCGCGCTGGAAGAATTGGTCAGCGGCTTCAACACCAGCACACGGCAGGCCGAGCAGGGCATCGAACGGCTGCGTACCGCCGCCGACGGCGCAGGACGGCAGATCGCCCGGCAGATCGACACCGCCGCAGCCTTGAAGGATGATCTGAGCTTCCTCAGCGAACGCGGCGGACGGTTGGCCGACCGGCTGGATACGCTGGTGCGCGAGGCGCGCGGGCTTGCCCCGGCCCCTACGCCTGCGCGCCAGTTTGCGTTGGCGGGGCCGGAGCCAGGCCCGGACCCGGACGCCGATGCGCCGCCATCGCGCCTGCGCAGCCAGGCCGAGCGCGACCTGTTCAAAGCCCTGCGGCTGGCGCGCTGACATGAAACGGCCGCTCGCCATGCCGCGCCTGCTGCCCGTGACCATTGCGGCTCTGGTGGCCGTGCTGGTGCTGCGCACAGCCGGCGTCACCCGCGCCGCGTTTCCTGCTGCCAGTTCCGGCACGGCACTGGCCGCCGAGCCGGAACCGGCGCACTCGCCAGCGGCAAAACCGGCCGCTCCTCCCACTCCCGTCCCGCCGGCAACGCCCGCGCCGGTTGCCGCGCCAGCTGTGCCAGCCGAACCGCCGGTCAGCGAGAGCGAGCGTGCGCTGTTGCTCGATCTGCGCAAGCGGCGCGGTGAACTGGATGCCCGCGAGGCCGCAATCGTGTCGCGTGAGTCGGTGCTGAATGCGGCGCAAGCGCGGCTGACGGCGCGGCTCGATGAACTCAACGGCTTGCAGAAGCGTCTGGAAGGTCTGGAGGCCGCGCGGCGCGAGCGGGATGAGGCAAGCTGGCGCGGGCTGGTGCGGCTGTATGAGACGATGAAGCCGAAAGATGCCGCTGCCATCTTCAACGATCTGGATCCCGCCGTGTTGCTACCCGTTCTGGACCGCATGAAGGAGGCCAAGGCGGCGGCGATCTTTGCCGCCATGCTGCCCGACCGCGCCCGCACCGCCACCACCGAACTGGCGCAGATGCGCGCCAAGGCGAACACGGTGCCGCCCGCACCGCCGCCCGCACCGCCGCCCGCCCCTCCACCCGCCCCTCCACCCGCACCGCAACCCACTGCCGCCAATCCGGCCAAAACGGCCGCCGGAAGCTGACCCCGCACGGCGCGCCGAGCGCCGCGAAAGGAGTGCCATGACCATCGACAAATCAATGAACGTGCTGATCGTCGATGACTACAAGACGATGCTGCGGATCATCCGCAACCTGCTCAAGCAGATCGAGTTTCAGAACGTCGATGAAGCCACCGACGGGGCCGAGGCGCTGGCCAAGCTGCGCAGCGGCAGCTACGGGCTGGTGATCAGCGACTGGAACATGCAGCCGATGACCGGGCTGCAACTGCTGCAGGAGGTGCGCGCCGACGGGCGGCTGAAAGCCATGCCCTTCATCATGATCACTGCCGAAAGCAAGGTGGAAAACGTGGTCGCCGCCAAGCAGGCCGGTGTGTCCAACTACATCGTCAAGCCGTTCAACGCCGAGACGCTGCGCGAAAAGATCGAAAAGGTGCTGGGACATGCTTGAGATGGCAACCAAGACTGACACACGGCTGTCCGGCAAGCTGGCAGCGCTGCGCACCCGCTATCCCGCATCCGACCCCGAAATGGTGGCCGAGGTGGTGCGTGAGGTACTGCTGACCATGCGCGGCGACCTCTCGGCGCGCGAAACCGGGCTGCTGGCAGAAATCGAGGATCTGGGCCGCGTCATCTCCACCGCGCGGGCCGAAATCGCGGCGTTGCAGGTGGACGACATCACGGCGAGCCACATCCCGTCCGCCACCGACGAACTCGACGCCATCGTGGCGCACACGGCGGGGGCCACCGACAGTATTCTGGAGGTGTGCGAAACGCTGGACCGGGTGGCGGGCGGGTTGCTCGGCGAACCGGCGGCGGCGCTGCAGGATGCCACCACCAAAATCTACGAGGCGTGCAGCTTTCAGGACATCACCGGGCAGCGCATCAGCAAGATTGTGGCCACGCTGAAAACCATCGACGCCAAGGTGGCCCACATCGTCTCGGCGTTCGGCGGCGCCGAGGACGGTGCCCCGCCACCGCGCGCCGCACCGCTCACGCTGGACCGCGCCGCCCCGCACGGCCACCCGCCGCTGCACGGCCCGCAACTGCCCGCCAATGCGATGGACCAGACCGGCATCGACAAGCTGCTGGCCAGTTTCGACTGACCGTCATGTTCCGCCGCGCCGCCGCCCTGCTGCTGCCGTTGTTGCTGATGACGGCGGCGCAGGCGGCGGACCCCACGGTCACACTGCGCACCGGTGAGCACGACGGCTATGGCCGCCTCGTGCTCGACCTGCCGCCGCAGGCCAGCGCCGAGGCGCACGGGGAACCGGGTGCGGTTGTGGTGCAACTGCACGGCGTACAGGTGCAACCGGGGGATGCCACCTTGCGCAACCTGTCGTCCATTGCGGTGCAACCGGGACAATTGCGGCTGGCGCTGCGGCCGGGCGTGCCGTGGCGCAGCGTACCCACCCCGGGCAAGCTGGTGATCGACGTGCTGGACGCAGCGGCAGCCCCCGAGGCCCCGCCCCAGCGCCTGTGGTCTGGCCCGCCGCCCCGGCCCCGGCCGCAGCCACCACCCGCCACGCCCGTCCCGCCACCACCGTCCCAGCCTCCCCCTCCTGCAACGCCGGCCAGTACCGCGCCTCCGCCACCCGCCGAACGGCCCGCCCCACCACCGGCGGCACAGGCGGCGGCACAGGCGGCAGGGCCCGGCGAACCTGCCGCCCCGGTGGCACTGGGGGCTGCGGCGGAGGGGGATGCCGCCTGCCTGCCCTTCGCGCCCGGCACCGGTGCCGCCGCCTTCCGGCGCCGCGATGACGTTCTGGTGGTGTTCGACGAGCGCCGCCCGGTTGATCTGGCGCCGTTGCAGGGCATGGTGGCCTTCACCGGCGCGCGCATCCATCTGCTGCCCGCTGCGACCGTCCTGCACATGCCGCTGCCCGCCCCGGCCTCGGTGCAGTTGCGCCGCAGCGAGACGTGCTGGCGGATCGTGCCGCAGCCGGACTCGCCCGGTGTTGAGCTTGCGCCGATCCGGCCAGACATCGGCACGGACCGCATTGTGTTTGCCGCCGCTGCCGCCGGCCGGGTCGTGGCCGTGCCGGACGCGGACACGGGCGGCGCCGTGCTGGTGGGCACGCAGACCACGCCCGGTCAGCGCATGCCGGTGGGGCGGCGCACCCCGGGCTTCACGGTGCTGGCCACGATGCAGGGCGTGGCGGTGGAGCCGCATTCCGACGCGCTGGTGCTGCGCGCCACGGCGCCGGGCTTTGTGCTGCAAGATGGCGCTGCCGGAGTGCTGGCGCTGGACCCGCCCGATGCAGCGGCACTGGCCTCCGCCGGGGCGGCACACCTGACCCGCAGCTGGGATTTTCCGGGTCTGGTGCAAGGCGCGCTGCAACGCCGCCTGCAGGCCGCCACACGCTCGGCATCGGCGGCCCCGGCGCAGGCCCGCACGCCCGCACGGCTGGCAGCCGCGCAAGCGCAACTCAGCCTCGGGCTGGCGGCCGAAGCGCAGGCGCTCACCACACTCATACGCGCCGATGACGCCAGCGCCGTCGACTCGCCGGAGGTGGCGGCGCTGGACGCGGTGGCGGCGCTGCTGGCCGGGCGCGGCGGCGAGGCGGGTGCGCTGGATGATCCGCGCGTGCGCAGCACCGATGAGATTGCGCTGTGGCGGGCCCTGCGCCGGGCGTCGCAGCACGATGGCGCACCCGACGCAGCGGTGGTGTTTGCCGCCACGCTGCCGCTGGTGCTGTCCTATCCAGCAGCCTTGCAGCAAAAACTGCTGCCCGTGGCAGCAGAAACGATGGTGCTGGGCGGTGAGCCTGCAGCGGCGCAGCGCTTGCTGGAGTCCCGCAAGAACGACACCGGGCTGGATTTCGCCCGCGCCCTGCTGGATGAGGCGCAGGGCCGGGATGCGGCAGCACTGACGGTGCTGGACCGGCTGGCGCAGTCGCCGGACCGGCAGATGCACATGTGCGCGGCGCAGCGGGCGGCAGAGCTTCGGCTGCGCACCGGGCTGTTCACCACGGCACAGGCGGCGGATGCGCTGGACCGGCTGATCTTCGCGTGGCGTGGCGATCAGCGGGAACTGGCGTTGCGGCTGCGGGTGGCGGAGTTGCGCACTGTGTCCGGCAACTGGCGCGCGGCGCTGAGCCTGCTTCGCGAAACCGCCGAGACCGAGATGGCGCTGGCAGCACCTGCCACCCGCGCCGATATCCGCGCCCGCATGGCCGCCGTGTTCGCGCAGGCCCTGGCGCAGGACGCGGCCGGGGGCTTGCCGCCGATGGAACTGGTGGCGTTGCTGGAGGAGAACCCCGACCTGCTGCCGCCCGGTGAGCCCGGGCGCGACCTTGCCGCGCGGCTGGCAGGGCGGTTGGCGGCGCTGGACCTGCCGCGCCGCGCCATGCCGGTGCTGGAGAAGCTGATGGCCTCTACCGCACCCGGCCCGGCCCGTGCCGAAGTGGGCGCACGGCTGGCCGAACTGCGGCTGGATCAGGGGGACGCCACCGCCGCTCTGGAAGCGCTGTCCGCCTCGACCGCCGAGACACTGCCGGAGGGGCTGGAGCAGCGCCGCACCATCAGCTTCGCCCGCGCCACCGCCGCGCGCGGCAATCTGCCGGCGGCCCTCGCCGCGCTCACCACGATCAATTCCACCGGCGCCGCAGAGGCGCGCGCCGGATTGCTGGAGACCGCGAAAGACTGGCCGGCAGCGGCCGCCGCGTTGCAGGATCTTGCCGCACGCAGTCTGCCCGCAAGCGGCCCGCTCAGTGAAAACCACTCGCGGCTGGTGCTGCGGCTTGCCGCCGCCGCCGCGCAAGCCGGAGACGAAGCACTGCTCGCCAGCCTGCGCGAGCACATGCTGCCGCGGCTGCCATCGGGCAAATCCGCCGGCACGCTGCGGCTGTTGACGCAAGCGCCGGTCAGCAACGCCACCGATTTGCCGCGCTCGGCACAGGAGGCGGCGCTGGCCCGAATTGCCGCTGCGGGGCTTGGAACGCAGCCGGACCGGAAGGCACCGCCATGACATGGCCGGCCTGCACTGTTGCAGGGCCCGCACAGTGCACCCCGGCATTGCAAGAAACTGTCCCCACGGGGTCCAATTTCACTTGCACCCCCCCCCCTTTACCCTATGTTCCCCCGCCTTGGCCCTAGGGGACGCACTCCGCGTCCAACAGGCTGTCTACTGGTTGGAAGGGGTACGCGATGAACGCACTCACGCCACTGGGGATGGTCTCGGATTTCCCGAGCGAGAACCAGACGATCGAAAACCTGCTCGGCGAGGCCGCGGAGGACCAAAAGGACTATTTCGTCGAGCGTGACGGCATGAAGTTCGCGGGCATGCATTTGCTCGTTGATCTTTGGGGTGCCAGCAACCTCGGCGATCCGGCACACATCGATTCGCATCTTCGCGAAGCGGCGGTGACGGCGGGGGCCACCATTCTGCACAGCCATTTCCACCACTTCTCGCCCAACGGCGGCGTGTCGGGCGTGGTTGTTCTGGCGGAAAGCCATATCTCGATCCACACGTGGCCGGAACGCGATTTCGCGGCCGTCGATGTGTTCATGTGCGGCGCGTGCGATCCGCATATGACCATCGCCGTGCTGCGCCGCGCGTTCGCGCCGCAACGCATCGACCTCGTCGAGCATCGGCGCGGCCGGGTCTTCTAGGCCAGCTTCGGCTGGGTATGCGGCGGGCCGGACATGATCGTCCGGCCCGTTCTGCGTACGGCACTTCATCTAGCGAGGACAACATGGCAACCGATTCGTGGGTCAACGAAACGCTGTACGCCGAATGGGGCCAGCGCTTTCTGGTGAAGCGGGAACTTGCCCGCGTGCAAAGCGCCTTTCAGGACATCATGATCTTCGAAAGCCACCTGCATGGCCGCGTGATGCTGCTGGATGGCGTGGTGCAGATCACTGAAGGTGATGAATTCGTCTATCAGGAAATGCTGACGCATGTGCCGCTGCTGGCGCATGGTGCCGCCAGGCGCGTGCTGATCATCGGCGCGGGCGACGGCGGCGTGCTGCGCCGCGTGTTGCAGCACAGCACCGTGGAACGCGCGGTGATGGTGGAAATCGACGGCGAGGTCATCCGCCTGGCCCGCGAATTCCTGCCCAACATTTCCGGCGATGCCTGGAACGACAAGCGCGCCGACGTGATCGTGGGCGACGGCATCGACTATGTGCGCACCGCGCCGGATGGCAGCTTTGACGTGATCATCGTTGATTCCACCGACCCGATCGGCGTGGGCGAAGTGCTGTTCACCGACGAGTTCTATGCCAACTCCGCGCGCATCCTGTCGGCCGGCGGGCTGATCGTGAACCAGTGCGGCGTGCCGTTCATGCAGGCCGATGAGTTGCGTGACACCAGCATCCGCCGCAACAAGTTCTTCCCGCATGTCGGCGCATATGTGGCCGCCGTGCCGACCTATGTGGGCGGCTTCATGACGCTGGGCTTTGCCGCCAAGCAGGACGGACTGTCCAGGCACGGCGCGGCCACCATCGCCGCGCGCGCCGATGCGGCGGGCATTACCGGCAGCACGCAGTATTGGACGCCGGAGGTGCATGTGTCGGCGTTTCAGTTGCCGCCGTATATCGCCAGGCATCTGCCGGGTTAAGCAAAGGCGCGGGGCGCTGCCCCGCGACCCCGCCGGGGGCGGGCGCCCCCGGACCCGCGTTAGCCGCCGAGCACTTCCAGCAGCAATTTGCCGCTGAGTTGGCGTGATTCGATGTGGGCGTGCATCTCGGCCGCCTGATCCAGCCTGTAGACTTTCTGCACCGGCACATTCAGCCAGCCCCCGTGCAGCCCGGCCATCACATCGGCCAAGCCGTCCGCCCAATCCTGCCCCTTGGGGTCGATATGGCCGACATGCAGGCGGGTAAAGGTTTGCGAGCGCGGCAGCAGGCGTTCGCGGATGTTCTGGTACGGCAGGCCCTCCGCCTCACCGATGCTGATGATGTGGCCGAGTTTGCGCACCGCGTCGAAACTGCGGTCCAGCGTGGCAGCGCCCAGCGAGTCGATCAGCAAATCCACGCCACGCCCGCCGGTGTGCGCCAGTGCGGCGGCAACGAAATCCTCGCTGCCGTTCAGCAACACCTGTGCCGCCCCGTACTGCAGCGGCAGCGCCTGCTTGCCCGGCGTGCCGACTGTACCCAGCACATGCGCGCCCGCGTGCACCGCCAGCTGCGTACAGTTCAAACCCACGCCGCCGCCGATGGCGTGGATGAGCACCCATTGGCCGGGCTTCAGGTGGCCGACCGTGTGCAGCATGTGCCACGCCGTCAGCGCCTGCACCGGAAACGCCGCCGCCGTCTGAAAATCCATCCAGTCCGGCACCGGAATCACCCAGTCCTGATCCACCCGGCATTGCTCGGCGTAACCGCCGCCCTTTTCATGAAACCCGGCGACACGGTCGCCGGGCTTGACGCGCGTGACGCCCGCGCCCACCGACCGCACCACGCCGGAGACTTCCAGACCCGGAATCACCGGGTATTTGAACGGGTGCGGATAGGTGCCCAGCCGGATCATCCGGTCGGCCCAGTTCAGGCCGCAATAGGCCACGTCGATCACCACGCCGCCCGGCCCCGGCTCGGGTGCTGGCATTTCGGCAACCTGCAACTGTTCCAGCCCGCCGGGCTGCATCACGACAACGGCTTTCATCCACGCACTCCCCTTCCCGGCAAGCCTGCCGGGGCGGGGCGCTGCGTGCAAGCCGCCTCAGAACGGCGCGAAGCTTTTCACCAGACTGCCTGCCACCAGCCGCCAGCCATCGACCAGCACGAAGAAGATCAGCTTGAACGGCAGCGAGACCACGTTGGGCGGCAGCATCATCATGCCCAGCCCCATCAGCACGCTGGCCACCACCATGTCGATGACCAGAAACGGCAGATACAGCAGAAACCCCATTTCGAACGCGCGGCGCAGTTCGCCGACCATGAAGGCAGGCATCAGCGCGCGCCACGGTGCCTCCTCGGGCGCGGCCCCCTCGGGCAGATGCGCCAGATCGAGAAACAAGCGCAGGTCGTCCGGCCGCACCGACTTGACCAGAAAGGCGTGGAACGGCTGGGCCGCCAGTTTCAGCCCTTCCAGATCTGCCACGCGGCCCTGTGTCATCGGCAGCAAGCCCTGCGTCCACGCCTGATCCAGCACCGGCTGCATGACGAAATAGGTCAGGAACAGCGCCAGCCCGATGATCACCATGTTGGGCGGCGCACCTTGCGTGCCCAGCGCACTGCGCAGCAGCGACAGCACGATGACGATGCGGGTGAACGCCGTCATCATAACCATCAGGCTGGGCGCCAGCGACAGCACCGTGATCAGCGCGGTGAGTTGCACGATGCGCGAAGTGGCCCCGGGCCCGGTGTTGCCGAGATCAATGGCCAGCGATTGCGCCAGCGCATGCGCGGGCAGCAGTGCCAGCAAAAGCGCTGCACCCCAGACAAACAGGGTGGCGATTGCTTCGCGTGAGAGGGGCATTTGCATACCCAGGTATCTGCGGCCACGAAGGTTGAGACTTTATGAGTTTCGCGCGCCGTTAACCCGCTGGTGACGCGCCGCCGCGATGCTGGGCGCAGCGGCAGAAGGTCGTTGGGCATGGATGTCTCGCAAATTCCGCTGTTCGCGCTGGCGGACAAGCGTTTGGGCTGGGTGGCGGCGCGGCAGGCGGTGCTGGCGCAGAACATCGCCAATGCCGACACCGCCGGGTTCCGCGCCCGCGATGTGGCACCCTTCGCCGCGATGCTGACCGCCCCGGGCATTCCGCTGGCCGCCACCGCGCCGGGGCATTTCAGCGGCAAACCGGCGGCCACCGCAAAGGCAAAAGACGTACCGGGCGAGCGGTCGCCGGACGGCAATACCGTGGCTCTGGACAAGGAACTCGCCAAGGTGGCCGACACAGACATGGCGCACGAATTCGCCACCGGGATGACGCGCAAATACCTTGGCATGTTCCGCATTGCGCTGGGGAAATAGCGTCATGGGCCGCGTTGATCTGAACAGCGTTCTGGGCATTTCCTCGGCGGGCATGAGCGCGCAGAGCACACGCCTGCGCGTGGTGGCCGAGAACGTGGCCAATCAGGACAGCACCGGCAGCGCGCCGGGGGCCAATCCGTACCGGCGCAAGACCGTGACCTTCACCAATGCGCTGGACCGTGCGGCGGGCGTGGACATGGTGCGCGTGGGCAAGATCGGCAGTGACGCCAGCGCGTTCCCGCTGCGCTACGACCCGTCGCACCCGGCGGCAGACGCCAGCGGCTACGTGAAAACACCGAACATCAACAGTTTCGTGGAACTGATGGACATGCGTGAGGCCGAGCGTGGCTACAACGCCAATCTGGCGGTGATGCAGTCCACGCGCGGCATGATGGAACGCACCCTGGAATTGCTGAAGTAGCGCATGACCTCACCCAACGGCATTTTCGGCAGCACCGCACCGGCCCTGGTGGTGACACCACAGGGCGTCTCGCCACAGGCCGCCGCGCGCGCCTATCGCGACGTGGCCTCCGGCCCGGCGGCGGGGGCGCTGGAGGATTTCGGCAGCCTGTTGCAGCGTGCCGCGGAAGGTGCGGTTCAGGCGGGGCAGCACGCTGAAGTGCAAGCGGCGCAGGCGCTCAGCGGCGGCGGCAACCTGACGGACGTGGTGCAGGCGGTGTCACGCGCCGAACTGGCGTTGCAGACCACCACCGCCATCCGCGACCGCGTGGTGCAGGCCTATCAGGACATTCTGAAAATGCCGATCTGAAGGCAGGCGCATGAACGAAGGCGAAACCGGCGCGGTCTTGCGTGAGACGATCACCGTGGTGCTGAAACTCGGCGGCCCGCCGCTGGCAGCGGCACTGGCCGTGGGCATCGTGATGTCGCTGGTGCAGGTGATCACGCAGATCAACGAACAGACCCTGGCCTTCGTGCCGAAAGTCGCCGCCATCGTCGGTGCTTTGGTGGTGCTGGGGCCGTTCATGCAGACCACGCTGACCGATTTCGCGCGCATGATCTTCGACCGCCTGGTGGCGATCGGCGGGTCATGACCGATGAGGCCGCCCTGTTGGCGCAACTGCCCGCGTGGGCGTTCGGCTTCGTGCTGGTGCTGTGCCGCGCCGGATGCGCCTGCATGTTGCTGCCCGGTGTGGGCGAGGCGGAGGTGCCGATGCTGCCGCGCGCCGGGTTCGCGCTGACACTGACGCTGGCCTTGCTGCCGCCGCTGCAAAACGGCTTGCCCGCTGCCCCGCCGGACGTGTGGCAGGACATGGCGATGCTGGGCGCGGAAATCGCCACCGGGCTGTTTCTGGGCTGGCTGGCGCGGCTGGTGCTGCTGGCGCTGCCGCTGGCCGGGCAGTTCATCGCCACGCTGACGGGGCAGAGCAGCGTGTTGCAGCCCGACCCCGGTCAGGGCGGTCAGGGCACCGCACTGGGGCGGCTGTTCGGGCTGGCGGGCACCGTGCTGATGCTGACCACCGGGCTGCACGCGCTGCCGCTGACCGCGCTGGCGGGGAGTTACCGGGTGATCCCGGCGGGGTCGCTGCTGCCGCAGGGGGATACGGCGCAGGCGGTGGTGGCGGGGCTGGCGGCGATGTTTGCGCTGGCGCTGCGGCTGGCAGCCCCGTTCGTGCTGGCGGCGATTGTGTGGAACATCGCGCTGGCCCTCGTCTCGCGGCTGGTGCCGCAGTTGCAGGTATTCTTTCTGGCCGCCCCGGCGCAGTTGCTGGGTGGTCTGGCGCTGCTGGGGCTGCTGGCCGCCGCCTTGCTGCAGGTGTGGCAGGACGCAGCCGGGGCGGCGCTGGGCGCGCTGCCGGGACTGTAGCGCCGCATGGCCGGGGAAGACGGCGAGGATCGCACAGAGGCCGCCACACCACGCCAGTTGCAGAAGGCGCGGCAGTCGGGGTCCGCCGCAGTCTCCCGCGAGGCGCCGGTGCTGGCGGTGCTGGCGGTGCCGGCGGTGATGCTGTCGGTGCAAGGCTCGCAAATGGCCGCCGCACTCAGCCACCAGTTGGCGGCATTGCTGGCGATGAGCGTGACGGATGATCCGCTGGTGGCGCTGCGCTTTGCCGGGCTGGCCACGGTGCGGGCGGTGCTGCCGTTCCTCGGCGCGGCGATTGTGGCGGCCGCCGCTGCGGTGCTGTTGCAGACCGGCGGCATGCTGAACACCGCCGCGCTGATGCCCAACCCGGCGCGGCTGTCACCCGCGCACGGGCTGGCGCGCATCGCCTCGATGAATGCGTTGGTGGAACTCGGCAAATCGCTGCTGAAACTGGGGGCCGCCGGGGCGGTGATCTGGTCGGTGCTTGGTGATTCGGCGCGGCTGCTGCCGGGTGCCTTGCACTGGGACCCGCTGACGTTGCTGGACCGCACCACGCGCGAAGTGCTGCGCGTGGCCATCGCACTGCTGGGCGCGCAGGCCGCCATTACCGCGTTCGACGTGATGCGCACCCGCGCCGCCCATGCCGCCGGGCTGCGCATGACGCGCGAGCAGGTGCGCGAGGAACTGAAGGAAAGCGAGGGCGACCCGCATGTGAAAAACCGCCAGAAGCGCGTGCGGATGCAGCGGGCGCGGCGGCGGATGTTGCAGGCGGTGCCGAAAGCCACCGTGGTCATCACCAACCCGACGCATTACGCGGTGGCGCTGGCCTATGACCGCAACGCGCAGGCCGCGCCGCGCGTAGTGGCCAAGGGGGTGGACGCGATGGCGGCACGTATTCGTGAGATTGCGCGCGACAACCGGGTGCCGCTGGTCGCCAACCCGCCGCTGGCCCGCGCACTGTACCCGGTGGAGCTGGACGCGGAAATCCCGCGCGAACTGTTCCAGGCAGTCGCCGACATCATTGCCACGATCTGGGGCCTGCGGCGGCGGACGGCATAGGCTGCGGACGGGCGGAATCGTCCCAATACTGCGCGGCCACGGCGGTGCGGATTTCCAGCTTCGGCACGCGCACACCCTGTGGCAGGCGCAGCCCGGCATCGCCGTTGCTCCAGCGCCAGCCGGTATGGTCGGGCGCGTGCCAGCCATCGGTGAAGGCATCGCCGGCCAGCGGCCATCCGCCGATCAGCACGGTGCTGACCGCAATGCCGAGGCGCCGGGTGTCGCCGCTGCCGGGGTGCATCTCGGCGGGCACGAAACTGCGCGATTGCAGCCGCAGCGTGGCAGTATTGGCGGGCAATTGCGCTTGCCAGACCTGCGCCGCGACACGGCTTGTGGCAACCACCGCGCCGCGCACGCGCACGGTCAACGCCGGATCATCGGTGTGGCGCGCCCCCAGCGCCGCCGCGCGGTCCAGCAAGCGCTGGCGCAGCGGCGCTGTGGCCTGCTGGCCCAGCAACAGCGGGGCCGCGCCACGTTCGGCCCAGATACGCAGCGCCGCCGGGCCGGGCGGGGCGTCGAGGTCCGGATACAGCGGGCGCGGGCCGCCCGCAGCATCGAGCAGGCCGCGATTGCCGGTGTCGAGGTAGCTCTCGCACGGACAATCTTCCGCCAGCACGATGCCGTGGCGGTCGAGTTCGAGATGCACGTAGCGCACCTGCGGCCAGCCATCGCAGCGGGCGATGCTGCTGCCGTTGGCGAGTTGCCACACAGGCACCAGCGCGCCGTCCACAAACAATGCGTGATCCGGCGACAGGAACAGGTCGCGTGCGGGCACGCCGGGGCCGATGGCGCCCGCCGCCACACGCACCGGGGCGGCGCGCCATGGCTGTCTGTGGCGGGCAAGGCCGATGCGCGTGCTGCCGGTCCAGACCACCGGCGCGAGGCGGCCGGAGGCAGTGCGCACATTATCGCCGGGCCGCACATCCTCCACCGCAATCGGGCCGTGTTCGGTGAGAATTCGGGTGCCGGCCACGAAACAGGGTGCGCTCGCAGTGACCATCGCGCCGCCGTGCCCGTCGGGCGCCACGGCAAAATGCAGGCCGGTTTGCGGGTTGGTCAGCGCGGCGCTGACGCCGGCCAGCACCAGACTGCCGCCGGACTCGACCGCCGTACCGTTGGGCGCGACGGCGGTAAAGTCGATGCGGTCGCCGTCTTGCAGCCCATCGAGCGTCAGCGCGAGAGTGCCGGACTGGCCCAGCGACAGCATGGCGGCACCAGAGCCGAACGTGATTGTTGGCGCGCCGGACACCGCTGAAAAGCTGGCCGTGCCGTTCAGAGCGATGTTTTCCGCCAGCGTGCCAGCCGTCAGCGCGCCGCCCGCTTCCACCGTGGCGCTGCCGCCGCTCAACTGTCCGCCCACCGCCAGCTTGGTCAGGGCCGGAATATCGATGCTGCTGGACAGCGAAACATTGCCGGTGATGGTCAACACACCCTGCGTCGATCCGCTGCCCGGCAGCGGCGGTGGCCGCAGCGCCAACGCACCCGCGCCGGCGAGATCGGCCGCAACGGTCCCGAAATCGGCGGTCAGCGTGCTGCCGCTGGCGGCCACAACGGCACCGTTGATGCCTGTTCCGGCGCCCAGAATGAGCGAACTGTAAGGGTCCAGCGTGACCAGCGAACCATCGAACAGCGACAAACCACCCGCCGGCACCCAATCGTTGCCGATCGTCAGCGTTCCGCTGCTGTCCGGCCCGGCATTGCTATCCTGGCCGAGCACAAGCGTCGCTGTGATCTGCAGATCGGGGCCCGGCCCACCGTAGTCATCGATCCATCCGCCATCCATCACGGTCAGCGCACCGCCCACAGACATTCGGCCATAGTGGTCGACGTAAAGG
>CAIPHQ010000006.1 GCA_903864895.1 uncultured Rhodospirillales bacterium
CGCCGCATGGCGGACGCGATTCGTGCGCTGGCCATTGATGCGGTCGAGAAGGCCAAGTCCGGCCATCCCGGTATGCCGATGGGCATGGCCGACACGGCCACCACACTGTGGACGCGGTTTCACAAGTTCGATGCCGCCGACCCGCGCTGGCCGGACCGCGACCGCTTTGTGCTGTCCGCCGGGCATGGCTCGATGCTGCTGTATGCGCTGCTGCATCTGACCGGCCATGCCGGCATGGGCATCGAGGACCTGAAGAACTTCCGCCAGTTGCACTCGGTCTGCGCCGGCCATCCGGAGTTCGGCGAGCATCCGGGCATCGAGACCACGACCGGCCCGTTGGGGCAGGGCATTGCCACGGCGGTCGGCATGGCGCTGGCCGAACGCATCATGGCCGCGCGCTTCGGCAAGTCGCTGGTCGATCATCGCACCTGGGTGATCGCGGGCGATGGCTGCCTGATGGAAGGCATCAGCCACGAAGCCATCGGGCTGGCCGGGCATCTGAAGCTGGAAAAGCTGACGGTGCTGTGGGACGACAACCACATCTCCATCGACGGTGACACCGCGCTGTCCACCTCCGAAGACCAGATGAAGCGGTTCGCCGCGGCTGGGTGGGCGGTGAAGCGCGTGGATGGCCACGACCCGGCGCAGGTGGCTGCGGCGCTGTCGATGGCGATGCGCTCCAAGAAGCCCACGCTGATCGCCTGCCGCACCATCATCGGCTTCTCGGCACCCACCAAGGCGGGCACCGCGCAGTCGCATGGCTCCCCGCTGGGGGCTGCCGAAGCGCAGGCGGCCAAGGCGGCTTTGGGCTGGAATTACGCGCCGTTCGAAGTGCCGGAAGGCCTGTACGAACAGTGGCACGCGGCCGGTGCGCGTGGCGCCTCACCCCGCCGGGCGTGGCTGAAGCGGCTGGCGCGGCACCCGTTGCGGGCCGAGTTCGAGCGGGCGATGTCCGGCCAATTGCCGGCCAATTTCCACGAAACCGTGGCCACGCTGCGCGCCAGCATTGCCGCCAAGAAGCCCAAGCTGGCTTCACGGCAGGCGAGCCAACTGGCGCTCGAGTCGCTGGTACCCGCCGTGCCGGAACTGATCGGCGGTTCTGCGGACCTGACCGGCTCGAACCTGACGCTGGTCAAGGGCATGGGCAGTGTCACGCCGGGCAACTACGCCGGGCGCTACATCCATTACGGCATCCGCGAACACGGCATGGCGGCGGCCATGAACGGCATGGCGCTGCATGGCGGCATCATCCCGTATGGCGGCACGTTCTTCGTGTTCACCGACTACATGCGCCCGGCCATCCGGCTGGCCGCACTGATGCGCCAGCGGGTGATCCATGTGCTGACGCATGACAGCATCGGCCTTGGTGAAGATGGCCCGACGCATCAGCCGGTGGAGCATCTGGCCAGCCTGCGGGCCATGCCGAACGTGCTGATGCTGCGCCCCGGCGACACGATGGAAACCGCCGAGTGCTGGGAACTGGCGCTGCGTCGCGCCGATGGGCCGAGCCTGATTGCGCTGTCGCGGCAGGCGCTGCCCGCCCTGCGCACCGATACCGGTGAGAACCGCAGCGCGCGCGGCGGCTACGTGCTGGCCGAGGCCGAAGGCCCGCGTCAGGCCACCGTGATCGCCACCGGCTCGGAAGTCGCCATTGCCATGGCGGCCCGCGATACGCTGGCGGCCGATGGCATTCATGTGGCCGTGGTGTCGCTGCCGTGCTGGGAATTGTTCACAGCCCAGGACGACAGCTATCGCGCCGGGGTTCTGGGCGGTGCGCCGCGCATCGGCATCGAAGCCGGGTGCAGCTTCGGCTGGGCGCGCTGGCTGGGGCCGGATGGCGTGTTCATCGGGCTGGACAGCTTCGGCGCGTCCGCCCCGTTCGAGGACGTGTACCGCGAATTCGGCATCACCGCCGAGGCGGTCGTGGCGGCCGTTCGCAAGGCGATCGGCTAACCGCCTTCCGGCCCTTGCGCCAGGTCAATGCGTGCGCGGCGGTACTTGTGTACTGCCGCGCACGCGGGCACATGAGCGCCTGATAGAACGAATTTCCATCGAAGGACCGAAATCATGGCTGTGACCGTCGCAATCAACGGGTTCGGGCGTATTGGCCGCTTGGTGCTGCGCGCCATTGTCGAAAGTGGCCGCACCGACGTGGTGCCGATTGCCATCAACGACCTCGGCAGCGTGGAAGCCAACGCCCACCTGTTCCGTTACGACACGGTGCATGGCCGCTTCCCGGGTGAGGTTGAGGTGAACGGCGACGCCATCACCATCCGCCACAATGGCCGCACCTGGGGCCCGATCAAGGTCTCGGCCGAGCGTGACCCGACCAAGGTGCCGTACCAGGGCGTGGATGTGGCGCTGGAATGCACTGGCCGTTTCACCAGCAAGGAAAGCGCCTCGGCGCTGATTCAGGCCGGTGCGCGCAAGGTATTGATCTCGGCCCCGGCCGACGGTGCCGACGCCACCATCGTCTATGGCGTCAACCATCATGTGCTGACCAAGGACATGACGGTGATCTCCAACGCCTCCTGCACCACCAACTGCCTTGTGCCGGTGGTGAAGGTGCTGCACGACAACTTCAAGGTGCTGCGCGGCTACATGGTGACGATCCATTCGTACACCGGCGACCAGAACACCGTGGACACGCTGCACAAGGACCTGCACCGCGCCCGTGCCGCCGCCGTGTCCGCCATCCCGACCAGCACGGGTGCCGCCAAGGCCGTCGGCCTGGTGC
>CAIPHQ010000007.1 GCA_903864895.1 uncultured Rhodospirillales bacterium
AGCGACCTTGGCGTTGCGGCCCGGCGTGAACACAAGGCGTTCCAGCAGGCTGGCGAAGGCGATCACGCCGCCGCCTCCTCATCGCCATAGCCCAGCAGCCGCAGCGCCCGGCCCCGGATGCCGCGCAGCCCGGCGGCGTGGATCAGCGCGTCCTCCGCCCCGTGCGTTACCCACACTTCGGGCGCGGCCACGTCATCCAGTGTGGTGTTCAACTCATCCCAGTCGGCGTGGTCGGAGATCACCAGCGGCAATTCCACCCCGCCCTGCCTGGCGCGCTGGCGCACCCGCATCCAGCCGGAGGCAGCGCATACCACCGGCTCGGCCAGTCTGCGCGCCCAGCGGTCGGCAATGGCCGAGGGCGGGGCCAGCACGATGGCCCCGGCCAGCGCCGCCTTGTCCGCCACCGTCGCGGGGCGCAGATCGCCCAGCGCCACGCCGAGCGCCTCATAGGTCTGGCACACCGGCAGATGCGCGCCGTGCAGATAGATCGGCCGGTCCCACCCGGCTTCGCGCAGCAGCAGGATCAGGCGCTGGCATTTGCCCAGCGAGTAGCAGCCCACCACATGCGTCCGCTCGGGGAACAGCGCCACGCTGTCCAGCAGGCGGGCGATTTCGGCTTCGGGCTTCGGGTGGCGGAACACCGGCAGCGCGAACGTCGCCTCGGTGACGAATACGTCGCAGCCGATGGGCACGAAGCCCGGCGTGGTCGGGTCGCGCGCCCGCTTGTAGTCGCCGCTGACCACGACGCGGCTGCCCTGCCACTGCATCGCCACCTGTGCCGAGCCCAGCACATGCCCCGCCGGTTGCAGCCACACATCCACATCCGCGATGCGCAGGCGCTGGCCGAACGCCAAAGCCTGCTGGCTGTCCCCGGCCGCAGCCTCGCCCATGCGGGTGCGCATGATGGCCAGCGTCTCGCGCGTGGCCAGCACGGCGCGATGGCCGGGGCGGGCGTGGTCGGCATGGGCGTGGGTGATCACGGCGCGATCCACCGCGCGCACCGGATCGACGTAGAAGCCGCCCGGTTCGCAGAACAGGCCGGAGGGCGTGGGTTTCAGCCAGGATTCGGGGTGGGGCATGGCGCCGCCGCAACTACGCCAATGTCTCGACACCAGCATCCCGTGACGCCCGGGCCAGCCTTGCGTCAAGGGTAGCCAATGGCAGGCCACGCCGGATCGCCAGGTCCAGATAGGTGGTGTCATAGACGGTCAGGCCGGCACGATCCGCCAATCTGACAACTTGATGCCAGTCCGGCGCATGGTCCGGCACCTCGACTTCAATCGGCATGGCCAGCAATTGCGCGAGTTTCCGGTCCAACTCGGCCGTTGTAATCTTGCCGCGCCGTTGGGCGATCAGCAGTACATTGCTGATTTCGAGCGGCCAGATCCGGGGCACCACAGCACCGCTGATCGCGGCCCTGTCCATAATAGCGTCCGCGGTGGCCTTCAGGGCTTCACCGGGAAGCACAGAAGCCAGAGCGGCGGAGGCATCAAGGACGATCTGCGGCAAGACTAATACCGCCGCCCTTCATCCCGCATCTCCAGGATCTCATCGAGCGTGAAAGCCGGGCGGCCATCCGCCAGCATGCGATCCCGATGCGCCCGCATGGCGGCCAGCAGGCTTTGCATTGCCGTCAGGTCAAGCTTGGTGGCCGCGTTGTCCGCCGGCACCAGCCGCGCCACAACCCGGCCCTGCCGGGTCAACGTGATTTCCTCGCCATGTTCCACCCGGTCGAGCCAGCCTGCCAGCCGCTCATCCGCGTCGTCCACGTGCTCTGCCCTGATCACCGCGTCCTGCATCGCCTGCCTCCCGGCCGCCACCGATAATCCTAGCGCCACCCCGGCTTTGCCGCCACGGGTTCTGCGCCTATCTTGGCACGAATGGGAACATTGCCAGAACCTTTCGCGTCATGGTTCAGCCGCCAGGGCTGGGCGGCAAGGCCGCATCAGTTGCAGGTGCTGGACGCCGCGCGCGCCGGGCAGAGTGTGCTGCTGATCGCGCCCACCGGCGGCGGCAAGACGCTGGCCGGGTTTCTGCCCAGCCTGATCGACCTGCAAGCCAGCCCCCGTCCCGGTCTGCACACGCTGTATGTCAGCCCGCTGAAGGCCCTGGCCGCCGACGTGGCGCGCAACCTGACCCGCCCGGCGGCGGAGATGCATCTGGACCTGACCATTGCCACCCGCACCGGTGACACCAGCAACGAGCAGCGGCGCAGGCAGCGTGAGGCCCCGCCCAACCTGCTGCTGACGACACCGGAAAGCCTCGCGGTGCTGGTCTCCCAGCCCGAGGCAGCGGCGTTCTTTGGCACGCTGTCGGCCATCATCATCGACGAGGTGCATGCGCTGGCCGGCAGCAAGCGCGGCGACCAGCTGGCGCTGTGTCTGGCGCGGATCGGCGTGCTGGCGCCGGGCGCGCGGCGGGTGGGGCTGTCGGCGACGGTGGCGCACCGGGGTGCCATTGCCGCCTATATCTCGCCGACCGGGCAGGCGGATGGCGTGACCGTGGTGGAAACCCAGGGCGGCGCGCCGCCGCGCATCGACATGATCCTGCCGGAGGGCCCCCTGCCGTGGGCCGGGCATATGGGGCTGAACAGTGCGCCTGCGATTCTGGGGCGCATCCGGGCGGCTGGCATGACCATCGTGTTCGTCAACACCCGCGCGCAGGCCGAACTGCTGTTTCAGGAACTGTGGAAACTCAATTCCGAGACGCTGCCGATTGCCATCCATCACGGCAGCCTGGAGCAGGAGCAGCGCCTGCGCGTGGAAGCGGCGATGGCGGCGGGCAAGCTGCGCGCGGTGGTGGCGACATCATCGCTCGATCTGGGCATCGACTGGGGCGGGGTGGATCAGGTGTTGCAGGTCGGCGCACCCAAGGGGGTCAGCCGCCTGTTGCAACGGGTGGGCCGGTCTAATCACCGCATGGACGAAGCCTCGCGCGCGGTGCTGGTGCCTGCGAACCGGTTCGAGGTGCTGGAATGCGAGGCGGCCATTCTGGGTGTGGCGGCGCATGAGCTGGATGGCGACGCGCCGCGCCCCGGCGGGCTTGATGTGCTGGCGCAGCACGTGCTGGGCGTGGCCTGTGCCGGGCCGTTCCTGCCGCACGACCTGTTCGCCGAAATCCGCCGTGCCGCGCCCTATGCCGATCTGCCGCGCGAGGATTTCGACGGCGTGCTGGGCTTCGTGGAAAACGGCGGCTACGCGCTGGCGGCCTATGACCGCTACCGCAAGCTGTTCCGCGATTCCGAGGGCCGGGTGCATGTCGTCTCGGAACGCATCGCCCGCCAGCACCGCATGAACATCGGCACCATTGTGGAAGAACCGCTGCTGAAGGTCCGGCTGGCCGGGCGCGGCGGGTATAATCTGGGTGAGGTGGAGGAGTATTTCGTCAACGGCCTTGTGCCCGGTGACACGTTCATGTTTGCGGGCCGCCTGCTGAAATTCCTCCGCCTGCGCGAAACCGTGGTGGAAGTGGCCGAAGGCGGCACCGGTGAGCCGAAAGTGCCCGCCTATGCGGGCGGGCGGATGCCGCTGACCACCAATCTGGCCAACCGGGTGCGCGCCATGCTGAGCGCGCCGGAGACCTGGGCCGCGTTTCCGGAGCCGGTGCGCGAATGGCTGGCGATGCAGAAAGCCGTCTCCCGCCTGCCGGGCCGCCATGATTTGCTGGTGGAAACCTTCCCGCGCGGGGACAAGCATTTTCTGGTGGCCTATTGCTTCGAGGGCCGCAACGCGCACCAAACTCTCGGCATGCTGCTGACACGGCGCATGGAACGCTACGGCTTCCAGCCGCTGGGGTTTGTGGCCACCGACTACGTGCTGGCCACATGGAGTGCCCGCGCCCCGTTCGACGTGGCCCGCCTGTTCGAGCAGGATTTGCTGGGTGACGATCTGGAAACCTGGATGGCCGACAGTTCCATGCTGCGGCGGACCTTTCGCAACGTGGCGGTGATTGCCGGATTGATCGAGCGCCAGCACCCCGGACAGGAGAAGTCCCGCAGGCAGGTCACGGTGAACAGCGACCTGATCTATCAGGTGCTGCGCCGCCACCAGCCGGACCATATCCTGCTGCGCGCCACCCGTGCGGATGCGGCGGGGGGGCTGACCGATCTGGGGCGCATCGCCGGAATGCTGGCGCGCGTGCATGGCCGCATCACCCACATGGCGCTGTCGCGCGTGTCTCCGCTGGCGGTGCCGGTGCTGCTGGAAGTGGGGCGGGAGAGCGTGCGCAGCCATGGCGGCGACGACCTGCTGCTGGAGGAAGCCGAATTGGTGGCCGAGGCGATGGGCGAGGCCGAACCGCCGCTGCCGCCGCCCCTGCCCGCCCCCGGGCGGCAGGCCTGGCTGCCGGGATTGTGATGCGCCACGTCCGGCCAGTGGTTTGTGCTGCCGGTGCCGGGCCTTTTCCCGGCAGGACGGACCGGCTATCAGGGCGCGCCGCGCCGCATGGATTGGCAAGCTAGGCTGATCGAGGGAGTTTCCGGTGAAGCCAGTTGGTCACGTTGATGAAATCACCAGATATTCCATCTCCGGCTGGGCGGCGGATGAGGACCTGCCGGGCCAGTCGGTGCATGTTGTTATCAGCCAGAACGGGCGTGATGGCATTCGCGTGCATGCCGATATTTTCCGTGACGGGCTGACGAAGGCCTCATCGGCGGCGCATGGCAAGCACGGCTTTCAGTATTCTTTCAACCCGCCATTGTCGCCGTTCCGCCGGTGCGAGGTGCAGGTGCGCGTGGAAGGGGCCGCCAAGACGCTGCCGCGCGGCCATGCGGTGCTGGAACCGGTGGCCTCCGACGCCGCAGGCGCGGACTACCGGCCATCCAACGCCATCCTGCTGTCCACCTCGGGCCGGTCCGGCTCGACGGTGATGATGGGCATTCTGGCCGGGCATCCGCAAATCGTGGTGGCCGATGTGCGGCCGTTCGAGGTGGAGTTGCTGTGCTACTATTCCTACGCCTACCGGGTGCTGGTGGCGGCGGGCGACCATAACGCCTCGTTGCGGCCCGACCGGATCACGGCGGTGGAGAACCGCTACAAGATCGGCTTTAACCCGTACACGGCGGAAGGCTTCAAGCGGCACTTCGCCAACCCGGCGCTGTTCAACGAGTTCTTCCTGCGTGACATGCCCAAGCGCCTGTCCGGCGCGTTCCGCGACATCATTCTGGACTATTATACCGCCGTCGCGCAGGACAAGGCCAAGCAGTCGCCATTGTATTTCGCCGAGAAAAGCCTGCCGGAACATGAGGTTCGGCAGGGGGCGCGGCATATCTTCGGGCGCATTCGCGAAGTGGTGCTTGTGCGCGATTTGCGTGACGTGGTGTGCTCGTTCGTCAACTCGGCGGGCACGGATTTTGAACGCACCGTGGCCGCCGTGCGCTCCTCCGGCCAGCGGTTTCTGGAAATCGAGGCCGCGCAAGGCCATGACGTGCATTTCGTGCGCTATGAAGATCTGGTGACCCAGCCGGACAAGACGCTGCTGGACCTGTACGCGTTCCTGGGCCTGAACGCACAGACGCATCTGACGCCGGACAGCCTGTCCACCCTGTTCACCGGCCACGCCACCAGCCGCAGCCCGGCGGCGTCCATCGGGCGCTGGCAGCGTGACCTGAGCGGCGAGCAACTGGAACTGTGCCGCACGTTTGCGCCGTTTCTGGAGAAGTTCGGCTACGATCCGCTGCCACATTCCGGTGTGGCCGTTCCTGCCTTCCCTGCACCCGAAGCTGTTGAACCTGCCCCGCAACCGGCGGACATGTCCGCCGACCCGCATCAGTTGCCGCTGTCCGAACTGATGGCGCAGTTCGAGAGTCTTGGCGAGAATTGCGAGTTCGGGCTGGTGCAGCGCCGCTGCGGCATTGAGCCGCTGGGGCTGCTGCGGTTTTCCAGCACGCCGCTGCCACCGCTGATGAAGGCGCTGGCCGCCCGCTTCACGCCGATGGGCCAAGCCGGCCTGCTGGAGGTGGAACTCGGCACGGGCGGGCGCGAATACATGATTTTCGACAAGGCGTTCGGCTTTCGCTACCACGCCTGGGCCAGCGTGGGCGAAATGGAGCCGGAGGCGGTGAAGGCGCGTGAAGTGCGCCGCCTGCCGCTGCTGATCCGCAAGCTGACCGAAGACCTGACTGAAGGCCGCAAGCTGTTTGTGTACCACGCCATGCACCCGATGACCGAGGCGCAGGCGCGTGATCTGGCGGCGGCGCTGCGTTTGTATGGTCCGGCGACACTGCTGTGGGTGGAACTGGAAGACGAGGGCAACCCGCCCGGCACCGTGGTGCGGCTGGCGCCGGGCCTGCTGAAAGGTCACATGAACCGCTTCGCGCCGGGCGACGACGCGCATGACCTGTCACTGGATTGCTGGATCACCGTCTGCCGCAACGCCTGGGCGCTGGCGGCACCGCCTCAGCGCATCCCGGCCGCCGCCATGGCCGCCACCGCATAGTTCACCAGCGAGGTATAGGCCATCGGGTCGGTCTCCGGCAGGTTCAACTCCACATGATGGTGCCACTGGGCGAAATGGATGTAGTCCACGCCCAGATTGCTGTTGATCGCCTGATCGATGTGCAGGCGGTTGGCATCCATCCACTGCGCATTGGTCTGCGGGTGCGCCACCCCGGCCTCGGCGTTGATGTTCAGGCCGATTTTCATGCCCAGCCGGTGCATGGTCTGCACCGCGCGGCTGGTGGTGTCTTGCCAGGAATTGCCTTGCCGCAGGTCGCGCCAGTGCAAATCCAGCGTCACCGCGTCGATGCGGTGGCCGCTGGCGCGCTGGAACTGCCGGATCCAGTGCTGCATGTCGGCCAGCCACACGTCGTTGGGCGTGCGGCCCGGGCCTTCGGCATCGACGATCTGCACATCCGGGAATTCGGCCAGCACCATGCGCATGGTATTGGCGGAGCGCTGGGCGATTGCCTCGACTGACAGACTGCAATCGGGGCGATCATAGTGCGAGTAGTAGAGCGGGGCATCCAGCACAACATAATCGAGCCTGCCGCCCATCCGCTTCCAGTTCTGGATGATATGCACCGCCTCATGGTTATAGTCGGTGTCCAGCGAAACGCCCTCATAGCGCACCGTACAGACGTCGCCGACATACATCACGCCGAGCGAGAGCGAGAATTTCCAGGCGTGCGAATTGACGAACTTCACCAGCGCGGCTTTGTCCGGGTAGCTCCACACCACGTTGCCGGGCAGGCCGAGCACCTTGATATGCGCGTTGGCGTTGGCCCATCCGGCATCGGACGCCATCACCGCAGGCAGGTCATGCTCGGAATATTGCAGCCCCTTGCCCGACGGATTGCGGTTGGAATTCAGCGGGTTGAACCAGATTTCGGGCGGCGGTGCCGCGAACGCGGGCGCTGTGGCGAACGCCAGCGCCAGCAGGCAAGCACACCAGATGGCCGCGCGGCGCAGCTTTGGGCTCTGCCGAAAAAACTTCATGCCCAGCATGACGATGTCCTCACAAATGACGCAGCCTAGGGCCGGGTTTACCCCTATATGGGTGAAGATTCTGACCAAAGCAGGGCAGCCGCAAGCGGCGAAGCCCACCGCTGCGTTGCGCCGCGGCCGCATAGACTATACGTAGCCATCCAGCGCCGCCGAAGTTGGTACACTGCACATGCATAATGTTGTATTCGTCGGGAACTGCCAGATTGAATCGATGATTACCGTCTATCGCCGGTTTATTTCTGACAGTTGTCACAAAAATGTCAAATATATAAAATCATACGCCAGCCTCGACGGCGCCGGACGCGAGGCACTGGACGAAGCCGATCTGATTGTCGAACAGGTGCAGGATTTTGCCGCCAAGTCTGGCGTTGCGGATCTGGGGCCGCAGGCGCGCCGGGTGCGCGTGCCGGTGGTGCATGGCGGATTCCTGTGGCCGTTCGCGGGCCAGCCGCACCCGGCCAACCCCGCCCCCGCGTGGTTTCGCGCCACCGGCGCCTATGGCGCGGAAATGGGGGATGCGTTCCTGAACCGGATGTTGCGCCGGGGCGTGGCGGCGGATGCGGCGGTGGCGGAGTATCTGGCGCTCGACATCAACGCCGCCATGCCGCTGGACCGGCTGTATGAGGTGGGCATGGAAAAGCAGCGCGCCCGCGACGCGGCCACCGGCATTTCCATCGCCCCGCTGATCGAGGCGCATTTTCGCACCGAGGCGCTGTTTCTGACCCCGTATCACCCGAACCTGCGGCTGATGCTGGAACTGTGCGCGCAGGTGTTCGCCGCCATGGGGGCGCGTGCGGCGGATATCGCGCTGATGCGCCGGGGGCTGCGTGCGACGCCGGTGCCCAAGGATGAACTGCCGGTGCATCCGGGCGTGGCCCGGCATTTCGGGCTGGCGTGGGCGGATGGCGCGCGGCGCTACCGCTTCCTGAACGAGGGCGCGTTCACCTTCGCCGAATACGCCACCCGCTACATGCACTGCACCTGGAACGCCGCACTGGAAGAAGGCCTGGCGGTGGCGCGCGGCCCGGATGCCGATGCGGCAGAGGCTCTGCTGCGGCAGGGATTGGCCGTCTCCCCCGACAGCACGGCGGGGTTGCGCGCGTTGAGCAACGTGCTGGAACGCCAGCAACGCCATGACGAGGCGCTGGCGGTGGCGCGACAGGCGGTGGCGCTGGACCCGGAGGATGGCTCGCTGCGGGTGGCGCTGGGCCTGCATCTGCGCCGTGCGGGGCAGCGCCCGGCGGCTGAGCGCGAACTGCGCCTTGCCGCAGCGCTCGACCCGTTCGAGGCAAATTTCGCAGCCCTGCTGACGCAGTTTCTGGCGCAGGACGGCGCCTATGCCGAAGCGCGCGCGGTGGCGCAGCATGGGCTGGTGTGCGCCCCGCAGGCTGCCGGGTTGCAGTTCCAGTTGGGACAGGTGGAAGAACAGGCCGGATACGGTGACGCGGCCATCGAGGCGTATCGCGCGGCTGTCACATTGGGCGGTGATGAGACGCAGGCGGCGGCGATGCTGGCACGGCTGGAAGCCCGCAAGGCACAGGCCGCGGAGGCGGGCGTGGCCCCGCTGCCGGAACGGCTGCAACCCAGTGAGGGGGCCGAGACCGCGCGCGACCCGCTGTCGCTGGCGTGGCGGGCGGTGGCGGCCAAGCCGGGCAGCGTGGATGCGCGCTGCCGTTTGGCCATGCTGCTGTACAAGCGGGGAGAATGGGCGGCGGCGGAAGTGGAATTGCGCGCAGCGCTGGCCATCGAGCCGGACAGCGCGCATATCCGCAACGAACTCGGCTTCGTGCTGGGGGAGGCCGGGCGGCTGGACGAGGCGATTGCCGAGCGCAGGCGCTCGGTGGAATTGCAACCTTCCAACCCGCTGCGGCGGCTGCAAATGGCCCATACGCTGGTCAAGGCCGCCGACTGGGATGGCGCCACACAGGCAGTGCGCGAGGCCATCGCGCTGGCCCCCGGCCGGGCACAGTTCCATGGTGAACTGGCCCGCCTGCTGCTGCGCGGGGACCGCGCCGCCGAGGCGCTGGCGGCTGCGCGGGAGGCCACGCGGCTGGACGCGGAGGAGCCGATCTTCCGCATCATCGCCGCCGAAGCCAGCCTTGCCCTTGGCGATCTGGCCGCCGCTGGATCGGCGCTGGACGAAGCCCGCGCGCGCGGCGGCAATGCCGCCCGCCTGCTGCTGCTGGCCGAGCAGATCAAGACCGCTCAGCTTGGCGGTGCCGATCTGGAACCGGACGAACCACACGGCGGCGAACCGCTGCCGGCACCGCCCGTCATGGAGGCGCGCGAACTGGTGATGCAGTTCGAAAGCCTCGGCGGCACCGGGCATGGCTGCGAGTTCGGCATTTTCCAGCGCATGTCCGGGGCGGAACCGCTGGGGCTGCTGCGCTGGGCCGATCTGTCGGTGGAATATCTGGTGGCCGCACTGGAAAGCCAGTTTGAGGGCGTCGGCAAGCCGGAAGAAACCATCGTGTTTCAGCCCGCCGATTCCGACGAGTGGTGGACCCGCGACCGGCGCTACTGGATGGCGATGCGCACCTTCGTGAAGGCCAGCGATGTGCCGTATGACAAGATGGTGGCCACCGCCTGCGCCCGGCTGCAATTCCTGCAACGCAAGCTGATGGAAGATCTCAGCGAGGGCCGCAAGATCTTCGTCTACAAAAACATGTTCCGCGACCTGAACCGTGAGGAACTGAGCCGGCTGTACAAGGCGGTGCGCATGTATGGCGACACCACTCTGCTCTATCTGCGTTATGCCGATGCCAACCACCCGGATGGCACCGTGCGCCGCGTTCGCAAGGGTTTGCTGGTGGGCTATGTGGACCACTTCGCGTTTTCACGCGACAACAAGCCGCTCGGCCCGATCGACAAGACCCTGATGGGCATCTGCCGCGAGGCGCTGCGCTGGCACCGCCCGGCACCGCAGCCGCAGGCCGAACCGGCCGCAGACGCGGTCTGAACCTCAGCGCTGCTGCTTCGCTCCGATCAGCGCGACAAGCTGGCCGATATCGGCCAGCTTGTCGAACTCGTCGCCGGTGAAGCGGATGCCGAAGCGCGATTCAACGGCGACCATGATGCTGATGTTGGTAAACGAGTCCCACCCCTCGATGTCCCGCGCCGTGGTGGCGGGGCCGAGGGTGATGTCCGTCATCGGCAGCAGGTCGGCGAACAGGTCGCCAAGCTGCTGATAAATCGTCTGTTCGTCCAACATTGGGCCTTGTGATGCGGTGGCGGCGCGCAAGCTACCTTGCCCCCGGCGCGATGGCGAGGCGTGCGGCGCAGATCCCGGCTTGCCGGGTGGCGCGCCTGCGTTCATCCCTGCGCGCATGACCCATGCCCCGCTGCACTTCGCCGGTGAACGTCTGGCGCTCGACCCGGATGGCGCGTTGTTCTGGCACAGCCAGCGCCTGCTGGTGGTGGCCGACCTGCATCTGGAAAAAGGCACCGCCGCCGCCCAGCGCGGCCAGTTGCTGCCGCCGTGGGACACGCGGGCCACGCTCGACCGTCTGGCCGGGCTGCTGCGGCGCTGGCGGCCTGAAATGGTGGTGGCGCTGGGGGACAGTTTTCATGACGCGCGGGCCAGTGAGCGGCTGATTGCCGCCGACCGCGCCCGGCTCAGCCAGATGGCAGCCGCGCATCGCTTCGTCTGGGTGCTGGGCAACCACGACCCCGCCCCGCCCGAGGGGCTGCCCGGTGAGGCGGTGGCAGACCTGACGCTGGGGCCGCTGCGCTTCGTGCACCAGTCCCGCCCCGGCCCATCACCGCACGAAATCTGCGGCCACCATCACCCCAAGGCGCAGGTGCAAACGCGGGGTGCCGTGGTATCGCGCCCGTGTTTCGTGACCGATGCGCGGCGGATCATGCTGCCCGCCATCGGGGCCTATACCGGCGGGCTGGATGTGCGCGACCCGGCCATCGCAGCCCTGTTCCCGCGCGGCGGGCGGGTGTTTCTGCTGGGCAAGGACCGGCTGTTCAGCTTTCCCTATGCCGCCTCCCGCGCCCGCGCCCTCACGGCGTCACCGTAGGAATATCTGCTGCGGGGCGTGCAATTCCGCCGGGGCGCGATATATCGGGGTCATGCGACCAGTGACGCTTCCATGACTCGGCCGGAGACCGCCCGCCCGGCGCTGCTGTGGCTGCGCCGCGACCTGCGGCTGCACGACAACGCAGCGCTTGCGGCAGCGGTGGCCAGCGGCCGCCCGGTGCTGCCGGTGTACGTGCTGGACGACGACACCCCCGGCGCATGGCGCATGGGCGCAGCGTCGCGCTGGTGGCTGCATCACAGTCTGACGGCGTTGCAGGCCGAGTTGCAGGCGCGCGGTGCGCCGCTGGTCCTGCGGCGCGGGCCGGTGGCGAGCGTGCTGCCCGCGCTCGTGGCCGAAACCGGGGCGGCGGAGATTCATGCGGGCAAGCCCGGTGAGCCGTGGGCGCGCACGGCGCTGGCCGGGCTTTCGGCGGGCGTGCCGGTACATCTGCACCGCACCCAGACCCTGCACAGCCTTGACGGGGTTCGCACCCAGACCGGCACACCGTATGGCGTGTTCACCCCGTACAGCCGCGCCTGCCGCGTGCTGGGGCCGGTGCCTCCGCCGCTGGCAGCCCCCGCACACATCACCGCGGCCCCCGCCCCTGCGTCGGACACGCTGGAGGATTGGGGGCTGCTGCCGTCCCGCCCCGACTGGGCGGGTGGGCTGCGTGCATCCTGGCAACCGGGTGAGCCGCACGCCCGCCGGCAACTGGCAGAATTCGTCGCGGGTGGCGTGCAGACCTATGACGCGCTGCGCGACCGGCCGGGCATGGAAAGCACGTCCCGCCTGTCGCCCGCGCTGCATTTCGGCGAAATCTCTGCCCGCGCCGCGTGGCAGGCGGCGGCGCACACCGTGGGCGCGGGCGGCAATGGCGTGGAGAAATGGCACAACGAATTGCTGTGGCGGGAGTTTTCCGCGCATCTGCTGTTCCACGCGCCCGGTCTGCCTGAGCGACCGCTGAAACCCGCCTTCGCGGCGATGCCGTGGCGCGACGACCCGGCACAGTTGCGGGCGTGGCAGCGCGGTGAGACCGGGGTGCCCATCGTCGATGCCGGGATGCGGCAATTGTGGCAGACCGGATGGATGCACAACCGGGTGCGGATGATCGTGGCCAGTTTTCTGGTCAAGCATCTGCTGCTGCCGTGGCAGGCCGGGGCAGCATGGTTCTGGGACACGCTGGTGGATGCCGATCTGGCCAGCAACAGCGCCTCATGGCAGTGGGTGGCGGGCTGCGGGGCCGATGCGGCACCGTATTTCCGCATCTTCAACCCGGTGTTGCAGGGCGCCAAGTTCGACCCCGAAGGCACCTATGTGCGCCGCTACGTGCCGGAACTGGCGCGCCTGCCCGCACAGGTCATCCACGCGCCGTGGGACGCCCCGGCGTTGGTGCTGCGGGCATCCGGGGTGTCGCTGGGCGGCAATTATCCGGCCCCGATTGTCGATCTGGCGGCAGGGCGCCAGCGGGCGCTCGATGCACTGGCCAGCATTTCCAAGGGCCAGCCGTGACGGGCGTGCCGCTGACCATCCCCGCAGGCGTGCCGGTGCGCGTGGTGGGCGACGTGCATGGCGACGCGCGCGGCTTCGCGGCGGCGGCGGCGGGTGAGCGGTTTGTGGTGCAACTCGGTGACCTGACCGATGGCGGGCCGGACAGTGCCGAGACGCTGCGCATCATGTTCCGGCTGATCGACGCCGGGCGCGGCCTGTTCCTGCTGGGCAACCACGACGTGAAACTGTCGCGCGCGCTGGCCGGGCGGCATGTGCGGGTGGATGCCGGGCTGGCCGGAACCCTGACGCAACTCGACGACCCCCTGCGCGCCCGCGCGCGCATCGAGATTGCACGCGCCCCGGCATGGATTGTGCGCGGCTGGATGTTTTTCGTGCATGGCGGGTTCCACACCGGGATGCTGGAGCAGGATCCGCCCACCGTGCCGGAAGGCCGGGTGGAAGGCGTGCTGTCACGCGCGCTGTATGGCGAGACCACCGGGCGCAT
>CAIPHQ010000008.1 GCA_903864895.1 uncultured Rhodospirillales bacterium
ACCGTGCCACCAAGTGCTATCCGCATTTCGGCCAGGTGGTGCATTTGCTGAAACAGACCATGCCTCATCTGCGGATCGTGCAGTTGGGAACCAGCACCAGCGATCCGGTGGAGGAAGCCGACCTGAACCTGATCGGTGCCACCACCTTGCGGGAGGCAGCCGCCCTAGTGGCAAACGCCCGATTGCATGTGGATAACGAAGGCGGACTGGTACATTTGGCGCGCTGTTACGGCGTGCAGTCCTGCGTCGTGTTCGGGCCCACGCCCGCGAACTACTTTGGCTACGCCGGCAATATCAACATCGCCCCTCCGGTGTGCGGTGGGTGCTGGTGGATCACCGAAACCTGGATGGACACCTGCCCGCGCGGCTACGAAACGCCGCGCTGCCTGAGCGAGCAAGATCCGCAGAACGTGGCCGATGCGATCCTCAGGGTGCTGGCACCAGCGCCGGGGCAGGCTTGAGCGGTCAAGGCCAGCATGGTCAAAGCCAGCACGGTTTCAGCGTGGCAGGGACAGCCGGGCGGCGCTTGCCGCATCGGCGAAAATCAGGTTGCCCACCGTGCGCATCTGCAGCACAAAGCCCCGGCCGGGCAGCAACTCCACCAGCCGGGCGCTGTCGTCACTGTCGGCGCCGCTGACCGCTTCCACGCAGATCACTTTCGGGCCGCCCGGCGCAAACCGCGCCCCCGCCAGAATATCAAAATCCAGCCCCTCGACATCAAGACTCATGAAATCGGGGAACACACCATGGTTGTGTTCGTCGATCACGTCATTCACGGTTACCACGGGAATCTTGCGGACATCCCGGATGGAAAATTCAGGATACTCGCGGACAAAGTCCTCGGCCACGTCGCGGCGGAACGTGTTACGGCCTGACCAGTCATCGATGAAGTAGAAATCCAGGCTTCCGCGCTGCGGCCCGACGCCGACATTGAGGTTGATGTCCCCGGGCCGGTGGGTCTTGAATGCACCGATCAGATTGGGATTGGCGTCCACATTGATGCCGCGCGAGCCGCGCATATACAGCAACGCCGTATTGCTGACGTTCAGCGGATGATGCGCGCCGACGTCCAGATAGCTCGGCTTGTCGATGCCGAGGCGCTTGAAGATGTTCAGCACAATCAGGTCTTCGCCGAACTGCGCGTAGGTGGAACCGCCGAACGCCTGATCCGGATGGCCGGGGTAGCCACCCGGCAGCGCGATATCGCCCCGGCGTACGGCGGCGGCGATCAAACGGGCGGATATCCTGGATTTGACAGCGCGCAATTGCCTGGGCAGCCAGCTTGCCGGACTGGCGGATCGCCCGGAGGCGGCTTTTGGTTCCGGCATGTTATGACTTCAATACCCATGGACCTGCAGGAACGGTGTTACATGGCGGCGGCGCAATGCCGCAAGGCATCGTATGGACATTGTGTCAGAATGGAGCGATCGGCCATGGTTCAGCGTGCCGCCTACGAGCAGTTCCGCGCCCTGCATGAGCGGCCCGGCGCATTCATCATGCCGAACGCGT
>CAIPHQ010000009.1 GCA_903864895.1 uncultured Rhodospirillales bacterium
ACACCAACATCCTGCGCGACGTGGCCGAGGATGCCGGGCGCGGGCGGCTGTATTTGCCGCGCGAATATCTGGAGGCTGCGGGCGTGCCACTGCAACCGCAGGCCGCGCTGGAGCACCCCGGCGTGCAACAGGTGTGCGCGCAGGTGGCCAAGCTGGCGCATACGAATTTCCGGCTGGCCGGCGCCGCCATGGTGCGCTGCGACCGCCGCGCGATGCGCCCGGCGCGGCTGATGGGCGCCACCTACGCGGCCGTGCTGGCACGGCTGGAACGGCGCGGCTGGGACCGGCTGGATGTGCCTGCGAAACTGCCGAAATGGCAGAAGCTGTGGATTGCGCTGCGCTACGCGGTGGGTTGACGCCACGCAAACACATCGGCCAGCGCGATGGAGATGCCGGGCGGATCAAGCTCGATGCTGCCGGAACCAATCAGCCGCGTCTCGATTCCGGCCCCGGTGCGGCGGTGATGGATCACCACCGCGCGGTCAGTGCGGACCAGCAGAGAGTGCTGGATCGACGGCACGCGGAAATAGTCGAGCAGTTTTCCGCCAGCGTCGATCGACCGCGTTGACGGGGACATGACTTCAACAACTATGACCGGGTTGGGGGCGGCGATGTCGCCGTCATTGATCCTCGGGCCGCAGGTCACCGTCGCATCCGGCTCGTAGTCGGTCTCGTCGTCAATTTCCACGGTTGCACCGTCCGGCAGTGCTTCGCAGGGCAGACTTGTTGCGGCGATAGCTTGGCGTAGTGCCAGCCAAATGGCTGCTTTGGCGCGCAGATGCGCGATGCGTTCCGGGGCCATAGCAACCGGCACACCATTGACGCGCTCGTAGCGCCCGCGCGGTTGGGCTTCAGCCCAGCGGCGGAATTCCTCGCGCGTCACCTTGCCCGGTGCTTCGCCAAGCGGCTGCGACATGCCCAACGCCTCCTTGCGGCAGCCAGCATAGCACGATGCCGGCGCTGGTCTTGCGTTTTGCCGCCGCCTGCCGGAACAACAACCTCAGATGACCCATACCCACATCATCGGCGCTGGCCTCGCGGGCCTGTCGGCTGCCGTCACGCTGGCCGCTGCCGGGCAGGTGGTGACGCTGTACGAGGCGGGGCCTGCGGCGGGCGGGCGGTGCCGGTCGTATTACGACAAGGGGCTTGGGGCGCGCATCGACAACGGCAACCATCTGATCCTGTCGGGCAATGCGGCCACGTTTGCCTATCTGGCGCAGGTGGGCGCGGCGGACAGTCTGATCGGGCCGAATGCGCCGCTGTTCCCGTTCTTCGATGTGGCGAACGGGGCGCGCTGGAATGTGCGCCCGAGCACCGGGGTGCTGCCGCTGTGGCTGTTCCAGCCCTCCCGCCGCGTGCCGGGCACGCGCACGGCCGAGTATCTGAAGCTGCTCGCACTGCGCTTTGCCAAACCGGGGGCCACAGTGGCGCAGGCGCTGGGCGGCGGCGTGCTGTATCGCAATCTGCTGGAACCGCTGGCCATCGCAGCCCTGAACACGCCGCCCGATCAGGGGCTTGCCAGCCTGATGGACGCGGTGGTGCGCGAGACCCTCGCCAAGGGGGGGGCCGCCTGCCTGCCGCGCGTGCCGCGCGAAGGGCTGTCGGAAAGCTTTGTCGATCCGGCGGTGGCGTGGCTGGCGGCGCGGGGGTCGCAGCTGCTCACCGGGCGGCGCATTGCCGCCATCCGGCAGCAGGCGGGGCGTGCGGTGGCACTGGAGACGGTTGAGGGGATTGTGGCTCTGGCCGAAGCCGACAGCGTGGTGCTGGCAGCACCTGCGTGGGTGGCGGCGGATTTGCTGCCGGGCCTGACGGTGCCGGATGCCCACGAATCGATCCTGAACGTGCATTTCCAGACGCAGGCGCCGCGCCCCGCCGGGGCCGGGTTCATTGGCATCGTCGGCGGCACCGCCGAATGGGTGTTCGTGCGGCAAGGCATCGTCTCTGTCACCATTTCGGCGGCCAATCGTCTGGTGGACCGTAGTGCCGGGGACATTGCCGCCCTTGTGTGGCCGGATGTGCGCGCCGCCCTGCGTCTGCCGGGGGCAATGCCGCCGGTGCGGGTGGTCAAGGAACGCCGCGCCACCTTCGCCGCCACGGCCGCGCAGAACGCCCGCCGCCCGGGGGCGCGCACCGCGCTGCACAATGTGGTAGTGGCGGGCGACTGGACCGCGACCGGGTTGCCCGCCACCATCGAAGGGGCCATCCGCTCCGGCCGCACCGCCGCCCGTCTGCTTCTGACCCGGTAACGCCATGCCGCTTGACGCCAACCTGCCCCCGGATGCGCTTGAGTCTGCCATCGCCCGCGCCCGCGCGGCGCTGCTGCGGCGGCAGAACCCGGATGGGCACTGGGTGTTCGAACTGGAAGCCGACGCCACCATCCCGGCCGAATACGTGCTGCTGGAACACTTTCTGGATCGCATCGAGCCTGATCTGGAGGCGAAGATTGGCGTGTATCTGCGCCAGACGCAGGGGGCGCACGGTGGCTGGCCGCTGTTTCACGATGGCGCGTTCAACATCTCGGCGAGCGTGAAGGCCTATTTCGCGCTGAAGATGATCGGTGACGACCCGGATGCGCCGCACATGCGCCGCGCCCGCGACGCCATTCTGGCCGCAGGCGGGGCCGAGTGCAGCAACGTGTTCACCCGCGCGCAACTGGCGCTGTACGGCGATGCGCCGTGGCGGGCGGTGCCGATGATGCCGGTGGAACTGGTGTTGCTGCCCAGGTGGTTTCCGTTCCATCTGGACAAGGTCTCGTACTGGTCGCGCACCGTGATCGTGCCGCTGGTGGTGCTGATGGCGCTGAAGCCGCGCGCGCGCAATCCGCGTGGCGTGCATGTGGCGGAACTGTTCCGCACGCCCCCTGCCCGCGTGCGCGACTGGAACCGGGGCACACCGCGCACCGGGTTCTGGGCCGGATTCTTCCGCCATCTGGATACGGTGCTGCGCGCCGCCGATCCGCTGTTCCCCAAGGGCCTGCGCCAACGCGCCATCGACTGGTCGGTGCGGTTCGTGCGGGAGCGGCTGAACGGCGAGGACGGTTTGGGCGCGATCTACCCGGCCATGGCCAATGCGGTGATGATGTTCGATACGCTGGGCGTGCCCCCCGATCATCCGGACGCCGCCATCGCCTGGGCCAGCGTGCGCAAACTGCTGGTGATCGACAATGACCGCGCCTACTGCCAGCCCTGCCTGTCGCCGGTGTGGGACACGGCGCTGGCCGGGCACGCGGTGGCCGAGGCGGACAGTGCGGCCAGCACCGAGGTGGCGCGCGCCAGTGACTGGCTGCGGGCCAGGCAGATTCTGGATGTGGTGGGCGACTGGGCGGCGGCGCGGCCGGCGGCGGTGCCGGGCGGCTGGGCGTTCCAGTACGAAAACCCGCATTACCCGGATGTGGACGACACCGCCGTGGTGGGGATGCTGCTGCACCGGCAGGGTGACTCGGCCCACACGGAGTCCATCGCCCGCGCGCGCGGCTGGGTTGTGGCCATGCAGTCCCGATGCGGCGGCTGGGGCGCGTTCGATGCCGACAACGACAGGCTGTATCTGAACCACATCCCGTTCGCCGACCACGGCGCGCTGCTGGACCCGCCGACCTCGGACGTGACGGCGCGCTGCGTGTCGTTCCTCGCGCAAATCGGCATGGCGGCGTCTGACCCGGTGCTGGCGCGCGCGCTGGCATGGCTGCGCGCCGAGCAGATGCCGGACGGGTCGTGGTTCGGGCGCTGGGGCACCAATTACATCTACGGCACATGGTCAGTGCTGTGCGCCTTCAACGCTGCCGGCGTGGGCGGCGATGACCCTGCCGTGGCGCGGGCGGTTGCGTTCCTGCTGGCCACCCAGCGCGACGATGGCGGCTGGGGGGAGGACAACGAAAGCTACGCCACGGCCCCGGCGGGGCGGTACCACACCAGTACCGCGTCACAGACCGCATGGGCCATGCTGGGGCTGATGGCGGCCGGGGCGGCGGAGCATCCGGCAGTGGTGCGCGGGGCGGCGTGGCTGGCTGCGCAGCAGCAGGCCGATGGCGAATGGCAGGAAGCGCCTTACACGGCGGTGGGATTTCCGCGCGTGTTCTACCTGCGCTATCACGGCTACCGGCTGTTTTTTCCGCTGCTGGCGCTGGCGCGGCTGCGCAACCTGCAACGCGGCAACGACCGGCTTGTGGCGTTCGGGTTCTGACCCACGGCAGCTTGTGTTGAATGCCGCCGGCCGGCAACGGTAGGCTGCGGCCCACCTGCAACGCGGAGCCCCCCCATGACCAGCCGGACCATCGCCCTGCTGACCGCCTGTGCCCTGTCCATCGGCACAGTCGCGGGCTGCGCGAACGCCGCCCAGCCCTACACCATCGAATCCGAACGCGCGGCGCACCCGAACATGGCCAATGCCATCGCCGCCATGCAGGCGGCCCTCGCCGACATGGAGCGTGCGCCGGACAATTTTGGCGGCAACAAGCACGCTGCGATTGTCGATCTGCAACGCGCCATCCAGTCTGCCAAGCGGGCGCTGTATTACCGGCTGCAAATGGACGATGCGGCGCTGATGCGGCTCCACTGACCCCTGCCGGGAGCGTGTTTCATGAAACGGGCGCTTGCCGTTCTGCTGTTGCTGGCCGGTCTTGCGGCCGCACCTGCACAGGCCAATGACACCCCCTCGGCGCTGGGCGCGCAGGACCGGGCGGCGATCGCGGATGTGATCGAGCAGCAACTGCGCGCCTTCCGCGCCGATGACGGCCCGGCGGCGTTCGCGCTGGCCTCCCCCGGCATCCAGATGCAGTTCGGCGATGCGCTGACCTTCATCGACATGGTGCGGCGCGGCTACCGCCCGGTGTACCGCCCGCGCAGCTACAGTTTCGGCGCGCTGGTGGACAGCAACGGGCGCACCGTGCAGCGGCTGGAACTGGTGGGGCCGGACGGGCAGCGGGCGCTGGCGCTGTATTACATGGAACAGCAACCGGATGGCTCATGGCGGGTCAGCGGCTGTATGCTCACCGAAAGCGCCGATGTGGGCGCGTAGTGCGACGAAAAGGACCGGGGATGCCTTACGCGACCACCGATGACGGCGTGAAACTGGCCTACGAGGAGGCTGGCAGCGGCACCCCGGTGGTGTTCGTGCACGAATACGCGGGCGACCTGCGCGCGTGGGAGCCGCAGATGCGGCATTTCGCGCGGCGCTATCGCTGCGTGGCCTATAACGCGCGCGGCTATCCGCCATCGGACGTACCGGCCACGCCTGCCTCGTATTCTCAGAACCGCGCCGCTGACGACATCGCCGCCATTCTGGATCATCTGGGGCTGGCGCAGGCGCATATCGTGGGCCTGTCGATGGGCGGCTTCGCGACGCTGCATTTCGGCTTCCGCCACGCCGCGCGCGCACGTTCGCTGGTGGTGGCGGGCTGCGGCTATGGCGCGGACCCGGCCAGGCGGGCGGATTTCCGTGCCGAGGCTGAGGCGGTGGTGGCCTATATCGAGGCCAACGGCATGGAGCAGTTTGCCGCCCGCTATGCCGTCGGGCCAAGCCGGGTGCAGTTTCAGCAGAAAGACCCGCGCGGCTTTGCCGAGTTCATCCAGCAATTGTCCGAACACTCGGCGCTGGGGTCCATCAACACGCAGCTTGGCGTGCAGCGCGAGCGGCCCGGCTTGTATGACCTGACCGCCCAGATGCAGGCCATGACCATGCCGGTGCTGGTGGTGACCGGCGACGAGGACTGGCCCTGTCTGGCGCCCGGCATCCTGATGAAGCAGAACATCCCCACCGCCGCGCTGTCGGTGATGCCGAATTGCGGCCACGCCATCAATCTGGAAGACCCGGACAGCTTCAACAGCATCGTCGGCGATTTTCTGGCACAGGTCGATTCCGGCCGCTGGCCCGCCCGCGACCCGCGCGCGATTGCCAAGTCCACCACCGGGATGCGGGGGTAGAACAGGCCCCCCGGCGCCGCAGCGCCGGGGGAGCGGTCCGGTCAGGGCAGGTCGGAGCAGTTGTGCAGGCGGTTGGAATACCAGTTTTGGGTGACGTAACTGGCTGACGGCGTCAGCGTGTGCGTGTACATCTGCCACGAGCACTCATCGCCGATTTCCGAACCGTAGTTGGTGGCATAGGCCCCCACCCAGCCATAGCCCGGTAGCGGGTCGGTGATGGTTTCGGCAATTTCATGGCCGAGCACGTTCGCGGTGTCGCTGGCGGTGGTGGGCGAATCCGAGCAGCCATAGACCGTCTGATACGGCTCGACCGTGTACAGCACGTTGGTGCCATCCGGCAGCGTGGTGTTGGAGTGGTAGCCGCAGAACGCAAACGGTCCGGGGGCGGCGCCATCCGGGTTGTAGCAGCCTTGCGACGCATCATCGAAACAGGCATCGGTGCCCGGCGGCAGGAAGAAATGATAAATCGTGCCCATCTCCAGCGCCGCGCCACGATTGGCGCGGTCGTAGGTGGCGATGAATTGCGCCTGGGCGGCGATCTGCGAATCGTAAATCAGCGTGCCGGGGGACCCGCCCGCCCATCCGTATGTGGCCACAGGATAGGTGCCGTTGGTGGCGGGCGGGTTGCCGGTGTAGGCGTTCAGCATCGCGATCATTCTGGAGTGATTGAGCGCGTTTTCGTATTGCGCCGGGTAACCCCACACCGCGCCGTTCGCCGCGCCCCAGTACACGTTGACATGGCTGGCTGCAGTGACCACCGGACCGCCAAAATAGCTCAGATCCTGCGGGTAGAAATCATTGGGCCGCGTCGCCGCCGGTTTGATGGAGGCTGACAGGTCCGGCACGTGGCCGAACATCAGGCGGCCACGGTAGCCTTGCCGGGGCATGATTTTGGCGGCAAATCCCGGCCGGGCGCTGCCGGGTTTGAGGTGCGCGTGGGCCGAGGGCAGATTGGGCAGCGGTTGCAAATCTTCAGCCAGCGCCGAAGCCACCGGCAAGACGACCATGGCGGCAGAGGCGCTCAGCGCCGCGAAAGCCCGGCCGATCCTGTGCAATCTGGTCATCGTCCTCTCCCCAGTTTGTTTCTTGATTGTTTCCGGTTTACTGCCATGCGGCGCCGCAAGCGGTCATCTGATCGATACAGGCACCGTGTTGAACAAGTTAGCTTACGGCCTTATTTCGTAAAGCGCAAAATGATTTTGCTGTGATCCGCACGTTGCAGCAAAGTTGGCGCGGGCGGGAATGGCTGCTAGCCAGCATCTGTCGGGCCGGGAGGGCAGTGTGGAGCAGGTCGATTGTGTGGTGATCGGCGCGGGCGTGGCCGGTATTGCTGTGGCGCGGGCGCTGGCGCAGGCCGGGCGCGAGGTGCTGGTGCTGGAAGCCGCCGAGGGCATCGGCACCGAGACCTCCAGCCGCAACAGTGAGGTGATCCACGCCGGGATCTACTACCCGCACAACAGCCTGATGGCGCGGCTGTGCGTGCAGGGCAAATGGAAGCTGTATGAGTTCTGCCGCAATCGCGGCGTGGCGTTCGCCAATTGCGGCAAGCTGATCGTGGCGGCGACGGACGAGGAGAGCGAGAAACTCGACGCTATCCGTGCCCGCGCCGCCGTGAACGGCGTGGACGACATGCGCAAACTCACCGCCGCCGAGGCGCGGGCGCTGGAGCCCAATCTGCACTGCACCGCTGCCCTGCTGTCCCCTTCCACCGGGATCGTGGACAGCCACGCCTACATGCTGGCGTTGCAGGGGGAGGCCGAGGCGGCGGGCGCGCTGTTCGTGTTCCATAGCCCGGTGCTGTCCGGGCAGGTGACGGAAGACGGGGTGGCGTTGCAGGTGGGCGGGGCAGAGCCGATGGCGCTGCACGCAAGGCTGGTGATCAATTCCGCCGGACTGCACGCGCCCGCGCTGGCCACGCGCATTGAGGGCATGCCCGCCGGACACATCCCCGCCGCGTACTACGCCAAGGGCAATTACTTCACGCTGGCCGGGCGGGCGCCGTTTTCCCGGCTGATCTATCCGGTGCCGGTGCCGGGGGGCCTGGGCGTGCATCTGACCATTGATCTGGGCGGGCAGGCGCGGTTCGGGCCGGATGTGGAGTGGATCCCCACGCTGGATTACAGCGTCGATCCGTCCCGCGCCGATGTGTTCTACGACGCGGTGCGCAAATACTGGCCCGCGCTGCCGGATGGCGCGTTGCAGCCGGGTTATGCCGGGATTCGTCCTAAAATTGTGCCGCCGGGCGCGCCGGGGCAGGATTTCGTGGTGCAGACCCAAGCCACGCATGGGGTGGCGGGGCTGATCAACCTGTTCGGCATCGAGTCACCGGGCCTGACCGCCGCCATCGCGCTGGCGGATTTCGTGCGCGAGGCGGCCGGGGCGTAAGCGGCCGCCTACTTCACGATCAGGCGGCTTTTCGACGGGTCCTCGTTGTACTCGTCGTGGAACTCATAGGTGCCGGGTTGCAGCGGCGGGATCATCACCATGATCTCCTGCCCGGCGGGGATGATCTTTTCCGCCTTGAAATCGTCGCTCTCGAACTCGGCGGGCGTCGGGTCGAGGTTTTTCACCAAGAACTTCATCCGCGTGTTGGCCGGAATGGTCACTTCGGCGGGGGTGAAGCGGTGGTCCTTCAGGGTCAGGGACACGGTGGTGTCCGCCGCCTGCGCGGCGGCGGCGTGGGCTGCGATCAGCAGAACGGCGGCGGCAACTATACGCATCAGCATACTCCGGTTGGCCTGCCACACGCCGCCATGAGGCGCCGCGCCGGATCAGGCGGGCTGGAGTTACTGCAAATGAGAATGCGTTGCAATAGCGGCCGGCCCCCGCCATTGCGGCCGCCGCGTGATTTCCACACCGGTTTGGTGTGCCGGATGCATCGACAAGCTTGATGCACACGCCGCATTGTTCAGGATGTGATGGATTCGCTCGCGCCGTGGCGCGCGCGGTTTGGAGGGGGGGGTTATGGCGTTGCCGCCAGTGCGCACGGAACTCGCCGGGCTGTTCTGCTGTTCCCGCGATGACGACCGGGCCGCGGATGGCGCGCTGTCGCAACTGCGCGCCGCCATCGAGTCCGCCCTGCAGCGCATGTTGGCCGGGCGCGGCATCGACGTGCGGATGCCGCTCGACCTGTCCGACGAGGATGAAGCGGACCCGCGCTTCTGCGTGATCATGATTACGCCGAACGTGGCCGATGACGCGCGCTGCGCCGAGGATCTGTCGGCGTTTCTGGACCATGAAGAAATCATGCGCCGCCGCGATCTGGTGTTTCCGGTGCTGTACGGCGATGTACCGGGCCTGGCGGACAGCGCCGAATGGTCGCGCAACCCGGTTTTGTCGGCACTGTCCAGCCGCCGCTTCACTGACTGGCGGGCGCTGCGCGCCACCGACATCGGTGCGCCGGATGGCCAGTTCCTGCTGGATGCGCTGTGCCAGCGCATCATCGACGCCGTGTCGGACATGGAATTGCCGGTGCTGCTGACCCCGGAAGCCCGCGAAGCAGCCATGGCCGAAGCCGCCGCCATTGCCGCCGCAGCCCCCGCCGCCGCAGCAGCGGCGCCGGTACAGACGGGTGAGCAGCGGTTCAGCCGCCCCGCCGCCCCGCCTGTCGCGCCGCCGCAACAGGCCCGTGGCGCGCAGCGCGATGCAGCCGATCCGCCGGTGGTCTCGTTTGCGCCGGTGCGGCGCTCACGCCCGCAACTGGAACGCAGTGCCGGCTCACTCCGGCGCATCGTCACGCTCGGGGTGGCGGGCGTGGCGCTGATCCTGTCCGGCCTGCTGCTGCGCACGCTGGTGCTGGAATACATGATAGCCCCGATGACCGCCGGTGGCTCACCGGTCGCCGAGATGCAGCCGCAATTCGGCGCGCTGGGTGCCAAGCATGCGGTGCACCGGGTGGGTGCGAACCAGTTGCGCCCGGATGGGCAGGGCATTCTGGCGCTGGCGGTGTCACCGAACGGCAAGACGCTGGCCACCGCCGATTCGAACCACCTGATCCGGCTGTGGGATATCAACAAGCCCACGCCGCTTTTCGCCATTTCCGGCCATACCGGCGGGGTGAGCGTGCTGGTGTTTTCCGCCGATGGCAGCGAACTGGCCTCGGCGGGCGACGACCAGTCGCTGCGGTTGTGGGATCCGGCCACCGGAGCCTCACGCGGCAGTTTCAGCGGCGTGTCGGAATCGGTGCTGTCGGCGGCGTTCGCACCAGGCGGAAAGGTGTTGGTGACGGGCGGCTACAGCCGGGCCATTACGCTGTGGAATGTCGCCACCGGCACGGTGCAGGCCAGGCTGAACGGCACGGTGGACACGGTCCGCTCGGTTGCGTTTTCGCCCGACGGGCGGTCGCTGGCGGCGGGCAGCCTGGATCAGGCCATCGACCTGTGGGACATGGACAGTCTGAAGCTGACCAAGACCCTGCCCGCCAAGGACACGCCGAAATGGTCGCTGCCGTTCACCACCGATGCGCGCGGCAGCGATTCGGCGGCATGGCAGGCCTCGCTGGCGGCATGGAACCATCTGCCCGGTGAACTGGCGCAGCGATTGAGCGCACAGAGCGAGGATATCTGGTCGGCGAGCGTGTCACCCGATGGCAAACTGGTGGCCACCGGACACGCCGACCATGCGGTGCGGTTGTGGGACGTGGTGGCCGGCAAGTTGCTGCGGGTGTTCAACGGCCACGCCGATGGCGTGACGGCGGTGGCATTCACGCCAGACAGCAAATCGCTGATCTCGGCCGGTCTGGACCGCAGCATCCGGATCTGGGATCTGGCAGCGGGCAGTCTGGTGCGCGTGCTGATGGCCGCCGCTGGCGCGCCACCGCCGCCGGTGGCCGATGCACATCGCCCGCCCTACCGGGTTCGCACCCTGACGGGTGCCACCGGCACGCTGGCGGCCGTGGCGCTGTCGCCGGACGGACGGCAGGTGGCTGCGGCCGGGGCCGAGAGTCTGGTGCGGTTGTGGGACACCACCAGCGGCGCGATGACCCGCACGATGCCGGGCCATAGCGAGGCGGTGCAGGCGCTGGCCTTTGCCCCGGGGGGCACCATGCTCGCCTCCTCGGGCTATGACCGGTCGATCCGGCTGTGGAACCCGGCCAATGGCGGGCTGCTGCGGGTGCTGAACGGCCATAGCGCGCGAGTGAACGCGCTGGCCTTCGCGCCGGATGGGCGGACGCTCGCTTCGGGCGGCTATGACCGGCTGGTGAATTTGTGGGACCCGGCGGCGGGCGCTCTGCGCCAGTCCTTCTCGGGGCATGCCGCGTCGGTGTGGTCGGTGGCCTACGGGCCGGGCGGCAAAATGCTGGCCTCGGGCAGTTGGGACAACACCATCCTGCTGTGGGATGCCGCCCAGGGCAGCAAGCTGCGCAGCATCACCGGCGGGCTGGACGATGTGTGGACGGTGGCGATTTCGCCGGATGGCCGTCTGCTGGCCTCGGGCCATGCCGACAACGCCGTGAACCTGTGGGATGCCGCCACCGGCAAGCCGGTGCGCACCCTGCCGGGCCATGGCGGCGGCGTGACTTCGGTGGAGTTCTCACCGGACGGGCTGACGCTGGCCACCGCCAGCAAGGACAACACCATCAAGCTGTGGGATGTGGCGCGCGGCGCGCTGCTGATGACGCTGGCCGGGCACACCGACAGTGTGGAATCGCTGTCCTACTCGGCCGATGGCCGCCTGCTGGCCTCGGCAAGCTGGGATCGCACCGTGAAGCTGTGGGATCTGGCCACGCTTCACGACGCGTTCCGCTGAGCCGGGTTAGCCTGCGCCCAGCAGGGCCTGCGCGCGGGCGGCCATCGGTGAGGCCGCATCGGTGAGTGGCGCGATCACGTCGAAATGGTTGGCCCCTTCCAGCGCCGACCACGTGCCGCCCCATGCCTCGGCGATGCTGCGCGCCTGGCGGGTGTATTCCACGCCTTCGGTGCCCCCCACCCAGGCGTGCAGGGGCTTGCCCGGGGACGGCAGCAACAGCGGCGACAGGCGGCGCGCCTCTGCCTCATCCAGCCCCACCGCCTTGTTGATGCTGGTATGGGTCAGCGGCGGCAGGTCGAACAGGCCGCTGATCGGCATCGCGGCGGATACGGTATCGCCGGGCAGGCCGCGTGCGGCCCAGTCTGTGGCCAGCAGCATCGCCGCCAGATGCCCGCCCGCCGAATGCCCCATGGCCAGCATCCGCCCGCCATGATGCCGGGCCAGAAAGGCCGCAGCATCGCGCACCTGCTCGATCAGCGCGGCCATGGTGACACCGGGGCACAAGTCGTAGGACGGCATCGCCACCGCGACCCCATGCGCCAGCAGGCCGGTGGCCAGATGGCTCGCCCCGAAGCGGTGCTGCATCTGCCAGTAGCCGCCATGCACGAAGATCGCCATGCGGCCCGCGCGCTCCCGCGAGGGCCAGAAAATGTCGAGCGCATTGCGCTCGCCCGGCCCATAGGCCACGCCGAGATCGGCATACGGGTGGCTGCCGCGGAACGCGGCGGCGTCGCGGTACCAGCCTTCCACGATGGGCGCGAAGCCCGGCACCTTGGCGCGGTTGTTGTATTCGGCTTCGTAGTCCATGGCGGGCCCCCCGATTTTGCCGCCAAGGTTGGCCGCCGCCGCACGTGGTTGCAAGTGGCGGCGGGCGGGCTAGGCTTGCGCCATGCACACTGTCCCGCCCGAACTGCTCGCCTTCGCCCACAGGATTGGTGACACCGCCTGCGACCTGCTGCGCCAGTACGCGCGCGGCCCGGTGCAGGTGGAAACCAAATACGACGGCTCCCCGGTGACGGACGTGGACCGCGCGGTGGAGACGGCGATTCGCGCGCAGATTCAACACCACTTCTCCGCCCACGGCGTGATCGGCGAGGAGTTTCCGGCCACGCAGGCGGACGCCGAATGGGTGTGGATCGTCGATCCGCTGGACGGCACCAAGGAGTTCATTCAGGGCCTGCCGCTGTTCGGCACGCTGCTGGCGCTGGCACATCACGGGCAGATCGTGCTGGGACTGGCCGAGCAGCCACTCACCCGCGACCGCTGGCTGGGCGCAGATGGTCACGGTACCACCTGGAACGGTCTGCCTGTTTCCACCCGCGCCTGCGCCGGGGTGGAGGACGCGGTGCTGAGCACGATGGGCTACGACACGTTCTGCCGCCACCGCCACGCCACGCTGGCACCCTTGCGGGCGCGGGCGCGCAACACGGTGGCGGCCGATTCCTTCTTCGTGTTCGGCCTGCTGGCCGCAGGGCGGGTGGACGCGATCGTGTCAGACGGGTTCGCGCTGCACGACTATGCGGCGCTGGACGCGATTGTGCGCAATGCGGGCGGGGTGATGACCGACTGGGCCGGGCAGCGGCTAACCCTGACCTCGGACAAGACCGTGCTGGCGGCGGGTGACGCGCGGGTGGCCGGCGAAATCAGGCTGGCCCTGCCCGCCGGCGCGTAGCCGGAACCCGGCACAGATACGCGATCCACGCGTCGATCCCGCGCCACAGGCTGGACAGGCGGAAGAACTCGTTCGGCGCGTGGTAATCCTCGTCGGACGTGGCGAACGAGAAGAACACCGTGTCGATGCCAAGGCAGCGCGCGAAGATTTCGCCGATGGGCACGGTGGCCCCCATCCGCACCGGCAGCACGCGCTGGCCGTGCAGATCCGCCAGAATCTGCTGCGCCAGCACAAGGCCGGGATGGTCCTCGGGGATTGCGTAGGGCTGTGAGACGCCCGGATGCGGTGCCGCCGACAGCGTGACGCCGGGCGGACAGTGCGCGTGCAGATGGGCTGCGATCAGCTTCAAAATCTCGTGCGGGTCCTGATCGGGCACGAGGCGGCAGGAGATCTTGGCGAACGCACTGGCCGGAATCACGGTCTTGCCGCCCGTGCCCTGATAGCCGCCGCCGATGCCGTTGAACTCCAGCGACGGGCGCACCCAATTGCGCTCCAGCATGGAATACCCCGCCTCCCCGCCGCCCGGCCTTGCACCGATGCTGGCCAGATAGGCGGCTTCGTCGAACGGCAGGGCGGCGATGTCGGCCCGGGCGGAGTTGGACAGTGCCAGCACCCGGTCATAGAACCCGGCCACGGCCACGCGCCCGGAATCGTCATGCAGGCTGGCCAGCAGCCGTGCCAGCGCCGCGATGGGGTTGGCCACCGAGCCGCCGTGGCGGCCGGAGTGCAGATCCTTCGCCGCCCCCTGCACCGTGACATCCAGCGAGCAGATGCCCCGGCTGGCCACCGTGATGCTGGGCAGATCCGCCCGCCAGCCCGCGCCGTCGGCGGACAGCACAAAATCTGCGCGCAAATCATCGGCATGTGCGGTCACGAAGGGTTCCAGATGGGCGCTGCCCATCTCCTCTTCGCCCTCAAGCAGCAGTTTCACGTTGACCGGCAGACGGCCCGTGGTGGCCAGCAGGGCGGCCAGCGCGGTGATGGCCACGATCACCGGGCCCTTGTCGTCCGACACACCGCGTGCATACAGCCGCCCGTCCCGCAGTGTGGGGGTGAAGGGCGGGCTGTGCCACTTGTCCAGCGGGTCAGGCGGCTGCACGTCGTAATGGCCGTAGATCAGCAGCGTCGGCGCATCCGGCGCGTGCAGCCAGTCCGCCGTGACCACCGGATGGCCTGCCGTGGGCCGGATCCCGGCATGTTCCAGCCCGGCTTCGGTGAGATGCTGCACCAGCCACGCCGCTGCCCGCGCAATGCCTTCGGCATAGGCCGGATCCGTGCTGACGCTGGGGATGGCGGCATAATCGGTAAGGGACTGCACCACCGCCTCACGCCGCGCCGCCACCCACGCCTGCGCCACTGCATCGCTCATGGCAGCGTCACCGCACCACCAGATCGATGCTGCCGCGCGACAGGCACTCCGCCCCGCGCTCCCCCACCAGTGACGTGCGGCCCAGTGTCATCGCCAGACCGTTCGCGGCATCGAAGGTGATTATGTGGATGAAGAACACCATGCCGGGCCGGGCGATCACGTCCTGACCGTGGAACAGCATGGGCCAGTCCATCCAGTTCGGCGCGTAGGTGGTGCCCAGCGAATAGCCGCAGGCGTTGAGCCGGAAGGCGCGCATTCCGGCCGCGTCCAGCGACGCCGCGTGGGCGTCGAACACCGCGCCGAGCGGCTCACCGGGGCGCAGCGCCGCTTCGGCTTCGTGCAGCGAGTCGCGGCAGGCTGCGTGCATCGCCACGATGCGCGGATCGGCCTTGCCGATCACGAAGGTACGCATCAGGCAGGCGTGGTAGTGGCGGTAGGCCCCGGCGAATTCCAGCGTCAGTTGGTCCTGCGCGGCCAGATGGCGGCGGCCGGAATAGTAGCGGCACATCTGCGCGCCGGTGCCGGAGCCGATGATGTATTCATTGGCCGGGTCATCGCCGCCGCCGCGGAACACGGCGGCCTGCATGGCGGCCAGAATGTCGCCCTCGAACGCGCCCGGCGCGGCCAGCGTTTCGGCGGCCGTCAGCGCGTCATCGGCCAGTTCGCCCGCGCGGCGGACATAGGCGATCTCGGCCGGGCTTTTCACCAGCCGCAGCACTGAAATCAGATCCGAGGCATCACTCAGCCGCGCGAACCCGTCCATGGCGGCGGCCACACGCTGGCCGTTGCGCGCGGTCAGGCCATAAGCCTCCCACTCCACGCCCAGCGTGCCACCTGCGCAGCCGAATTCATCGAGCATGCCGCGCAACTCATCGGTGGGCGACGCCCCGGCGCGGTCCACCCA
>CAIPHQ010000010.1 GCA_903864895.1 uncultured Rhodospirillales bacterium
CAGGGAGCCAAATTCTGGCCCGATATCGGCCTGCAAGCCCTGGCTGAGACGCAGCTTGCCGTCGTTGGCGGCCGCGTAGCCTTCCACCAGCAGGCGGTGTTCCTTGGCGCCTTCGGGTGCCACGTGGTCCGCCCGCATCGCGTCCACATACAGCGTGCCCGCATCATAGGCCCCGCTGAGCATCCAGCGCCCGCCATCGGCCGGCGGCTTGCCTTTGAACAGCAGCGTCAGGCCGCCGATTTTCCACTGGCCACCCACCAGTTCCGGCTGCCCGCTGACCACAAGGCCACCTGGCGCGCGCCGGTCGATACGGGTTGCATGGATGATGCGGTCATGGTCGCGCAGGCCGCTGACGGCGACCCAGTCGCCGGCTTTCAGCCCGGCGGCGATGCGCGCGCCGTGGCTGAGCACCACAGGCTGGCCTGCGACATCCAGTCTGAGCGCACCTGCGGCGCCGTCCATACGCAGGATGGGTCCGGACACTTCATGGCGCACGGCAATGCTGACCGCCCGCAGGCCGTCGCTGGTCCCGCTGGCATCGATCGCCGCGAGTTCGCCCAGTTTCAACGTGGCGGATTTTTCCGGCACGCCATCCTCGGTGATGGCCATGGCGGTGTTGATGCCGACTTCCAGCCCGTTGAGGCAGACGCTGGCAAAGCCGGTGATGGTGCCGACAATCCCGGTGCCGCCCATGCCACGGTCGGCCGTAACAATTGGTGCGCGGCCGCGCAGGCGCGTGACATCCACGCTGCCCGTGGTGGCACCCGCCGAAACACCGGTGCCGCCGATACCACGGTCGCTGATTTGCTGTTCGCCGGGTTGATGGGCGATGCCAGCGCCACTGATGCCAGTGCCGCCGATGCCGCGGTCGGTGGTGACAGTGGTGGTGTCCACATCATCGTGGCAGGCCAGCAGCCCCAGCGGTTCGGTGACATCCGACGAGGCCACGGCGGTTGGCTTGGCCGGAGTAGCCGCGCTTGAGCTGGCTGGCGGCGCCACAGGCGCCTGACAGGCTGACAGCAGGAGAAGCAGCGCTGACCCCAGCGAGGCGCTGCGCCGTATCACGGCGCGGTGTCCTTCGGTGGTTCGTCTTCCATATAGAGATAGACGCCGAGGTTGACGCGGCGTGTCGGCCCGTCCCCGGCCGGTTCGGCGTCGGCGATTTCCATCGCCGTGCGGTTGATGTCCAGCAGCAGCCGGTTCGCAGCTTCACGCCCAAGCGCCTCCAGCCGCACGGCGGCGGCTTCTGGCAGGGCGTCGTAGTGAACGCTGCGGTCCATGAAAGGCGCTTTCCCCGGTGCGCTGACGTTGGCCGATGCTGCCGCAATGTGATCGTGCAGGTTGCGGCCAAAGTAGAATAGCTGCTCGTCCCGCCCAGGTCGCGGGATAAATGCGGCAACATTCAGCACAACGCGTTCATCGGCATCCAGACGCACCACATCCTGGCTGGCCCATTCGTCCAGCACCGCGCGCGGGCGCACATCCTTGGTGACGGATTCAACCAGCGCGTCGAATGATGGCTCGCCGGCCGGGGCCGAGCGGGGCAGGGCCAGCGGCGTGCCCAGCGGGCTGACGAACGGCGGTGCGCTCAGCCAGCGGGCGATGATCTGGCTGGTCAGCGTAACCACTTCCGGCGTGGGCTCGTGGTCCACCGCGCTGCTGCGCTGGCGGCGGATTTCCTTGCGGTGGATGCCGGTCAGAAGGCTGACGCGGCTGTCCGTGCGCGCCTTTTCGTCCGTCAGCACGTCCCGCAGGGCGACATCAAGGAATAGATCACGCAGCAAATCCGTCAGCACCGGATAGGTGATGCCGTTGCCAATCGCCAGCCGCACCAACGGGCGCAGCAGCCTCCCGAGGGATCGCAGCAGGGCGTCTGGCGCCGGGCCGGATTGGCGTTCTGTCATGACATGTTGCTATCACATGTCCGTGGGAAAGTCGCCCACAAAATTTTTCCATGCTAGGTCCGCAACTGCTTGACCGGCCCCGGCACCCTGG
>CAIPHQ010000011.1 GCA_903864895.1 uncultured Rhodospirillales bacterium
CCTCGCCGAGACGGATCATCGCCATCAGCAGCGTGAGCGAGACGATGGAGTTGCCCAGCACCAGATAGGTGAGTGACATCGCCAGCCCGGCGGTGACCTGCACGTGCATCGGCTCGAAAATGGCGGCCAGCGGCAGGGCCACCAGCAATCCCATGCCGCATTGCACGATGCTGGCCGTGACCGGGTGCTGGCGTACGCCGAAGCGGCGTTCATACAGCGTGCCCGCCGTCAGCGTCAGCAGCGCCGTGGTGGCGGCCAGAATGCCCCACACCGGCAGCGATGCAATGGAGGACCGGGACAGGATCACTGCCGCCATGCCGATCAACCCCAGCACCAGCCCGAGCCAGCGGCGCAGCGACACGCCCTCACCGGCCAGCCACGGGGCCAGCAACGCCACCAGAATCGGCTGCAAGCCGGTGAACAATGCCGAGGCGCCGGGCGACAGGCCGAATTCCAGCGACAGGTTCAGGCCGCCGAAATGCACCGCCTGCACCAGAAACCCCACCACCGCCAGATGCAGCCATTCCCGCCCGCGCGGCAGGGCCGGACGGAGGATCAGCGCCACCGGCAGCAGCACCGCCTCCACCAGCGCATAGCGCAGCGCCAGCAGGGTCAGCGGATCGGCATAATCCAGCCCGATGCGCAGGAAGATGAAGCCCAGCGACCACATGAACACGAACAGCGGCGGGCCGCCGGTGCGCAGCAGCCGCGCCTTGTCGATGCCGGGCACGGCTCAGGCGTTCGCGGCATACACCGCGCGGTACAGGGCAACAATCTCGGCGGCATCGGGCACGCGCGGGTTGTTGCCGGGGCTGCCGGAGGCCAGCGCCTGTTCGGCCATCAGCGGCAGCTTGGCTTCCCACGCCGCCGGGTCGATGCCGTAGGCGCGCGGGTTGGGCACGGCCAGATCGGCGTTCAGCGCCACCAGACCGTCGGTGAGTTTCTCGCACGCCGCCGCATCACTGTCGGCATCGCCGGCAAACCCGATGGCGCGCGCCGCCTGCGCGTAGCGCGCCTGTGCGTGGCCGATGGAAAACCGCGTGATGGCGGGCAGCAGCATGGCATTGGACAGGCCGTGCGGCACATGGAAATGCGCGCCGATGGGCCGCGACATGCCATGTACCAGCGCCACCGAGGCATTGCTGAACGCCATGCCGCCCAGCGTGGCACCCAGCATCATCGCCTCGCGCGCGTCCGCGTTGCGCGGTTCCTTGTAGGCGGTGCGCAGATTGGCCCCGATCAATCGCATGGCCTGCAGCCCGGCCATGTCGCTGACCGGGTTGGCGCGGCGGGACACATAGGCTTCCAGCGCGTGGGTCAGGCTGTCGATGCCGGTGTCGGCGGTGATGCGCGGCGGCAGGCCGTAGGTGAGTTCGTAATCCACGATGGCGGCCAGCGGCAGGCAGGCCAGCCCCATGATCAGCATTTTCTCGTCGCGCTCGGCATCGGTGATGACAGTGAAGCGCGTCACCTCACTGCCAGTGCCCGCCGTGGTGGGGATGGCGATGACCGGCACGGCGGCGTGGTCGGGGGCCGCGGGCACCTTGTAGGCGCGCATCGGCGCGTCGCCGGTGGCCAGCAGCGCCATCGCCTTGGCGGTGTCGATGGGCGAGCCGCCGCCGAAGCCGATCAGGCAGTCGTAATCCCCCGCCCGCATCGCCGCCACACCGGCCGCCACCACCGTGTCTGTGGGGTCGGGCACCGTGTCGCTGAACACCGGGGCGGCGATGCCGGCTGCCGCCAGCGGTTGCAGGCAGCGCTGCACCAGCCCGGAGACGACCATGAACGGGTCCGTCACCACCAGCGGCCGCGACAGGCCGAGGCGCTTCAGCACGGCCGCCGTCTCGGCCACGACGCCGCCGCCGACCAGCAGGATGCGCGGCGACAACATGGCAAAATTCATTCGAAGATTCCTCGTATTGCAGGACGGCCCGGCGCAGTGTGGCCCCGGCGGCGCGGCGGGGGCAATCCCGCGGCGGCGCACAATCGCGGACAGCGGGTCTACCGCTGCCGCAGCCCTGTGGAGGAAGCGCCATGCGCAGCGTCATCACCCAATCGGTCGTTCTGCCCGCCCCGGCCGACGCGCTGTTCACCGCCTATCTGGACCCGGACCAGCACGCCGCCATCACCGGCGGTCCGGTGACTGTCAGTTCCGCGCCCGGCGCGCTGTTCGCGGCGTTCGATGGCGCGCTAAGCGGCACCACGCTGGCGGTGATTGCCCCTGCGATGATCGTGCAGTCGTGGCGGTCGGAGAATTTTCACCCCGGCGACCAGGATTCCACGCTGATCCTGACCTTCACGCCGGAAGGCGAGCACGGGCGCATCGACCTCGTGCATCTGGATGTGCCCGAGCAGGACTATGCGGGCGTGGATGACGGGTGGGAGACGTATTACTGGCAGCCGTGGCGCGCCCTGCTGGAAGCCGGGCGCTAGCCAGCGGCTACTTCGTCAGTTCCACCTTGCCGCGGGCGGAGACCTGCAGGCGGTCCAGGCAGACGCCCGGCGGCGTGTCGGCCGCAGGCGGCTTGCCGGTCTGGCAGGCCAGCACGTCGCTGACCAGAATCTTGCCGATGCCGTCGCAGGGTGCATCTGCCAGATCGAACAGGCGAACGGCGGTTTTCTTGGCGGCCAGCGGGGCCAGATCGAGCGCGATGCGCTTGGTGATGACGCCGTCGGTGCCGAACAGCATCAGGTCCAGCCGCAACTGCGCAATGGGGTCGGCGTCCGGGTTGGAGACGACCATGTAGACCCGGCAGCCCGGACCGGCGGCTCCGGCGGGCAGCGGTTCCAGTTTGTTCAGTTCGAGCGGAATCGGCGCGGTGGCCTGGGCGTGCGCGGCATGCCAGGGGCTTGCGAGCAGGCACAGGACTGCGGCAATCGCTGTGAGACGGCGCATGTTGGCTCTCCCCTTTTGCTTGGGCATTTCAAAACCACGAATTCGCCGCCAAGGCAACGGCGCGGCTATTTCACCGCACCGGCGGTCAGACCCTTGACGATCCAGCGTTCCATGAAGATGCCGATCAGCGCCAGCGGCGCGATGGCCGCCGTGGACAGTGCCGCCATCGACCACCAGTTGATGCCCTGCGAGCCGGTCTGGCTGGCCACCATCACCGGCAGCGTCTTGGCGGAGGTGCTGCTGAGCAGGGCGGCGAAGAAATACTCGTTCCAGCAGATCACCACGGACAGGATGAACGCCGCCGCCATGCCCGGCAGCGCGATGGGCAGCACGATGCGCAGGAATGAGCCCCAGACCGAACAGCCGTCGATGAACGCCGCCTGTTCCAGTTCATGCGGAATTGCCGCGAACTGGTCGCGCATGATCCAGATGATGATGGGCAGCACCGACAGCGTGTAGATCAGGATCAGCCCGATCCGCGTGTCGAACAATGCCACCTGTTTGTACAGCACCAGAAACGGCATCGCCAGCACCACCGGCGGCAGGATCAGTTGCGACAGGAAGAACGAGGAGATGTCCTTGTTGCGCCACGGCCCGAAGCGGTACTCGAACCGGGTCAGCCCGTAGGCGGCCAGTGAGCCGATGGTGATGCCCAGAAACGCCGCGCCCACCGACAGGATGACACTGTTCTGGAACCTGAACAGGAATTCGTTGCGCACGGTGGAGTCCGCCCAGATCGTGTCGGGCGACAGGCCGAGCGAGCGCCAGCCGAGCCATTTCGGCGTGTAGTCGTACCACGGCACGATATGGCCCTGCGTGACATCCACCGCGGCTTTGAACGAGGTCGTCACCGTCCAGTAGATCGGGAACAGTGACACCACCGTCCAGAACAGCAGCGCGATGTAGATCAGCGTGCGGCCGCCGTGTTTCTTCAGGCGGCGCATTGGCCTGCTTTGCGCGTGGGCATGGCTGGTCACGGGGCAAGCTCCCTTGCGTGCGGGGCGGCGCGCATCAGCTATATCGCTTCATCAGCCGGCTGGCACCGGCCAGCAGCAGCGTGACGAACACGATGATGAGAATGAAATAGAACTGCGCCAGCATGGTGCCGTACCCGACGTTGGAGCGTTCGCGGTATTCGCGGAAGATGAAGCTGGAGACGGTATCGGTCGCCCCGCCCGGCCCGCCGTCGGTCACCGTGATGACGATGTCGGCCAGCTTGAGTTCGAAGATGATGCGCAGGATCAGCGCGGTCACGCTGACCGGCAGCGTCAGCGGAAACACGATCTTCCAGAACGACTGCCAGGGGCTCGCGCCATCCACCTTGGCGGCTTCCATCACCTCACCCGGCAGCGCCTGCAACCCGGCCAGCAGCAGCACCATCACGAACGGAATGGACACCCATGCATCCATGGCCATCACGCTGCCGCGCGCGATCATCGGAGTGGTGAAGAAACTCGGGCTGTCCCAGCCCAGATGCCGCGCCAGCCCGGCCAGCGGGCCGAAGCGGAATTCCATCATCGACTTGCCGACCATCCAGCTGACCGCGACGGGGCTGAGCATGAACGGCAGCAGGAAGGCCACGCGGAAGAACTTGCGGGCGCGGATATCGGTGTTCAGCATCAGCGCCAGTGAAAACGCGATGGCGTACTGCACCAGCACCGCCAGCACGTAGTACACCATGTTGCCCAGCGCGTTCCAGAAATAGGCATCGTGGAACAGCGACTTGAGGTTATCGAGGCCGTTGAAATGGCGGCCTTCCAGCTGGCTCAGATTCCAGTCGGTCAGTGCGATGTAGAAGCCGGACAGCGTGGGAAAGATCACCATGGCCACGGTGAACAGCACGGCGGGCAGGATGAACAGCGCCCGCTGCCCGCGCTCTCCGCGAATGATCACCTGCGCGGCACCGATGGACACCGACCACAGCAGCCACGCGTAGACAACCGGGCGCCAGTTCTCGAAGCCGGTTTCGGTCACGCCGGTCACGAACAGCAACTGGATCAGCACGGTGGCCAGCAGGATCACGCTGGCGGCGGCGATCAGCCAGCGTCCGGCGCGTTTGCGTGCCGGGCTGACGCCCCGCATGGCGCTGCCGATCGGCGAGTCGTCAACGACTGGTCCTACATCCGACATGGCAACCCTACAGACCCGGAAAACAGCAACGGCTGGTGGCGATTGCGCGCCACCAGCCGCCTGAGCGTCACACGAAGATCAAGCGGTGATCCGCGCGCTTACATGCCCAGCGACGCGCGGTACAGCTTGAGCTGCGAGTCGCGGCCGATGGTGTCGGTAATCTTGTCCCACGCCGCCGCAATTGCGTCGGCGCCCTGCTGCGCAGTGGCCTTGCCGGCATAGATCTTTGCCAGTTCGTCTTCCGCGACGCTGTAGTACTGGAAGATGCCCGGGATGCGCGGCTCGATGGCCGAATTCGGGTGGTTGTACGACTTGTCCAGCGAGCCGAGATAGCCGCTGATGTAGGCCTTGTCGTAGCCGGCGTTAACCCACTCATCGATCTGGAAGTGGCTGTTCCGGTGGGCCTGGAAGCCCGACGGATACATCACCGTCCAAAGCGAAATGTCCTTGCCGCCGAGATGCGCTGCCGCGCTCCACGCCGCCTTGGACTTCTTCGGGTCGCTGTCAGCCCGCGCCATCACGTACACGCCCCAGCCCAGATAGGCCATGTTTGGCGCGTAGTTCACGCCGCCTGCCGGGGTTTCCCACTTGCCGGTCTTGCGGTTGTACAGCGTGTCCGAACCCGGGTTGATGTCAAAGCCGATGGTGGTGCCAATCACCGAGCTGTCGCTGGTGTTGGCCATCTGGCCGATATCGCCCCACCAGGACAGCATGGCGCCGGTGCCAGCGAGGAACTGCTGGAAGCCGGTGGTGCCGGGGTCGGCGTTCAGCTGGTCGGCGGGCTCGGACGGCAGGCAGTCGATGGCGTCCTGAATGGCGCGCACCCAGCCCGGGTTGTTGACCAGCGGCTTCATGGTGTCCGGGTCGAACAGCCATGCCTTGTCGCCGGGCACCTTCACGTACGGGGTGGCGCGGTCTTCGAGGAAGTAGAAGCCGAAGCCGCCCCAGCCCTTCGCCGGATCGAGATACCCGAAGGCATCCTGGCCGTTGATCTTCTTGCCCTTCAGGAACTTGGTGATCTCGTTCACCTGCTGCCACGTCTTCGGCGGCGCCCACTCACCCTTGTGCCCTTCGGCCTTCCAGGCAGCAGCCAGAGCCGCGTCCTTGAAGTAGTCGGTACGGTAGTTCCAGCTGTGGCAGTCGCCGTCGATGTTGATGCGGTAGGACTTGCCTTCCCACGTGCCGACCGGCGGCTTGAGGTAGTTCACGAGGTCATCGACCTCGATCTGCTGCTTCACCCACTCCGGCATCGGCGAGGCAAGTCCCTTGCCGCACACGTCACCTTCAAACGGCGCGCCCATTTCGATGATGTCGAAATCGACGGTCTTGGTGGCGATGGCCTGTTGCAGGCGCGGGTTGTAGTCGGCCTGTGCCAGGTCGATCCACTTGATGGTGGCCCCGGTGTAGGCTTCCCACGGCTTGAGGAAGCCACGGAACAGGAAGTTGTGCAGGTTCTGGTTGTTCAGGCCCATGAACGTCAGTTCGACGCCCTTGAACTCACCCGGCTTCACATTGGCCTTGGTCGGGCCGAGGCAGAGTTCACCGACCTTCTGCCAGTCGGCATCGGTGGGCGAACCCTTGCCGACGCCCGGAATCTTCACCAGTTCGGCGCGGAACGCGGCGTTGCCCGAGGCGGCGCGCGCGGTGGCGGGCACGGTAAGAGCGGCAACCGGTGCGGCGGCGGCCAGCGCGGCGGCGCCGAAGCCAGCGGCGCCCTTCAGCACGGTGCGGCGGTCAGCCGCAGCGCCAGTGGTCGTTTGGTTATTTTGTTCGGTCGTGGTTTCCCCCGAGTGCGACACCAGCCACTTTACGAAACCTCCGGCGATCCGTGAAGTGAAAACGGATCAGCGGCGGCGGCGATTGGCCAGCGCGTGGGGCCGCACTATGCCGTAGCGTGCCGCACTGTCAATCAAACCAGCCCAAAAGTCTGATTTTCTCCCCCGTGGCACCCGGGCCAGCCGGTTTTCCGGGCGGCGCGGTTCGGCTAGGTTCAGGCCAGCGTGACGGGGGAGTTGGTATGGAACGCGCGTTCGAACGCCTGCTGCTGGGCCTGCGCTGGCTGCTGCTGCCGCTGTATGTGGCGCTGCTGTTCTCGCTTCTGGCCATCTATGTGCAGGTGGGCCGGGAGTTGCTGCATCTGGTCGAGGACATCATGACCATCAGCGACACGCAGATGGTGATGGTGCTGTGCTCGGTACTTGATCTCGTGCTGCTGGCCAACCTGCTGGTGATGGTGGCGGTGTCGTCGTACGAAAGTTATGTGTCTCGCATCGAGCCATCCGGCGCCGACAAGCCGGAATGGCTGGGCAAGCTCGACAGCGGCAACGTCAAGGTGAAGGTGGCCGTGTCGGTGGCGATGATATCGGCCATCCATCTGCTGCGCGCATTTTTGGGCGAGACCTCGTCCGAACGGATGATGATGCTGGCCTTGGTCCACGTGGTGTTCGTGCTGTCCACGCTGGCGGTGGCGTATGTTGACCGGATTTCACGCCATGACGGCACGGGTGACCATTGAGATGACCGGCATATTCGCCCCCGGCTTCCGTGTGGCTCCGTATTGGTGGGACGCCGCCGAACCGGCCGAGCGTGAAGGCGGTCTGCCCGCCGAGACGCCGATTGCCATTGTCGGCGGCGGCTATGCCGGGCTGTCGGCGGCGCTGACGCTGCGCCGGCTTGGCCATGACGTGACGGTGCTGGACGCCGACCGGATTGGCTGGGGGGCGAGTTCGCGCAATGGCGGCATGGTCTCGGGCGGCATCAAGGCGGCCAGTGGCGAACTTGAAAAGCAGATGGGCAAGGAGCAGGCCAAGGCGGTGGTGGGGGCCGCCGCCGCGTCGTTTCCGTTCATCGAGGAACTGATCGCCCGTGAGGGCATCGACTGCGACTACGTGCGCTGCGGCCGTTTCGTGCCCGCCTGGACGCCGGGGCATTACCGGGCGCTGGAGCACAAGGTTGACTCAATCGCCGAAAACACCGGCCTGCCCGCGTGGATGCTGCCGCGCGCGCGGCAGCGCGAGGAACTGGGGTCCGACCATTACTATGGCGGGCTGGCGGCGGATGCCACCGGATCGCTGCACCCCGGCAAATATGCGCGCGGGCTGACCGAAGCGGCGGTGCGCGCCGGGGCGGCGCTGGTGCAGCGCGTGCGGGTGCAGGGCATCGACCGCAGCGGCAGCGGCTTCGTGCTGCGGACGGACAAGGGGCAGATGCGGGCGGGTGCAGTACTGGTGGCGACCAACGGCTATTCGCGGGCACCGGGCGGCGGCGGGGCGCTGCCGTGGCTGGCGCGGCGGCTGGTGCCGGTGGCCAGCTACATCATCGCCACCGAACCGCTCGGACGCGAGCGTGTGAAAAAACTGTTCCCCAATGCGCGCATGATCGCTGACACCAAGCGGGTGCTGAACTATTTCCGCCCCAGCCCGGATGGCGAGCGGGTGCTGTGGGGCGGGCGCGCCAGCTTCGCCCCGGTGGGCACCGAAGCCGGTAAGGCGGCACCCGTGCTGCACAAGGCGATGACCGGCGTGTTCCCCGAATTGCGCGGCGTGAAGATCACCCACGCCTGGACCGGCAACGTGGCCTTCACGCTGGACGGATTGCCGCATATCGGCGAGCAGGGCGGCATTCACTACGCCGCCGGGTGTCAGGGTTCGGGCGTGGCGATGGCAAGCTGGCTGGGGCATCAGGCCGGGCTGAAGATCGCGGGGGCGGCCAACGCGCCGTTTGCGCTGGACGGGCGGCATTTCCCCACCCTGCCCTTCTACGACGGGCGGCCGTGGTTCCTGCCGCTGGTGGGTGAATGGCTGCGGCTGCGCGACCGCATCGACCGCGCGGCGGCGTAGCTAGAATTTCGGCAGTGCGGCCTGCCCGGCGGCCTCCACCAAGGCCTCGGCCATGATGCGCGGCAGCCGCCCGAACAGGCCGCGCGGGCGGGGTTTGAACACCACCATGCGCGCCTTGGGGCCGCCGATGTCGCGCGCCACGCTGTCCAGATCGCCCAGCCGGTCGATCAGGCCCAGCGTGAGCGCGCGCGTGCCCAGCATCCAGCCGCCATCGAACACTGCCGCCTCATCGGTCAACTTTGCGCCGCGCCGGGCGCGCACCCATGCCTTGAACTGGCCGTGCAGATCGTCGAGCAGGCCACGCACGAATTGCAGATCCTGCGGGCGTTCCGGGCTGAACGGGTCGAGCCGCGCCTTGTTCTCACCGGCTGTGTACAGCCTGCGCTCAACCCCCAGCTTGCCCAGCGCCTCCACAAAGCCGAACCCGCCGCCGATGACGCCGATGGAGCCGACGATGCTCATGGGTGTGGCGGCAATCTCATCGGCGGCGCAGGCGAGCCAATAGCCGCCCGACGCCCCGACCTCACCGATCACGGCCACCACGCGCACGCCAGTTTGCTCGGCCTCCCGGCGGATGCGGCGCGCGATCAGGTCGGATTGCACCGGGGAGCCGCCGGGGCTTTCGATGTCCAGCAACAGCGTGCCGCCCTTGCCCGCTGCGGCCACGGCGGCGTCGATGAGTTTGCCGTAGGCCGCCGCATTGATGCTGCCCTGCCGCGCGGCGATGACGCCGTGCAGTTGCAGCACCGGGATGGGGCGGCGGCGCCAGAACAGCAGGCGCATTACACCACGTCCGCCGGGCGCAGGCGGCAGGCGGAGGCGGTGGCCAGCGATTCGATCTGCAACGTGGTGTGATCGATGCGGAACCGCGCCTGCAACTCCTGACAGGCGCGCAGCACCAGCGCCTCCCCGCTGCCCGGCCCGCCATGCACCAGATGCGCGGTCAGCGCCGTGCTGGTGGTGGACAGGCCCCAGATGTGCAGGTCGTGGACTTCCTCCACCCCCGGCAACGCGCGCAGATAGGCCTCGACATCCGGCACGCGGATGCCGCGCGGCACGCCATCCACCGCCAGATTGGCCGCATCGCGCAGCACGCCCCATGTGGACACCGCGATCACGCCGGCAATCGCCAGACTGGTCAGCGGGTCGAGCCACAGCAGGCCGGTGTATTGAATGGCCAGAGCGGCCACCACCACGCCCAGCGACACGGCGGCGTCACCGGCCATGTGCAGGAAGGTGGCGCGGATGTTCAGGTCGTCATGGCCCCGGCTGAACATCCACGCCGTGACGCCGTTCACCACCACACCGGCCAGACCCACCCAGACCACGATGCCGGTGGAAATCGGCTCGGGGCCGGAGAACCGGCGCGAGGCCTCCACCGCGATGGCACCGACGCCCACCAGCAGTACGGCGGCGTTGATGAGGGCCGCGAGAATGGAACTGCGGCCCCAGCCATAGGTGCGAACCCGGCTGGGCGCCCGCCGCCCCGCCGCCGCCGCGCCCCAGGCCAGCAGCAGCGCCAGCACGTCGCCTGCGTTGTGGACCGCGTCGGCCAGCAGCGCCATGGAATGCGCCATCAGCCCGAAGCCGATCTGTGCCGCCACGAAGCCGATATTCAGCACCGCACCCACGGCAAACGCCGTGCCGAAGCTGGCCGGGGCGTGGTGATGGCCGTGATGGTGCTCATGGCCATGGCCATGGCCATGATCTCGATCGTGATCGTGCCCATGGTCATGCCCGTGATGGTGATCGTGGCCGGCGGCCATGGTGGACTCCAAACAACAGCGTGTTCATGCACCAGTTTGCGGCTTTTGTGCCAATCTGCGGCATCACAACTGAGCGGACCCCACCATGCGCGCCTCGCCCCTCGGATTGCTCGCCCTGCTGCCGCTGGCCGCACAGGCAAGCGACTTGTCGCTGCGGCACGTGATGCTGTCCACCGGCGGCGTCGGCTATTTCGAATACGCCGCCGAGGCCGATGGCCCGGCCACGCTGGGGCTGGATGTTCCGCTGGCGCAGGTGGATGACGTGTTGGCCTCGTTGGTGGTGTTCGACAGCGCGGGCAGCGTGGGGGGCGTGGACCTGCCGGGGCTGGACGGCACCCGCGCCGCGTTCGCGGCCCTGCCCATCGGGCCGGGGGCACTGAAATCGGCCATCGACTATCTGAACAGCCTGCAAGGCGTGACACTTGTGGTGGCCGGGCCGCGCCCGATGACCGGGCGGCTGATGCGCGCCGAGGCCGTTTCCGACCCCGCGCCACCGCCCGCCGCCGCGAACAGCGCGGTGCATCGCACGCGGGTGACGCTGCTGACGGCGGCGGGCTTGCAGCAATTCGTGCTGGAGGACGCCGACAGCGTACAGGTGGCGGACCCGGAGTTGCGCGCGGCGATCGAACGCGCGCTGGATGCGCTGCGCGCCGAACCGGCGCAGGCGGCGCGGCATCTTCGCCTGCGCGGCGGCGGCAGCGGGCATCGCGACATCCGCGTGGGCTATGTGGCCGGGGCACCGCTGTGGAAGACCACCTATCGCGTGGTGCTGCCCGCTACCGACGGTGCGCCCGCGCGGTTGCAGGCGTGGGCGGTGCTGGAAAACCAGTCCGGCGCGGACTGGAACGGCGTGGACCTGACGCTGCAATACGGCAACCCGGTGACGTTCCGGCAGGCGCTGTATCGCAGCTATTACGTGCAGCGCCCGGAAGTGCCGCTGGACATTCTGGGCCGCATCCTGCCCGGCATCGACCCGGGCACCGACTCCGACGTCGTCACTGGCGCGACCCGCGGCATCAGGGCGGGCCTTGCTGCGGCCCCCATCCCCATGGCCGCACCGCGCGCGATGGCCAAGTCCGCCAACATGGCGCCCAGCCCCGCCGAGGACATGGCGGAACCTGAAACCGCCGCCGTGACCACCGAGGCCGCGGAATCGACGCAATTCCACATTCCGGTCCCGGTCAGCCTGCCCGCAGGCCACAGCGCCAGCGTGCCGATTCTGGACCGCACCGTGCCCGCCGAGCGCACCGGGCTGGTGCAGCAGGGCCGCAGCCACCCGCTGCAAACCCTGCAAATCCGCAACGACACCGGGGCCAGCCTGCCCGCCGGGATGCTGACGCTGTACGACCCCGAGGACAGCGCCACCTTCGCAGGCAACGCGAGGTTGGGCGGCCTGCCGCCGGGTGAGACGCGGTTGCTGGAATTCGCCGAAGACCTGCGCACCCGCACCGGCTGGCAGGCCAGTGCCGCCACCACGCTGTCGGGCGTCAGCGCGGCGCAGGGCGTGCTGACGGTGCAGAACCGCCAGCGTGTGACGCATCGCATTACGCTGACCGCCCCCGCCGCCGAACCGCGCCATTTGCTGCTGGAAATCCCCCGCCTTGGCGCAGGCAGCACGCTGAGCGTGGATGACGGGCTGAAAGCCTCGGGCGAGACGGCTTCGGCGTGGCGGGTGCCGCTGACGCTGAAGGCCGGGGAGACGCGCGTTGTCAGCGCGCATGTGGACGAAATGCTGCGCGAGGATGTGGCGTTGCTGGAGGACCAGACCGTGCTGGCCACCGTGCTGGGCAGCCAGGCAATGAGCGAACCGGCCCGCGCCGCGCTGGCGCATATCGCCGCTCTGCGGACCGCGCTGACCCAGCGCGTGCAGGCGCGCGAGCAACTGAACGTGCAGATCCGGGCGGTGGAGGCCGATGAGGACCGGGTGCGCAAGAACCTGTCCGCCGTCAATGCCTCCGACCCGCTGCGCACGCGGCTGACGCGCACGCTGGAAGCCGATGAGGACAAGATTGTCCATCTGACCGCCAGCATGGCCGAAGCCGACACGGCGGTGACGGCTGCGCGCGCCGCGCTGGAGCAGGCGGTGCTGTCGCTGAAACTCTAGCCGGGAAACTCTGGCCGGGAAACTCTCGCCGGTTGTCTGGCATGGGGGTTGCTGCACAGTGGGCCTGACCACTGGCAACGGAACACCCCCATGTCTCTCCCCAAAGTCGCATTCATCGGCACCGGCGGCACGATTTCCTCGCTGGGCCAGCACACGCTCGACATCATGGACTACTCGGTGCGCGGGCGGATGATGCACGCCGGGGAGATGGTGGAGCGGGTGCCGGAACTGGCCGGCGTGGCCGATGTGTTCGCCGTGAAATTCCGCAACATTCCAAGCTATGACATCAGTTTTCCCGAATGGCGTGAACTGGTGCGGCTGTGTGACACACTGGTGGCGGAGCACCCGGATCTGGCGGGCATCGTCATCGGCCACGGCACCGCATCACTGGAAGAAACCGCCTACGCGCTGCACCTGACGGTGAAGGTCAAGGTGCCGGTGGTGGTGGTGGGATCGCAGCGCCCGGCCAGCGGCCTTTCCTCGGACGCGGCGATGAATCTGGTCAACGCGGTGCGTGTGGCCGCCGACCCGGCGTCGCGCGGGCGCGGCGTGCTGACCCTTCTGAACGACGAAATCCAGTCGGCGCGCGAGGTGACCAAGACCTCCACATGGCGGATGCAGACCTTCCGCAGCCCGGATTTCGGTGTGCTGGGCCATGCCGACGGCGACAGGATTGTCTATTACCGCCGCAGCGAGCGGCGCGGCGCGCCGGATACCGAGTTCGACATCCGCACGCTGGAAACCCTGCCGCGCGTAGACATCACCTACGCCTATGCCGGGTCGGACGGCACCGCAATCCGCGCCTTCGTGGCCGCAGGGGCCCGCGGCATTGTCTCGGCCGGGTTTGCGCCGGGCTTTCCCGGCACGGCCGACGGTGCCGCGCTGGAAGCCGCCGTTGCTTCGGGGGTGACTGTGGTGCAGGGCACAAGGGCGGGCAGCGGGCGGACGGTGCGCGGGGCCAAGATGCTGGCCAACGGCATTCTGGCTGCCGACAACCTCAACCCGCAGAAGGCGCGCATTCTGCTGGCCATGGCGCTGAGCGTGACCAGCGACCCCGGCGAGATCGAGCGGATGTTTGCCACGTACTGACGCACCCGCGCCGCGCTTTCCAGTCAGGAAGGTCATTTTCAGGGCAATATGCACGGACAATGACCGTTTCTGACTGGTTTATACGCAAACTATCTGCCGGTGCGGGAGATCATCCCCCAATTTGCACAGGTAGCGCGCTGATTGTTGAAATTGGTTCGATGCGGCACGCCCCTTGCAGCTTACATTTCAAGCAGTCCTGCCATGCTGGCCCCGCCAGCATCAGGGCGCGCGGGCAACGCAAGGAGAGCTGAATGACTGACCAAGCAAAATCTGGCGGCCAAAGCGGCGTGTCGCGGCGCGCCCTGCTGAAGGGTGCCGCCGCCACCGCCGGTGTGGCGGTGGGCTCCGGTGCAATCACCGGATTTCCGACCATCTGGGCGCAGAACATCAAGGACATCACGCTGGTGCATATCGGCGGCTCGTATGCCGCCATCAAGGAAATCGCCGATCAGGCCAAGAAGGACCTCGGCTTCACCATCGAGATGCAGGCGGTGGACCCGGGCACGCAGCTGACGCGCGCGCTGACGCAGCCCAAGAGCCTGGACATCAACAACGTCGATGCCACGCAGTTGCCCTTCCTGGCCGGCAAGGGCGTGCTGAAGGCGATCCCGGTGAAGGACTACAAATACTGGGACCAGACCATTTCGATCTTCAAATCCGACAAGTTCCCGGATGGACGCACGGTGTCCAACCAGGGCTTCTCGCCGATGAAGGCAGGTTTCTGGACTTCGGCCGAATGCAAGACGCTGGCGGGCAAACCCACCGAATTCCTTTCGATGGTCCCCACGCTGTTCAACGCCGACACGCTGGGCATCCGCCCGGATCTGGTTGGCGGGCGTGACAAGGTGCTGTCCTGGGCCGATCTGCTGAGCCCGGCGTTCAAGGGCAAGACCGCGCTGATCGACTACGCCCCGGTGGGAATCATCGATGCGGCGATGGCGCTGGAAGCGCGCGGCGACGTGAAATACGCCGACAAGGGCAACATGACCAAGGCCGAGATCGACAAGACGATCAAGATCCTGATCGACTTGAAGAAGGCAGGGCATTTCCGTGCCTTCTGGTCGAATTTCGACCAGTCGGTGAACCTGATGGCCTCGGGCGAAGTGGTGATCCAGTCGATGTGGTCGCCTGCCGTGACCGCCGTGCGCTCGCGCGGCATCGATTGTTTCTACACCACGCTGAAGGAAGGCTATCGCGGCTGGCTGGTGGGCCTGTGCCTGATGAAGCATCTGACCGGCATCCGCCAAGATGCGGCCATGGAATACCTCAACTGGTACAACTCCGGCTGGCAGGGCGGCTTCATCGCCAAGCAGGGTTACTACTCGCCGGTGCCGGAGACCGCGAAAAAATTCCTGACCGCCGAGGAATGGGATTACTGGTACGAGGGCAAGCCCGCTGCGGTGGACATCATGGACCCGTACGGACACCTGATGGAGAAGAAGGGCACCACGCGCGACGGCGGTTCGCTGTGGCAGCGTGAAGGCAACGTTGTGGTCTGGAACACGGTGATGGACGAAGACCGTTACCTGACCAAGCGCTGGAACGAGTTCGTCTCGGTCTAGATCTCAGCCGCCTGCACCGGCGGGGCACACTGCGGCCCCGCCGGGATGGCGCAAAATGTGAGCGAACGGCCTCATGAAAATATCACCCGTCTTCGCGTCATGGCTCCAGGTGGGTCCGCTGGCCCTGGTGCTGACGGTGTTTTTCGGTCTGCCGGTGCTGGTGGTGATTGCCGCGAGCTTCTTCGACTTCGATCATATGGCCATTGTACCGGCCTTCATCTTCGACAATTACGAGGAGCTGTTCACCTCCGAGGTGACATTGCAGCTCTACCTGAGCTCGCTGAAATTTGCTGTGATCGTGTGGGCCATCACGCTGCTGATCGGTTTCACCGTCTCGTATTATCTGGTTTTCCACATCGACAGCCTGCTGCTGAAAATCGCGCTGTTCCTCGTCTGCTCGGTGCCGTTCTGGACATCGAACATCATTCGCATGATCTCATGGATTCCCTTCCTGGGCCGGAACGGCATCTTCAACCAGATTCTGGCCGATCTGCACATCTCCTCGCAGCCGCTGGAGTTTCTGCTGTTCTCCGATTTTGCGGTCGTGGTGGCGTATGTGCATCTGTTCACGCTGTTCATGGTGGTGCCGATCTTCAATTCCATGGCACGCATCGACACGCGGCTGATTGAAGCGGCGAAAGACGCAGGCGCGTCGCGCTGGAGTATCCTGCGCGAAATTGTGCTGCCGCTGTCCAAATCCGGCATCGCGCTGGGCACCATCTTCGTGGTCACGCAGGTGATGGGCGACTTCTTCGTGGTGAAGGTGATGAGCGGCGGCCAGAGCGCTTCGGTGGTATCTGCGCTGTCCAACGAAATCCAGCAGCTTCAGTACCCGCCTGCTGCCGCGAGTGCGGTGATTCTGGTGATCGTGGTGATGCTGATGGTCGCCGCCATCCTGCGCGTGGTGGACGTGCGCAAAGAACTGGCTTCGTAAGGAGAGCGCGCCATGGCATCACGCACCGCATCCGGCCGCCGGACCTGGACCTTCTATCTGCTGACGTCACTGTTCGCCGGCTTCGTGCTGTTCCTGTACGGCCCGATGATCGTGATCTACATCCTGTCCTTCCAGGGTGAGACCGGCGGGCTGACGTTTCCGATGACCGGGTTTTCGAGCGTGTGGTTCCACGCGTTGATCGAGGGCGGACGCACCGGCGATATTTCCGGCAGTTTCCAGCGCTCCATCGTTCTGGCGGCGATCACCACGGTATTGACGGTGCTGATCTGCGTCTCTGCCGGACTTGGTTTCCGCCGCCGGTTTCCCGGGTCGGGCGTGGTGTTCTACCTGGCCGTTGCCAGCCTGGTGATGCCGGGGATCTTCGTTGGCCTTGGCATTTCGCTGGGCTTCCAGTTTGCCGAACTGGAAACTGACTGGCTCATCTCCGGTCTGGGCGCACAACTCACCTGGACCCTGCCGTTCGGCCTGCTGGTGATGTTCGCGGTGATCGGCCGCTTCGACCGGCGGTTCGAGGAAGCTGCGCGCGATCTGGGGGCAAGCGCGTGGCAGCGCACGCGGGAAATCACGCTGCCGATTCTGCTGCCTGGCATCATCGGCGTGGGCCTGTTCGGCTTCACCCTGTCGTACGATGAATTCGCCCGCACCTTGCTGACCGCAGGTGCGAAGAACACGCTGCCGCTGGAAATCTGGGCCATGACCACGAACGTCACGTCGCCCGCCCTGTTCGCGGTGGGCACCGTCACCACTGTGATCTCGTTCGCGGTCATCGGCTCCGCCCTTGGTTCCATTGCCCTTATTCAACGCCGCCGCAGCCGCAACGCCGGCACGCACTGACGCAGGAGCGCCGCATGTCCGCCACCCTCAACAGCGGCAAGATTGAAGTTGTCGCCGTGACAAAGACCTATTCGCCGGGTGCCCCGCCCGCTGTGGACAATCTGGATCTGGTCATCGACCACGGGTCGTATTGCTGCCTGCTCGGCCCGTCCGGCTGCGGCAAGACCACAATCCTGCGAATGATCGCGGGGCATGAGACGCCGACGCAGGGCGATATTCTGATCGGCGGGCGCAACGTGACCAATCTGCAGCCGGTTGAGCGCGGCACGGCGATGATGTTCCAGAGCTATGCGCTGTTCCCGCACCGCAGCGTGCTCGACAATGTGGCGTTTGCCCTGAAAATGCGCGGTGCTTCGGTGGTGGAGCGCAATGCCAAGGCGCGCGAACTGCTGGAAAAAGTGCATCTGGAAGCCTTTGCCAACCGCCTGCCCGCGCAACTGTCCGGCGGGCAGCAGCAGCGCGTGGCGCTGGCCCGCGCGCTGATCACCAACCCGCGCGTGCTGCTGCTGGATGAGCCGCTGTCGGCGCTGGACGAATATCTGCGCCTGCGGATGCGCGGGGAGTTGCGCCGGGTGCAGCGCGAACTGGGCATCACGTTCATTCACGTCACCCACACGCAGCTTGAGGCGATTGCGGTGGCCGATACCGTGGTGGTGATGGCCCACGGCAAGATCGAGCAGGCGGCCAGTGCGCGGGACATTTTTCTGGTGCCGCGCAACGCCTATGTCACGCGCTTCATCGGCGGGCAGAACGTGATTTCCGGCACCGTCGAGCGCACCGCCGATGGCAGCGCCCGTGCCGTCACCAGCACCGGTGCTCGCATTGAAGTGCCGCTGAAGGGCCGCAGCGCCAGCCCCGGTGAGCGGATTTTCGCCTCGTTGCGGCGTGACCGGGTGCAGGTGCGCCGCAACACCGGCGGGAAACCGGCGCAGGACAGCATCAATGCGGTGGCAGGCGAGGTGCATGCCATCGAAAATCAGGGGTCCTACGTGAAGGTCACGGTGGATCTGGCCGATGGCGAGGAGTTCGTGGCACATGTGCTGGACGAGGACTTCTTCATCGACCCCATCGACATCGGCGCGCCGGTCATCGCAAGCTGGACGGTACGGGATGTGCATCTGCTGGAAGACCGGCAACCGCAAGCCACAGGCAGGGTAGCGGCCGCCGCCTGAATCGAAGGGCCGGATACCCGGCACCCAAGGAGAGACGAGAGCATGGATATCGGCGTTTTCATTCCCATCGGCAGCAACGGCTGGCTGATCTCCACCACCGCGCCGCGCTACCGGCCGAGCTGGGAGCTCAACAAGACCGTGGTGCAGAAGGCCGAGCAGTACGGGCTGGATTTCGCGCTGTCGATGATCAAGCTGCGCGGTTTCGGTGGTGAATCGGAATTCTGGGATCACAATCTGGAATCGTTCACGCTGATGTCGGGCCTCGCCGCCGTGACCAGCAAGATCAAGCTGTACGCCACGGTTGCCACGCTGACCATTCCGCCGGCCATTGTCGCGCGCATGGCCACCACCATCGAGAATATCGCGCCGGGCCGCTTCGGCATCAACCTGATCACCGGCTGGGCCAAGACCGAATACGACCAGATGGGCCTGTGGCCCGGTGATGAACACTACGCCCACCGCTACGAGATGCTGACCGAATACACCACGGTGCTGAAAGACCTGTGGACGACGGGGCATAGCGACCTGAAGGGCAAGTATTTCACCATGAACGACTGCGTGCTGAGCCCGCAGCCGAGCACACCGATCAAGCTGGTCTGCGCGGGGCAAAGCCCGGCCGGTCTGGAATTCACCTCCAGCTACTGCGACTACGGCTTCGTGGTCGCCACCGGCATGAACGAACCCCTGGCGGCCGCAGGTGTCAGCGCCAATCTGGCAGCAGCGGCGGCCAAGACCGGCCGCGATGTTGGCACCTATCAGCTTGTGATGGTGATCGCCGACGAGACCGACGAGGCGGCGGAAGCCAAGTGGCGGCACTACGTGGCCGGTGCCGACCCGGTTGCGCTCGGCTATCTGGGTATTCAGGCGGGTGGTGACACCAACGCGGCGGAAGGCTCGACCGCGAAGGTCATCGCGATGTCGAACTCACCGATCAACTTCAACATGGGCACCTATGTCGGTTCCTACGCCAAGGTGGCGGCGCTGCTGGACGAGGCTGGCAGCATCCCCGGCACCAAGGGGCTGATGCTGACCTTTGACGACTTCGTGATCGGCATGGACCAGTTCGGCAAATACATCCAGCCGCTGATGAAGACCCGCCAGCACCTGTACGCGGCGGCCTGACACCCATATCCCTCTCCTCCGCCGGAGGAGAGGGAGACCCTCCCATGACAACTGAATCGCGCGTCTATACCCACCCGGAAATCATCCGCGTGATCGGCGGGATCACGCTGTGCATCCTGCTGTCCGCACTGGACCAGACCATTGTGGCCCCCGCCATTCCGGCCATGACCGCCGACCTGCAAGGCTTCGGCGACTTTTCGTGGATTGTGTCCGCCTATCTGCTCACCTCCACCGCCGCCACGCCGATCATCGGCAAGCTCAGCGACATTCATGGCCGCCGCACGCTGACGCTGGCTTCTATCGTGCTGTTCACCGCTGCCTCATTGTTGTGCGCCATGTCGCAAACGCTGGCGCAGTTGGTGGCATTCCGGGCCTTGCAGGGCATTGGCGGGGCGGGGCTGATCGGCATGGCGCACGCCGCCATCGCCGATGTGGTCTCGCCGCGCGAACGCGGGCGGTATCAGGTTTACATGAGCGGCATGTGGGGCATCGCCAGCATCGGCGGCCCGGTGGCGGGCGGATTGCTGACCGACCATCTGTCATGGCGTTCGATTTTCTGGATCAACCTGCCGCTGGCCGCCGTTGCCTACCGGCTGAGCAGCCGCGCCCTTTTGCTGCTGCCAAGGCACGGCGGCAGCGGCGCGCGCATTGATGTGCCCGGCGCCGGGCTGCTGACCGTGGCGGTGGTGTGCTGCCTGATGCTGATCGGGCAGTTGAACGGCCATGGCGGGCGCGACCCGGCCTTGCTGGCCGCACTGGCACTGGTGTTCGGCGCGTCGCTGGCCCTGCTGATCTGGCAGGAACACCGCGCCGCCGACCCGGTGCTGCCGCCGCGCCTGTTCGGCAATGCCGTGGTGGTGCGCGGGCTGATCCTGTCCTTCACCAACGCGTTGATCGCGTTTGCCACCACGCTGCTGGTGCCGCTGCATGTGCAGTTGGCGCAGGGGATCAGCGCGGGCGGATCGGGGCTGGTGCTGACGCCCTATTTGCTGACCTTCGTCGCGCTGAGTTTCAGCGGCGGCCGCCTGTCCCGCCGCCTTGGGCGCACGCGGGCCATCATGTCGGCCGCCTTTGCCTGCTGCACCGCGGGCCTGCTGCTGCTGGCCACCGTGACGGCCGATACGTCACCCGCGTTGACCATTCTGTATTCGCTGCTGATCGGGGCCGGGATCGGGCTGGTGCAGCCCAACATCACCGTGACCATCCAGAACGCCTGTGAGCGGCGCGATGTGGGGGTCGCCACCGGTGCCATGCTGCTCAGCCGCTCCATCGGCGGGTCGTTCGGCGCAGCACTGGCAGGCGCCCTGGTGGCGCAGGGCATGGCGGGCGGGGCTGCCGCACTGGATACGGGCTTTCGCATCGCCTTTCTGGCCTGCGCCGTGGTGGCGGCCATCTCGCTCGGGGTCACGCTGACCACGCGAGACCTTGCCCTGCGCTCGACCTGATGCCACTTCCGCACTGCAACATCAGCCTGGACATCTCATGCCCGCACTCGACGATGCCGCCCTCGACCAGTTGTTCCGCACGGCGCGGACGCAGAACAAATGGCAGGACAAGCCGGTCAGCGATGCCACGTTACATGCGCTGTATGACACGCTGAAATTCGGCCCCACCTCGGCCAACTGCTCACCCGCCCGCTTCGTGTTCATCCGCACCCCGGAGGGCCGCGAAAAGCTGCGCCCGGCGCTGTCGGCCGGTAACATGGACAAGACCATGACCGCCCCGGTCATCGTGATCGTGGCGTCGGACAGCGAATTCTACGAGCACCTCGGCACGCTGTTCCCGCACGTCAACGCCAAGCCGTGGTTTCCGCCCGGCCCGGTGGCCGAGATCACCGCCTTTCGCAACGGCACGCTGCAAGGCGCTTACCTGATGCTGGCCGCCCGCGCGCTGGGGCTGGATTGCGGCCCGATGTCCGGCTTCAAGAATGCCGTGGTGGACGAGGCATTCTTTGCCGGGACCACGTGGAAATCCAACTTCCTGATCAATCTGGGCTACGGTGACCCCAGCGGCGTGCTGGAACGCCTGCCGCGCCTGCAATTCGAGGCGGCGTGCGTGCTGGCTTGATCTGAGGCGAAGGCCAGGGGCTTTGCCCCTGGACCCCAGCCAAGGCCGGGCCTTGGCGATCCGTTAGGCAGTCCGGCTCTTGGCTATTGCAATCCGAATTCGGCACGAAATAGCATTGGATCGTTGCTCAGCGATCCGAGGTTCTGTTGAGTGAAGACGACGGCTTCTGGCTGCCACGCCCCTGCTTCGTACCTCCGCTGCCAGAGCATGATCTGGCGGCAGACCTGCTTGCCCAGGCAGCCGACGCGCTGCTGAACGGTGCCCACGCGCGGGCCGCCGAGTTTCTGGCGCAAGCGGACATGCCGGTGTTGTATCGGCACACCCACCAAATCATGAATACGACGAGTGAGGCAATCCACCGGTTGCGTAAGGTGCCCGGAGCCCCCGCAGTCACCAAGGCGCAACAGCGGATGCCGGGCGCTGACTTGCAACGCGCGCTGTTTGCGCGGGACGGCCATCGCTGCCGCTTTTGTGGCTGCCGCGTAGTACTGCCCAAGGCGCGCGACCGGATGCGGCAGGAACTCCCGGGACGCATCCGCTTCGCCGAACGAGAGGGCTTTCACGCCGCGTTCTACGCGCTCAGCGCCAGCATCGACCACATCGTTCCGCACTCACGCGGCGGCGGCAACGAGATGGACAATCTGGTTGTAGCCTGCTGGTCCTGCCAGTTCGGGCGGGGCGGCTATCTGCTGGAAGAAGTGGGACTCATTGACCCGCGGGAGCGCGCGCCCGTTGTTGATGGGTGGGATGGGCTGGGGCGGGTGTTGAAGCTGCCCCGGAGCGCGTCAGCCTCGCCCGCCAAGATGGGCGAGCCGAAGACAGAAAAAATTCCCAAGCCAGCGGAGCGCAGCACCAGCGGCAAGACCAAGGAAGCCGATAGATTATCCATCGCCAAGTGGTACGCGGAGATGAATCGCATCGATTCAGGTCAGTCCGGGCGGCTTATTGCAATGCTGGATAGCCTCTGCGATCTCAATATCGAATGGTCCCTCAAAAAAGTACTGTTGATCAAATTGAATGTGGGTGGCGAGATTTTAGATTTGATGGGCATAGAACCGAATGGCGCTGTCGTGATTCCTTGGGCCATTGGGAAGCGGAAACGGGAATTCCGCATCTTTGCCGAATATCTGTCGGCCGGGATCAACGGGACGCAAACGTTTGAATCTGAAAAGCACTGGATCGTCAAAATGTCCAGCGGCCAACGTCCCACTGTCCAGCACCTGATCGAAGCCGCCCCCTCCTTGCGCCTCGCTACCGAAAAGCTGCACGCCGCCTTACAAGCCAGTTCCTGACTGGGGGTCCGGGGCCCACCGGCCCCGGCGGGTCCAGGGCGGCGCCCTGGCCTTGCTTCCTCTTCTTAGTTCCGAGCTAAAACAGCGACATCTGGTTCTCCGCCATCCCCCGCTTCGGGTTGCCCGGCGGCACGAAGGCGGAGCAGTCCAGTTCGGTGCGTTCGTCCAGCTTGTATTGCCGGGCGGCGCGGGCGAAGCGGCGTTGCAGCAGTTCGGCGTAGGCGCCGGTGCCTTTCATGCGCTGGCCGAAATTCGGGTCGTTCAGCGCGCCGCCACGGGTTTCGCGGACCAGCTCCAGCACGTGGCGCGCGCGGTCCGGCACGTGGCGGTGCAGCCAGTCTTCGAAGATCTGCTTGATCTCGTGCGGCAGGCGCAGCAGCACGTACCCGGCGGTGCTGGCCCCGGCGCTGGAAACAGCCTCCAGAATCCGTTCGAGTTCGGCGTCGTTCAGCCCCGGGATCATCGGGGCGGCCAGCACGCCCACCGGAATTCCGGCGCGGGCGAGTTCTTCCACCGCCTGCAGGCGGCGCGCGGGCGAGGCGGCGCGCGGTTCCATGTGGCGGGCCAGCACAGGGTCGAGCGTGGTCACTGAAATCCACACCCGCACCAGATTGCGGCGCGCAAGCCCGGTCAGGATGTCCATATCGCGCAGCACGCCAGCCGACTTGGTCACGATGGTCAGCGGGTGATTGCAGCGGTCCAGCACCTGCAACACCGCGCGGGTGAGCTTCAGCGTGCGTTCCACCGGCTGATACGGGTCGGTGTTGGAGCCGAGCGCCATGGGCCGCGCCACGTAGCCGGGCTTGCGCAGTTCCTTTTCCAGCAACTCCGCCACATCAGGCTTGAACAGCAGCTTGGTTTCAAAATCCAGCCCCGGTGAGTAACCCAGATAGGCGTGGGTGGGCCGGGCGTAGCAATACACGCAGCCATGCTCGCAACCGCGATACGGGTTCACCGCGCGGTCGAAGCCGATATCCGGGCTCTGGTTCCAACTGATCACGCTGCGCGCTGCATCGCGGGTCAGTGTGGTGGCGGGCGGCGGCAGGCCGCCGAATTCGCTGTGCAGCGTGTCCCAGCCGTCATCGAACGGGGCGGCGTGCTGCGTCTCAAACCGGTTGGGCGGGTTGATCGCCGCCCCCCGCCCCTTGTGCGTGGGGGCTGCCACATCCTGCGGGCGCGGCGGCGGTGCCACGCGCGGCATCACCGAGCGTGGCGTGCCCATGCGGCGCACCAGCGAATGCGGCGGCGTGGGCGGCGCCTCTGGCGCTTCGGCATGGGCAAACGCGGCAATGGCGTCGCCATCCAGTTCCCGCACCAGTTCGCCATTGGTCAACACGCGCGACTGTCCGGCGTCGCGCAGACTGGTGTGGCGCATCATGCTTGCCATGTTGCCCTCGCTGGTTGTGGTGCGGGCCGCCCGGGCCGGTTGTGCTGCGCCGGGCGATGTTCTATGTCCGTTCCCGCAGAAATCTGGCACCGGCGCCCGCAGGCGTCAAGAACATATTAGGAACATGCTGCTCTCGGTGGTCATCCCGGCGCTGAATGCTGCCGCCACGCTGCCCGCCACACTGGCGGCGCTGGGCGATGTGGCCGAGGTCGTGGTTGTCGATGGCGGCAGTACCGATGGCACGCCGGCGGTGGCCCGGCAGTGGGGCACGCGGGTGCTGACGGCCCCGCGCGGGCGTGGCGGGCAGATTGCCGCCGGAATCGCCGCGTCGCACGCCGCGTGGCTGCTGCTGCTGCATGCCGATACCGTGTTGCAGCCGGGCTGGCGTGAGGCTGCGGCGGCGCTGATGGCCGAAGGCCCGGCGCGCGCCGGGTATTTCCGCTTCGCTTTGGACAGTGCCGACCCGCGCGCGCGCAGGCTGGAGCGCCTGGTGGCATGGCGCTGCCGCCGCTTCGCCCTGCCCTATGGTGATCAGGGCCTGCTGATCGCGCGCAGCCTGCTGCACAGCGCGGGCGGTATGCGCCCGTTGCCGCTGATGGAGGATGTGGATCTGGTGCGAAGGCTCGGCCGCAAACGCCTGCGTGCGCTGCCCGCAAGCGCGCTGACATCGGCCGGCAAATGGCAACGGCAGGGCTGGATGCGCCGTTCGGCACGCAATCTTGCCTGTCTGGCGCTGTATCTGTGCGGCGTGCCGCCGCGCCGGATTGCGCGGGTGTATGAATGACCGGCACTGTCTATGTCTTCGCCCGCGCGCCGCGGCTGGGCACCGTCAAGCGCAGGCTCGCTGCGGGCATCGGACCATTGGCGGCGCTGCAATTCTACCGCGCCACACTGGCGCAAACGCTGCGCCGCCTTGCGCGCGACAAGCGGTTTCGCACCGTACTCGTGCTCACGCCGCCTGATGCGCGCGGGCCATGGCGGCAAGGTTTGCCCAGTGTGCCGCAGGGGTGCGGCGATCTTGGCGCGCGGATGCAGCGCACGCTGGCCCGCAACCGCCACGCCATTGTGGTGGGCAGCGACATCCCCGGTCTGCGCGCCGATGATGTTGCGTGTGCCTTCAAACTCTTGCGCCGTGCCGATGCGGTGTTCGGCCCGGCGCAGGATGGCGGCTATTATCTGGTGGGTTTCGGCCCGCGCCGCACACCGCACCCGTTCGCGCGCGTGCGCTGGTCCAGCGAACATGCGCTGTCCGACACGCTGGCCAACTTCTCCACACGCCGCGTGGCACTGATAAGAACGCTTCGTGATGTGGACTGCGTTAATGATTTGCGAGCGATCACCCGCCCGCGTTGAGCAGATGCTCCTGCAAGCGCGGCATCAGTTCCACCAGGTTGCAAGGGCGGTGCCGGTTGTCCAACTGCCACAGCAGAATGTCGTCCCACGCATCCTTCACCGCACCCGTGCTGCCCGGCAGCGCAAACAGATAGGTGCCGCGCGCAACACCGCCGAGCGCGCGGGACTGCATGGTGGACGTGCCGATCTTCTGATAGCTCAGCATCCGGAACAACTCGCCGAAGCCTTCGATGTGCTTTTCCAGCACGCGCGCAAATGCTTCCGGCGTCACATCGCGCCCGGTGATGCCGGTGCCGCCGGTGGTGATCACAACGTCGATGTGCGGGTCTGCAATCCAGCCGCGCAACCGCTGCTCGATCACGCCGGCATCGTCGCGGTCGATGGCGCGGGCGGCCACCACATGCCCGGCGGCCGTGATGCGCGCAGCCAGCGTGTCACCGGACGTGTCGTTGGCCGCCGTGCGCGTATCGCTCACGGTCAGCACGGCAATGTTCACCGCGATGAAGCGGCGGGTTTCATCAATGCGCGCCATCGGGCGTTCCTTGCCAATCGCGGTGGTTGACCCGTGGCGTCAGTGAAACCCCACCGCCGAGACCGGATCCCGCCACGCATGATAGCGCGGCCACACCCCGGCGGCGAGTTCGTCCAGCCCCGGCGGCGCGATGTTCAGGCGCGCCGCATAGATCCAGCTATAGGTCAGCACACGCGGCACGTGGGCGCGGGTTTCGTCGATGGGGAATGATTCGATGAACATCAACGGATCGCCGCCGTCATCGATGCCCGGGCTGAGCTTCGCCAAGGCCGCCGGGCCGCAATTATAGGCCGCCAGCAGCCGGATCAGGTCGCCGCGCACCGGCTCGATTTCGGCCAGATAATTCAGGTAGCGCTGGCCCAGATCGAGGTTGCGCGCCGGGTCGTCCAGTGCCTCACGCAAGGCTTCAGGCGTGGCGCCGGTGATGAAACGGGCGGTTTCCGGCATGATCTGCAGCAAGCCGCGCGCACCGGCCGGCGAGACCAGCGCCGCGTCGAAGTTCGATTCCGTGCGGGCCAGCCCCAGCAGCAGGGCCGGATCGACGGCAAACCCGCCCGCCGGGCGCAGCCTTGGCACCCGGAAGCGCAGCCCCTCGCGGGGCCTGCCATCGGCGGCGGCCAGCAAATCGGCATAGTCTTCGGCCAATTCGCCCATCCCGGCGGCGTGCGCCACCAGCATCGCCGCCCGCGCCAGTGGCCGTGCCTCTTGCGCCAGCGGCCACAACTGCCGCAACTCCGCCTCGGCACGGGTGGTCTGGCCGATCTGCAACAGCGCAAAGGCGCGCAACCCGGCCGGAATCTCGGCCACGGCGGCCACGTCGGCCTCACCCAGCGTCTCGCGTTCGCTCGGCCCCACCCGCACCGGCCCGATGCCCAGCCCCAGGGAGCGGCGGGCCAGCAGGCCATAGAATGTCAGTGGCTGTTCAGCAGCGCGGCTGAGCCATCGCTCGGCGCCCACGCCATCGCCGGTGCGCACATCGGCCCGCGCCGCCCAGAACGCCGAGGCTGCGCGCAGGGCGGGGGTGCTGACGTCTGACAGCCATGCAGCCGCGAACATGGCGCGCGCTGTGGCGAAGCGTTCCATCCGCCAGGCCGACAGCCCGGCCATGTAGCCCGCCAGTGCGGCGGGCGCCGGGCCGCGCCGGTTCGGCACCCCGGCGGCAGCCAGCGCGAAGGCTTCGCCAGTGCGGTTGCGGGTGAACAGCACCCGCGCCGCCTCGCCACGCAACTGCGCGGCATAGGGCATGTCCAGCCCCGCGGTGGCGCGCAGCAACCGCTCCACCTGCGGCCCGCCGCCAGCACGGGCGGCGGCGATCACGGAGCGGTCCAGATCGGGGTTGCGGCGCAAAGCTGCTGCGGCGGGGCCGGTTTCCTCGGGCACCGGCACATCGGCGGCCACGAAGCCCTCGGGCACCGGCGGCAGGTTTTCACCGGCCGGCATGCGGATCACCAGCAGGCGGCGGATGGCGGCGGCGTCCGGCAGATCGGCGTAGCGGTCCATCCAGCTGCGCAACTGATCGGCACTGGGCTTGCTGTAGGGGCCAAGGTAGCGGTCGGCCAGCACGTGGCCGATCATGCCGGTCATCACCGGGCCGGTGGTATCCAGCGCCGCGGCGGCGCGCAGCGCGGCCGGAATGTCGCCTTGCCCCTGCAATGCGAAAATGCGGCGCAGTTGTGCCGCCTGGCTCGGCTCGAGCGGCCGGGGCAGCGATGCACCCCCGCCATCCAGGGGGTTCACCAGTCGCGGTATCGCCAGGGCGAGTTCGTCAGTGGCCGGAAACAGGCCGGGGCCACTGGGTTGTGCCATGGTTCGTTGTGTGCTCGCTCCGGCCAGCAGCGCCGCCCCGGCAAGCAAGGCCCGGGCAGCGGGGAGGTGGGCGAGCCTTCGGCCGATCCCTCGCATGGCAAAGGCGTTAGCGCACCGAGTCGCCGAGACGCAACCCTTGAGACAGAGCGAAATCTTATTATTGACACATGCGGACCATGTGTCAGGGCGTTACAAGCCGATCTGCAATCACAAAATTGTCATCGGCCATCCAATGTGCGGCGCAGCAACAGCAAATCCGCCCATGCATCCCGCTTGGCGCCCGGGCTGCGCAGCAGATAGGCCGGGTGCAGCATCGGCAGTGCGGGCACCGGTTGCGGCAAATCCGGGATGCTGGCCTGCACCCATTTGCCCCGCAGTTTGGTGATGCCTGCACTGCCGCCCAGCAGCGCGCGCGACGCCATTGCCCCCAGCAGCACCAGCCGTTTGGGGCGCACCAGCGCGATATGGCGCAGCAGGAACGGCAGGCACACCAGCACTTCGCTGTCGGTCGGGTTGCGGTTGCCGGGCGGGCGCCACGGAATCAGGTTGGTGATCAGATACCGGGTGCGGTCCAACCCGATGCTGCCCAGCATCCGGTC
>CAIPHQ010000012.1 GCA_903864895.1 uncultured Rhodospirillales bacterium
CACAGCCTTGTTTCTTGGGTGTCGGTCATACACTCACTCGCCGATGGACAGCAGTGCGCCGCGCCGGCGGGCGGCGCGGAATTGCTGTGCGAACAACAGGATAGCGGCCAGCAGCCACAGAATGTTCAGCCCGGTCGCCCAGGCCAGATGGTCCCACGCCACCCTTCCGTCCGCCAGCGCGGCGCGCATCCCCTCGAACACATGCGCCGAGGGCAGTGCCAGCGCGATGGGCTGCACGGATTTCGGCAGCACGCTGACCGGGTAGAACACGGCGGAAAACGGGGTCAGCCCGAACAGCACCGACCACGCCAGCGCCTCCGCCCCCGCGCCGTGGCGCAGAATCAAGGACACCACGCCCAGCGCCACCCACCATCCCATCGCCATCAGGTTGATGGCGAACGGGATCAGCACCAGGCCGATGCCGAAGATGTTGAATTCATACAGCACCCACGCCAGCAACAGCGCCGGTGCCAGCCCCACCGCGACGCGCAGCGCCGACATGCCCACCAGCGCCGCCACCAGTTCCCAGGGCCGCAACGGGCTGACGAACACGTGCCCAAGATTGCGTGACCAGATTTCTTCCAGAAACCCGATGGCCACCCCCATCTGCGTGCGCAGCGCCACTTCCCACAGCAGCACCCCGCCCAGCAGCGCGCCCGCCGCCACGGTGCCGGGGCTGCCCAGACGGGCGGCGAAGAAACTGGCGGTGAAGCCCCAGATGCACAGTTGCAGCGTCGGCCAGTACGCCAGTTCCAGCAGGCGCGGCCATGAGGCGCGGTACAGCGAAATGTGGCGGTACATCAGCCCCCAGATGCGGCGAAGTGAGGCGGTCATCCCATCACCTCCGCCACGCCGCGGTTGCGGGCGATGTCCAGAAACACTTCCTCCAGATCCTCACGCCCGTAGCGCGACAGCAGATCGGCGGGGGCGCCGCGATCCACAATGCGGCCCTGCTTCATCATCAGCACGTGGCTGCACAGGCGCTCCACCTCGGCCATGTTGTGCGAGGCGAGCAGGATGGTGCAACCGCTCTGCGCCCGGTACCGCTCCAGCCAGCTGCGCACCATATCGCCGGTATCGGGGTCCAGACTCGCGGTCGGTTCATCCAGCAGCAGCACATCAGGCCGGTTGATCAGCGATTTGGCCAGCGCCACGCGGGTTTTCTGCCCGGCGGACAAATCGCCCGCCTTGCGCGCCAGCAACCCGCCGAGATCGAGTTCGCGCGCCAGTTCGGCGATGCGGGCACCCGCGTGTTTCACGTTGTACAGATGGCCGTAGACCCGCAGATTCTGCTCCACCGTCAGCCGGTGCGGCAGCGACACGTAGGGCGAGGAGAAATTCATCCGCGTCAGCGCGGCAAACCGGTCAGTGGCCATGTTGTGGCCCAGAATGCGGATGTCGCCCGCCGTGGGGATCAGCAGGCCGAGCAGCATGGCAATCGTGGTGGTCTTGCCCGCGCCGTTGCCGCCGAGCAGCCCGACGGTGGCGCCCTGCGGCACCTCGAAACAAATCTCGTCCACCGCGAGCGTTTCGCCGTAGCGCTTGGTGAGGGAGGTCGCGGTGATCACGTCCATACGCGGGCATTAGGACCGCGCGCGCGCCACGCCAAGGGCAATGTTTGATGACGGGCGCGGACCAGATCTGTGGCGTGGCCTATGCTGCCGCGATAAGGTGATGCAGGAGAAAGGCATGCCCGACGATCTCTACGTGCAGGACATCGTGCTGTGGTCGGACCGGCAAACCGCGCTGCTGCGCCGGGCAGCATCGGGTGAGCGCGTCAACGATCTGGACTGGCCGCACATCATCGAGGAGATCGAAGACGTGGGCGGTTCCGCCATCCGCGCCGTCACCAGCCTGCTGCGCCGTGCCATCGAACATCTGCTGAAGCTGCATGGCTGGCCGGACCATCCTGCCACCTCCCACTGGCGCAGCGAAATCATGGGGTTTCTGGCCGATGCCCGGGAATCCTTCACCCCCGGCATGCGCCAGAGGGTCGAACTTGACCGGATATATCTGAACTCCTGGCGCGCGATCATCGTGCTGCGCATGGAGGGGGAGCCGCCGGCCGGACTGCCCACAGCCAACCCGTTCACACTTGAACTCCTATTTGCCGACCCTCCAGACATCGGCGCCTTGCTGGCGTGTCTGCGCGATCCGCAGAGCGGCTCCGGCGGATAAGCGGCAGCAGCCCCTTCCCCCTCACCCGCCCGCCTTGCCATAGTCCCGCCCGCAAACCGGAGGACACCGCATGGCAACCGCCGAACAACGGCTGGCCGAACTCGGACTGGAACTGCCGCCTGCACCGGGCGCGGTCGCGGCCTATGAACCATGGGTCATCACCGGCACCATGCTGTACACCTCCGGGCAGTTGCCGTGGCGGGACGGCAAGACGCTGCTGTTCAAGGGCCAGATTGGCGCGGCGCTGACGCTGGAGCAGGGCACCGAAGCCTGCCAGCTGGCCACGCTGAACTGCATCGCGCAGTTGAAATCGGCGTTGGGCGATCTGGAGCGGGTGCGCCGCATCGTGCGCATCGAAGGCTCGCTGAACATGGCGCCGGGCCATGTGATGGCCTCGCCGAAAGTGCTGAACGGTGCCAGCGAACTGGTCAACGCCGTGTTTGGCGAGCGCGGGCGGCACACCCGGATGATATACACCTTCCCTGAGCTGCCGCTCGACACGGCATGCCTGATCGTCTTTTGGGCGGAGATTGCGTGATGGACCTCGACCCCCTCGCCACATGGCCGCAATGGCGGCGCGACGAACTGGCCGCCAACACCGCCAACGCTCATGTCGGCACGCGCCTTGTGTCGGAAAACGAGCGCGCCCGGGTGTGGCTGCTGACGCTGCAACCCGGTGAGCGGTTGCCCTTCCATCGCCATGTGCTGGACTATTTCTGGACCGTCACCTCCCCCGGCGGGCGCGGGCGCTCGCATTACGGCGACGGGCGCGTGGCCGATGTGGCGTACGCCGAGGGCGACACGCGGCACATGAGCTTCGCGGCGGGCGAGTCGATGATCCACGATCTGGAGAACACCGGCGACGGCCCGGTGTCGTTCGTGACGGTCGAATTCAAGGATGGCGCCAACACGCCGCTGCCGCTGTAGGCGCGGCAACACTGCGGCCCGTGCTGTGATGGCTGACGGCATCGGCGCGGCCGCGCCGGGCTGACCGGGAACACGGAAAGGCAAACATGATCCAGTATCTCAAGAAGGGCGCCACCGAGGCGGAAACGGCTGCGGCCGATCGCAAGGTGCGCCAGACCGTGGAGGGCATTCTTGAGGATGTCGCCCAGCGCGGCGACGCTGCGATCCGCGATCTGTCGATCCGCTTCGACAAATGGGCACCCGCGCAGTTCCGGCTGACGGACGATGAAATTCAGGCGCTGATTCGCAGCCTGCCCGAACAGACCATCGAAGATATCAAGTTCGCGCAGGCGCAAATCCGCCGCTTCGCCGAGGCACAGCGCGCCAGCCTGCAGGATTTCGAGATCGAGACGCTGCCCGGCATCCGGCTGGGCCAGAAGAACATCCCGGTGAACTCCGTGGGCTGCTACGTGCCCGGCGGGCGCTACCCGATGGTGGCCTCGGCGCATATGAGCGTGGTGACGGCGCGCGTGGCCGGGGTGAAGCGGGTGATTGCCTGCACACCGCCGCTGAACGGCGTGGCCCCGGCGGCGACGGTGGCCGCCATGGCGCTGGGCGGGGCGGACGAGATTTATCTGCTCGGCGGCATTCAGGCTGTGGCGATGATGGCGCTGGGTACAGAGACGGTGCAGGGCGTGGACATGCTGGTCGGCCCCGGCAATGCCTATGTGGCGGAAGCCAAGCGGCAATTGTATGGCCGCGTCGGCATCGACCTGTTCGCAGGCCCCACCGAGACGCTGATCATCGCCGACGACACTGCCGACGTGGAAATCTGCGCCACCGACCTGCTGGGGCAGGCGGAACACGGCCCGACCTCACCGGCCATCCTGCTGACCACCTCGGCCAAGATCGCTGCGGGCATCGAGGCGGAGATTGCCCGGCAACTGGCCCGGCTTGCCACCGCCGACATCGCCAGTGTCGCGTGGCGCGACCATGGGCAGGTGATCCTGTGCGACACCGATGCGGAAATGCTGGCCGAGGCCGACCGCATCGCGTCCGAGCATGTGCAGGTGATGACGCGCGATCCGCGCTGGTTCCTGGACAACATGACCAACTACGGCGCGCTGTTTCTGGGCAAGGAAACCAACGTCGCGTATGGCGACAAGGTGATCGGCACCAATCACACCCTGCCGACCAAGAAGGCTGCGCGCTACACGGGCGGATTGTGGGTGGGCAAGTTCCTGAAAACCTGCACCTACCAGCAGGTTGATCCCGCAGCCACCGCGATGATCGGCGAAGTTTGCTCGCGCCTGTGCGCCATCGAGAATTTCGCCGGGCATCAGGAACAAGCCGATTTGCGGGTGCGCCGCTACGGCGGCAAGAACACCGCCTGAGCGGGCGGCAGGCAGCAGCAGGGGGCGCGGCATGAACCGGATCGGTGAGCGCGTGCCGCCTGCGGCCACGCTGCTGTGCGCGCCAGTGCCGGACCCGCCCCTGCCCGCTGTGTCGCCCGAGCAGATGGACGCAGCAACCTTCGCCTATATTTCCCGGGTGCGGGTGCCGTTCGAGCAATTGCGTCAGGCCGCCGGGCAGATTGCCGGCGTGCTGGTGCTGGCCGTGACCAGCCAGCAGGGCACCGCAGGCCACCCGATGCTCGATCTGGCCGATACCGCGCGGCAGTCCGCCGCCGATGTGGTGCTGGGCTGCCGCCCGCCGCAAGGCGGCGCGCATCATCACCGCCATCTGGTTCTGGCCACCCGCGCCATCGCCGCCGCCATTGACGCGGCGCGGCTCAACCGGCGCGCAGCCGACGACACCGCCACCGGCGCGGTGCTGACCCCGCTGCGCGCCGGATATCAGGAACTGCAATGGGCGGCGGCAGCACTGCCGGGCTTCGAGACCGTCGCCTTTTCCCAAGGCTGCTGCGCGCGCCACAGCGTGCCCGCCGCGCCACCGGGCATCCTTCGCGCCACCGCCTGAACAACAGCGAGAGAAACGACCATGGCTGACTATTCGATCTGGGTTCTCGAATACGCCTATGTGAGCCAGTATCACCTCAGCGGCATCAACTACGGCGCGCATAATCAGGGCTACAAGAAGCTGCCGTATTGCTACGTGCTCATCAAGGGCAAGGGCACGGCCGCGATGGTCGATGTTGGCTACAACAACAAGGACTACGGCGGTACCATGGCCACCAATTTCGGGGTGGAGAACTGGCACGATGCCGCCACCGTGCTGGCCGAATGCGGCGTGACGCCCGCGCAGATCGAGCACGTGTTCATCACCCACGCGCATTTCGACCACATGGGCAACACCGACGCGTTCCCGAACGCCAAATTCTACATTCAGGAGAAGGAACTCTCGAAATGGGTCTGGGCGATGTCGCTGGACCGCCGCTTCCGCTGGCTGATGCTGGCGACCGACCCGGGTGACGTGATGCGCGTGGTGGATATTGCCCGCCAAGGCCGTCTGGTCTGCATCGACGGCGACCGCGCCGGCGTGCTGCCCGGCATCGACCTGCACGCCGCGTTCGACACCCACACCTGGGGCTCGCAATACGTGCATATCCGCAACGACGGCAAGACGGACAGCGCCGATTCCTGGGTGCTGGCCGGTGATCTGGTCTACAGCTTCGAGAACGTGCGCGGCTATGACGAGACAGATCCGAACTACATCCCGGTCGGCCTTGCCGTCGGCAGTCAGACCAATCTGGTGCTGACCACTGATGAGATGGTCAGGCGCGCGCATGGCGAGTTCCGCCGCGTGATCCCGATCCACGAGGAAGGCCTGCGCGACGCCTTCCCTTCCCGTATCACCGCTGATGGCCTGCGCATCACCGAAATTGCGCTGGCCGACGGCGAACCCTCGCGGGTGCGCTGAGCATGGACCGGCCGCTGCCCGCCCCGGCCGCGTTGCCGCGCACGCCGCCGTTCCGGCTGGACGGACAGCGGGCGCTGGTGACCGGCGCCGGGCGCGGCATCGGCCTTGCCTGCGCCGCCGCGCTGGCTTCGGCCGGGGCGGCGGTGACCCTGCTGGCGCGCAGTTCCGGCGAGGTGGACGCGGGCGCGCAGGCGATCCGCGACAGTGGCGGCTTGGCCGACGCCGTGGCCTGCGACGTGCGCGACACCGCGGCGGTGCGCGCCGCATTGGCGCAGCGGCCTGCCTACGACATTCTGCTGAACAACGCCGGCACCAACCGCCCTGCGCGCTTTCTGGATGTGACCGAGGACGAGTTCGACACCGTGCTCGACCTGAACCTGCGCGCGGCGTTCTTCGTGGCGCAGATGGTGGCGCAGGGCATGGTGGCTGCTGGCAAGGCCGGTTCGATCATTCACGTCTCGTCGCAGATGGGCCATGTCGGCGGGGCGCGGCGCAGCGTGTATTGCGCCAGCAAACACGCGCTGGAAGGCCTGACCAAGGCGATGGCCATTGATCTGGCCCCCTACGGCATCCGGGTGAACAGCATCGCGCCCACCTTCATCGAAACACCGATGACCCGGCCCTATTTCGAGGACGCGGCGTTCCGCGCCGCCGTGCTGGACAAGATCAAGCTCGGCCGGATCGGGCAGGTTGAGGACATCATGGGGCCGGTGGTGTTCCTCGCCTCCGGCGCCTCGGCATTGATGACCGGCACGTCCGTCGTGATCGACGGTGGCTGGACGGCGGACTGACGCTCATTACCGGCCCGGGATCATGCGCAGGGACGCAAGCCGCGACCGGCTCAGTCCCTGGCATCGCCCATCAACGCCAGCGCCCGCGCATAAACCTGCTTGCGCGGCAGGCCGGTGGCGGCCGTGACCTGTGCCACGGCTTCCTTCAGCGAGTGCCCGTCCAGAGCAGCGCGCAGCAGGGCATCCACATCGGCTTCCTCTGCCGCTTCTTCCGGCGCGGGGCCGACCACAAGCGTCACTTCGCCGCGCGCCTTGTGTTCGGCGTAATGCGCGGCCAGTTCCGGCAATTCTCCGCGCCGCACTTCCTCGAACCGCTTGGTCAGTTCGCGCGCCACCGCCGCCGGGCGCGGTCCGAACACGGCGGCCATGTCCTCCAGCGTTTCGGCCACGCGGTGCGGGGCCTCGTACCACAGCGTGGTGGCGGCAAGCCCGGCGCGTTCGGCGGCGCGCAGGCGCTCGAAAACGGCGCGGCGGGCGGCGCTTCTGGGCGGCGGGAAGCCCATGAACAGAAACGGCTGCGGCGGCAGGCCGGACAGCACCAGCGCCAGCACCGCCGCGTTCGGCCCCGGCAGCGCGGCCACCGGCAAGCCTGCCGCGATCACCGCGCGCACCAGCCGGAAGCCGGGGTCGGATACCAGCGGGGTGCCCGCGTCGCTCACCAGCGCCACCCGCTTGCCCTGCCGTAGCAAAGCAATCACATCCGCAATCCGCGCGTCCTCGTTATGCTCATGCAGGGGGGACAGCCGGGCCTGCACGCCGGTCAGCAAAAACAGCCTTGCGGTAACGCGCGTATCCTCGCACAGGACCAGATCGGCAGCGCGCAACGTGGCGGTGGCGCGCGCCGAGACATCGCCGAGATTGCCCAGCGGCGTCGGCACCAGCACAAGGCCGTCCGGCACCACAAGGCCGGACTCGAGATCAGGACCCGGGCCGGACTCAACCGGCTCAAGCGGAGACAAGTCGCATGTTTCGTCGGGCATTCGTGCTCCTCGCCGGCACTCTAGCACTCGCAGCCTGCGTGGAAACGCCGGAGGGCTACGCGCCGGTGGGCACGTTGCCGGATTCACGGATGAGCCAGATGCCGGTGCAGATCTCCCCGCCGCCGCCGGTCACGCCGCTGCCCGCCGCCGATGCCTCGCCTGTCCCCGCCACACCCGGCACCATCGGCGCGCCGGTGGCCCTGCTGGTGCCGCTGACCGGGGCCAATGCCGAGCGCGGGCAGGCGCTGGCGCAGGCAGCGCATCTGGCGCTGGACACGCCGGGCTCACCGCCGCTCGATGTGCGCGACACCGCAAGCACGCCGGAAGGTGCCGCCGCCGCCGCCGCTGCGGCACTGGCGGCGGGGGACAAACTCATTCTTGGACCGCTGACCGCCGCCGAAACCGCCGCCGTTGCCGCCCCGGCGCGCGATGCCGGTGTTCTGGTGCTGGCGTTCACCAACGACACGGCGCAGGCCCAGCCCGGCGTGTGGCCGCTGGGCATCACCCCGGTGCAGCAAATCCGCCGTCTGGTCGGCGCGGTGCAGGCGCAGGGCAAATCCCGCTTCACCGCCGTGCTGCCGCCCACCGATTTCGGCACCGCGATGGGGACCGCACTGACGCAGGCGCTGTCCGCCGCCGGGGCGCCGCCGCCCGACCTGCATGTGCACGACGGCAACAACGCCAACATCGCCAGCCTGATGCGCGACATCTCCGGCTATGCCGAGCGGCGCGGGCCCATCGACGCGCGCATCAAGGCGGCCCGCGCCACGCACACCGCCGCCGGGCGCAAGGAAGCGGCCGAACTCGCCAAGACCCCCATCCCGCCGCCGCCCTTCGACGCGCTGCTGCTGGCCGACACCGGCGACACGCTGGCGTGGGAGGCAAGCTTTCTTGACTATTACGACATCGACCCGCCCGCCGTGCGGCTGATCGGCCCGTCGCTGTGGGCCAGCCCCGCAGCGCGCGGCCCGGCGGCGTTGACCGGGGCGTGGTTTGCCGGCCCCGACCCCGGGGAGCGCGGCGCGTTCGATGCCAATTACAAGGGCAAGTTCGGCATCGCCGCCCCGGCGCTGGCCGACATGGCGTACGATGCCGCCATGATTGCCCGCGCGATGGCCGAGTCGGGTGGCTACACGGCTGCCGAATTGTGCAAGCCAGAAGGCTATTCCGGCGTGGACGGGCTGATCGCGCTGCAGACCGACGGCACTGTGCGGCGCGGTCTGGCCGTGTTTGAAATCCAGCGTGAGGGACCCGCCATGATCGACCCGGCCCCGTCCAGCCTCTCTGCGCCCGGTATCTAGCCCCATGCGCGCGGGGGCCCTGCTGGCGGCGGTTGCTGTGCTGGGCGGGCTGCCGGCGCTGGGATTTCTGGCGCTGATCTTCACTGGCACCGCCGAGGCTGGCCCGGCCCTGCTGGCGCTGGCCGGGGTTATTGGCGGCATCGGCGCACTGGCGCTGGTATGGGTGCGCGATCTGGAGCGGCTGTTCGACTCGCTGCGGCAGGCCGAGCACGCGGACGGCTCGGCTGCGCCCTACGCTGCCACATCCCCGGTGCTGCCGCATGTCGCCGCCGTCAGCCGCGCCATTGAACGGCTGGCACGGATGCTGGCCAACCGCACCGCGCAGGTGGAACGCAGCCTGCGCGCCACCGAAAGCATCGTCGAACGCCTGCCCGATCCGCTGCTGATTCTGGCCGCCGACCGCTCCGCCCGCCACGCCAACGAAGCCGCCCGCGCGGCGTTCGGCGGCGACATCCCTGCCGTGCTGCGCCATCCCGGCCTGCGGGCGGCCATCGACCGCGCGTTTGCCACCGGCACGCCGCAGTCCGCCGAACTGGTGCTGCCGGTGCCGGTGCCGCGGGAGGTGCAGGCCACCGTGCTGCTGATCGACCCGCCGCTGTCCGATGGCGGGCGCGCCATCGCCGTGCTGTCCGACCGCACGCGCGAACGCGCGGTGGAGCGGATGCGCGCCGATTTCGTCGCCAATGCCAGCCACGAGTTGCGCACCCCGCTGGCCAGCCTGATGGGCTTCATCGACACGCTGCGCGGCCCCGCCGCCGACGACCCCGCCGCCCAGCAGCGCTTTCTGGGCATCATGGCCGAGCAGGCCGAACGGATGAACCGGTTGATCGACGACCTGCTGAGCCTGTCGCGCATCGAACTGACCGAACATCGCGCGCCGAACGAGCGGGTGGATCTGGCAGGTGTGGCCCTGCGCATCGCCGCCGCCTTCGAACCCCGCGTGGCCGCCCGCCGCGTGACGCTGGAACTCGATATGCCGGACGATCTGCCCATCGTGATCGCCGATGCCGACCAGTTGGAGCAGGTGCTGCAAAATCTGGTGGACAACGCGGTGAAGTATGGCCGTGAGGGCGGCACCGTGCTGGTGACAGTGAAACGGGCCCAGCAGGAGGGCCGCTGGCCCAACCGCCCCGGCGTGGTGATGGCGGTGCGCGACGAGGGACCGGGCATCCCGAAAGACCACGTGCCCCGCCTGACCGAACGCTTCTACCGCGTGGACAAGGGCCGCAGCCGCAACGCGGGCGGCACCGGGCTGGGGCTGGCCATCGTGAAACACATCGTAAACCGCCACCGTGGGCATCTTCTGGTGGAAAGCGAGGAGGGCAAAGGCTCGTGCTTCTCGGTGTGGTTACCGGTGGCGGGGGAGAAGGAAACGGCCCGGTAGCCGGAAATTGCAGGCAAATATTGGTGATTCGGCGGAAATCCTGTTTTTCCCGGCAGCGGGCATCGAAAGCGCAGACAGTCCGCACAACATAGGAGACCGCAGGCATGGGATCACCGATGGCGCGCCAACTCCAACCGGGCGGCGGCAAGCCACAGCATGGTCTGGCCAGCGACGGGCCACCGGCCGCCACCGGCACGAACAATGCGCTGGAGGGTTTGGCCGCCGCCACCGCAACCAACTGCGACCGTGAGCCAATCCATATCCCCGGTGCCATTCTGCCGCACGGCGCAATGCTGGTGCTGGACAGCGAGACGTTCGAAATCCTGCAGGTTGCCGGCGACGTGACCGGTCTGCTTGGCGCATCGCCCGGCGCGCTGCTGGGCCAGCCGGGCGAAACGCTCTTCCGGCCCGAACAGATCGGCAATTTGCGGTCGCTGAGCGCCAATCACCCGCTGCTCAAACCACGCCATCTGCTCGACCCGCAGATGCGTGTGGCCACCGGTCAACCGCTCGACGCCAGCCTGCACCGCAGTGATGACATGCTGGTTCTGGAGTTTGAAGCGGCGGATATTCACGAGCGATTTGCCGCCGATCCGCTGGCCGCAGTGCAGGAGATGACCGAAGGGCTCGATCGCGCCACATCGGTGGTGGCGCTGTGCCAGATGGCGGCCGAGCGGGTGCGCAACGTGGCCTCCTACGACCGGGTGCTGGTGTACCGGTTCATGCAGGACGGCTCCGGCTGGGTCATCGCCGAAAGCAAGCAGGACGCGCTGGAGCCGTTTCTGGACTTGCATTACCCGGCTGCCGATATTCCGCAGCAGGCGCGGGCCCTGTACGTCAAGAACGGCCTGCGGCTGATCACGCAGGTCAACTACGAGCCTGCGCGGCTGATGCCCGCCAATAACCCGCGAACCGGCCTGCCGCTGGACATGAGCCAGGCGGTGTTGCGCGACGTATCGCCGATTCATCGTGAGTATTTGCGCAACATGGGGATCGACGCTTCCATGTCGATTTCCATCATCGCCGCTGGCCAGTTATGGGGGCTGATTGCGTGCCACCACTACAGCCCGCGCCGCCTGCCACGGCATTTGCGCGCCGTGTGCGAGCTGTTTGGGTCGATGTTTTCGTATCAACTTGAGGTGTTCGAAAAGACCGACCAGTTCGGTGCGCGGCTGACCAGCCGGATGGTGCTGCAGAACCTGATGCTGAATCTCGCCACCGCAGACGACTATGCGCGCGGTCTGACCGAACAGTCGCCCAACCTGCTCGATTACATTCACGGCGGCAGTGCCACCCTCGACGGGCGCCAGCATGGCGGTGTCGCCGTCAGCGTCAAAGGTGAACTGACGTTTCTGGGGACAACGCCAAGCAGCAGCCAGATCAGCGGGCTTGTGGACTGGCTGAACAGCGTTCTTCCGGACACGGAAGGCGTTTACGCCACCGACCGGCTGGGGGAATGCTGGGAACCGGCAAAAGAATTTGCCGCCGTCGCATCGGGCCTGCTGGTGATTTCCGTCTCACCCGAGCCGTCGGATTTCATCATCTGGTTTCGCCCGGAACTTGTGGAAACCGCACGATGGGCCGGAGAGCCCGGGAAGGTGGCATCGCAAGGTGCCGGCGGTGC
>CAIPHQ010000013.1 GCA_903864895.1 uncultured Rhodospirillales bacterium
GCCAAACGCAGGCACGAGCATATCGCCGAATTGAACAAGCGCGCGGCGGAGACCGACCTGCGGCTCAAGCGGCTCTACGATGCCATCGAGTCCGGCATCGCCGATCTTGACGACCCGGCGCTGAAGGAACGTATTGGCGGCCTGAAGGCAACGCGGGATCAAGCGCAGGTCGATGCCGAGCGCGCATCCGTCACGCTGGAAAGCTCCGGACAGGCGATTACGCCCGCCATGCTCGGGAAATTCGCCCGCACCGCCCGCGAGCGGATGCGGATCGATGGCGGCGGCTATCGCCGCGACCACCTGCGCGCCCTTGCCCAGCGCGTCGAGGTCGCGGACGGCGAGGTCCGAATCATGGGATCGAAAGGCGATCTGCTCAGAACCCTCGCCGCCGCCTCAGGCGTGAAATCGGCGGCTGGCGGCGTTCGCAGTTCTGTTCTGAATTGGCGGAGGGAGTGGGATTCGAACCCACGGTACGCTTTCACGCACACACGCTTTCCAAGCGTGCGCCTTAAGCCGCTCGGCCATCCCTCCAGCCTTGGCAAGGCGCGGAAAATATCAGCGGATGCGGGGAGTGCAAGCCTTTCCCCGCATTTCTTCGCGCCGGTCAGGCGTCCATTTTCAGCGCGGCCAGGAAGGCGCTTTGCGGGATTTCCACCTTGCCGAACTGGCGCATGCGCTTTTTGCCTTCCTTCTGCTTGTCCAGCAGCTTGCGCTTGCGGCTGATGTCGCCGCCGTAGCACTTGGCGGTGACGTCCTTGCTCATCGCACTGATCGTCTCGCGCGCGATCACCCGCCCGCCGATGGCGGCCTGGATGGGGATTTTGAACAACTGGCGCGGGATCAGGTCTTTCAGCTTGCCGCAGATCGAGCGGCCGCGCGTGTCGGCCTGGTTGCGGTGGGCGATGAAGCTCAGCGCATCCACCGGCTCGGCGTTGACCAGAATCGAGATGCGTACCAGGTCGCCTTCCTCGTAGCCGTCCATCGCGTAGTCAAAGCTGGCATAGCCGCGGCTGACCGATTTCAGCCGGTCGTAGAAGTCGAACACCACCTCGTTCAGCGGAATGCGGTACACCGCCATGGCGCGGTTGCCCACGTAGGTCAGGTCAGCCTGCTGGCCGCGCCGCTCGTTGCACAGCGTCAGCACGGCGCCGAGGTAGTCGTCCGGCACCATGATGGTGGCCTTGATCCACGGCTCCTCGATATGGTCGATCAGGCTCGGGTCCGGCATGTCGGCGGGGTTGTGCAGCTCCTCCATCGTGCCGTTTGTGCGATGCACGCGGTAGACCACGCTGGGGGCGGTGGCGATCAGGTCAAGGTCGAATTCGCGGCTCAGGCGCTCCTGGATGATTTCCAGATGCAGCAGGCCGAGGAAGCCGCAGCGGTAGCCGAAGCCCAGCGCCGCCGAGGTTTCCGGCTCGAAGTGGAAGCTCGCATCGTTCAGGCGCAGCTTGCCGAGGCTGTCGCGCAGCTTTTCGAAGTCGTCGGCGTCGATGGGGAACAGGCCGCACCAAACGACCGGAATGGACGGCTTGAAGCCCGGCAGCGCCTCGGTGGTCGGGTTGCGCTCATCGGTGATGGTGTCGCCGATGTTGCAATCGGCCACCGTCTTGATGGCCGCCGTGATGTAGCCCATCTCGCCGGGGCCGAGGTCGTCCACCGGCACCATGCGCGGGCTGAACACGCCGATCTGCTCGATGTGGTGCACGGCGTTGTTGGACATCATGCGGATGCGCTGGCCGCGCTTCATGCGGCCATCCTTGATACGCACCAGAATCACCACGCCCAGATACTGGTCGTACCAGCTATCGACCAGCAGTGCCTTCAGCGGGGCGGCGGCGTCGCCCTTGGGGGCGGGCAGGCGGTGCACCAGGGCTTCCAGCACGGTGTCGATGCCGATGCCGGTCTTCGCACTGATCATCAGGGCGTCCGAGGTGTCCAGCCCGATCACGTCCTCGATCTGCTGCTTCACCCGGTCGGGCTCGGCGGCGGGCAGGTCGATCTTGTTCAGCACCGGCACGATCTCGTGATGCGCGTCGATGGCCTGATACACGTTGGCCAGCGTCTGCGCTTCCACGCCCTGTGAGGCATCCACCACCAGCAGCGAGCCCTCGCAGGCGGCCAGGCTGCGGCTGACCTCGTAGGCGAAGTCCACGTGGCCCGGGGTATCCATCAGGTTGAGGATATAGGTTTCCCCGTTCAGCGCCGTATAGGTCAGCCGGACGGTCTGCGCCTTGATGGTGATTCCGCGCTCTTTCTCCAGATCCATGTTGTCCAGCACCTGCTCGGTCATCTCACGCGTGGTGAGAGCGCCGGTGGTCTGGATCAGCCGGTCGGCCAGGGTGGATTTCCCGTGGTCGATATGGGCGATGATGGAGAAGTTGCGGATGTGGCTGATGGGCGTGTCGGTCATGCCGCGTCAGATAGGGCAGAGCCGGAAAATTATCCACCGCTTCGCGCCGTGCGAAGCGGTGCCGCACCGCATTTTTGCCCGGTTGTGCCGATCGGGCCGGCGCTAGTGCATTTCGTCGAGCGCTTCAGCCTCCACCCGCTGGGGGCTGCCGGAAATGGTGCGGCTTCGGCCCTTGCGGTCGGCCGTCAGCGCCCGTGCGGAATTGATGTGGATATTTGAACCATTCACCCGCAGGCGCGGCTCGGCCTGGGAGGCGTGCGGGGCCGGTTTGGCCGTGAAGAACGGCACCACAGTACCGCCATAGCGCTGCCGGATCTCCAGAATATGCTCGGCCATGAACGCCGGGCATTTTTCGACGATGTGCGACAGGCGGAAATAAGACGGTACAAGCGCGGGGTTGTGGATGACGAATTCGCGCTTGATGAACGGGTAGTCGAATTTCTCGATCAGCGTGTCCCAGAAGAAATGCGTCGGGTTCAATGGGGTCCCGCCGGTGACGAACCCGGTGATGGTGTCGAGCGAGTCCAGCAGCTTCAGCCGGGGTGACAGGGTGGCGGACGGCATGAGTCCTTCGCGGCCATTCCCGGAGCGGAACAGCGACCCGATCGCGCGCTCCAATGTCGCGGTGTCGCGCAGCCATTGGTCAGCCACGCGCTCATAGGGGAACAGGGCGGCGGTCTTGAAGCCCATATCCTGCATCATCTTGGTGATATGCAGTTCACCCCGGGCGATCACGGTTTCCTTGTCGGAGATGAACGGATATTCCACACAAAATTGTGGCAGGGCCGAAGACTTGCAAATGGCTGGCCCGAACCACATGAAATAGCTCTGCAGGTGGTAGACCCGTTCGTAGCTGTCGGTCAGCCCGACCATATCGGCTTTGGTTTGCTTTATCGCGTTATAGATTGCGTGCAGGTTGGTGATGGGGCCGATAATGCTGTCATTGATGAAGATGATTTCCTCAATTTCGCCAAGCGCCTCGGCCATCATCAGATAGCCGAAAATCCACGACCCGAAATCGTAGCCCACGTTGCGCTTGCCGTACAAGAAAATGCCGTCTGATTCAATGCCAGATAATTCGGAATCAAATGTATCGGTAGCGTGCGCGATCAATACAGTGAATCCGATGTCGCGCAATGCGTGCGCCAGATGGCTGTGATAGGCCAAAAACGTGTTCAGCTTGTGATAGGTGCTGACAACAGCAAGCTTCCGGGTGTGGCGGACGGCTTCCACGCAGGTTGGCGCTGCAGTGCTTGAATGAATTGCCAGAGACGACTGGGCCCACTGTGCGCGTTCAACAAAAGGTTCGGAATTGAATGGGCTGGATTGGAACATGATCGGCGAATTGTGCAACGGACGGCCAAGCGCCTTGTCGACGGCATTGATCAGGTGCGGTTGGCCATCAATAAACTTGGACGGAATTTGATAACGGAACGACGCATAGCCATCACGAATACCAACAGTTTCCAAATCTTCTCGGAACATATCTGCAACTGATTGGCCGCAGAATATCTCATCAATAAAAATATTGACGATGGCGGGGCTGCTGTCCGCAGATCCGGCGGCCCAGCCCGAAGCGAAATCGTTGCTAACTTCTTCAAGTCTGCCGATGTGAATTGTCATTAATGATCATCCATGAAGAGAGGACTGATTGACCGTGCCGTATAGCGCTTTATAGTATATAAGCGACTATGTAGTGGATTGGTTCTGTTTGTGCTCGTCATGAATCGTAAGGAATGGTCAACATGCAACTAAATGTTAAGGTTACATCCTCCGCGTGCATGACGGTATTTCCCTATCGGCGCGAAAACTCCAAGACAGTTTGTGTTTTAGGGGTGCCGCGCGGCGGAACGTCAATGATTGCCGGAATTGTTCGCAAGCTTGGCGTGTTCATGGGTGATGATATTGATGGATCGACCAACGAAGATATGCGTCTGCTTGCGCATCGCGGGCGGCGGGAATTGTTTACCAACCCTGCACTGATCACCGAGCGGCAGGAATTTATGTCAACAGCCACCAAAACGGTATTAGAGCGGAATGACAAGTTTTCCGTGTGGGGGTGGAAGGATCCGTTGTCTCCATACTATCTCCCCGAGCTGATGTCCGGCCTGCGCAATCCGGTGTTCATCATGGTGGCGCGCGATCTGGCCGCCATCGCGCAGCGCGAAAAGATCGAGGAGAATGTCGCCAAGCCGCAGCGGCTGCTGGCCTACATGGCCAATGCCATCGACGGGTATTCCCGCTGCATCGACCTGGTGAATGGCCGCAGCCGGCCAACCATCCTGATCAGCTATGAGCGTGCGCTGCGCTCCCCGCGCGAAGTTGGATTCGCCATCCAGGAATTTCTCGCCGTCGAGCCGCCGGCGGATTTTGCGGCGTGGCTGGACAGTTATGTCGCGGCAGACCGCATGGACGGCTCCATCGCCACGACAACCGCCACCAGCGGCAGTAGTGGCCGGTTGCAGCAATTCGGGTCCACCGATGCGTCACGCATCATGGTCGATGAGATCCTGCGCCCCCGGCGCGAAGGCGCGATTTCCGGCACCTCCCTGTCCGGCAACGCGCTGATCACGCGCGCGAACGAACACTATGAGCGGGCCGCCAAGGCACTGATGACCGGCGATTTCGAAGGCGGACAGTCGGCAGCGCTGGCCGTGGTGGGGCTTTACGTGGGGCAGTTCCCCGAACTGGTGGACGGGCCATTCGGCGTGATTTCGCACCAGTACCTGGCGGGCGGCGGGCGGGTGATCTACCCGGATGTGGTGTGTGGCGCCTATGTGCTGGTGGGCATGTCGCACATGCTGCGCGCCTCGGCGCAGAAGGCGCTGCTGTATTTCGCCATCGCCGAAGGCATGATCCGCACGCGCCTGCTGCACCATGCGCCGGAGAGTATACTGGCGCAGGCCAATTACCTCAGTTGCCTGTTCCATATGGGGCTGGCCGCCAAGGTCATGAACCGGGCCGATATCTGGGAACCGGTGCGCGACGCCTTCGCGGGCAAAGCGCCCCCGCCGGTGCCGGGCATGAACGGCATGGACGAGTGGGCGGCGTGGCAGGCCCGCGCCGCAGCCGAACTCTGACTTTCGTAGGCTGGCGCGGCCAATGCGGCGCCAGCTTGTTGTCAGCTTCCCGCGACCTGCCTTGCGTAGTCCTCGGCGTCGTACCAGCCGCGTGATGCGGTGACCTTCAGGTCCGCGTTCAGATCCCATTCTTCCCAGCCAGGCACGCGCAACGGCCGCCGCGTTGCCGCGTGGTGGCCGGTGAAGGTCCAGCAGTACACCACATGCTGCCCGGCGCGGCGCACAGCGTCGCAGGTCAGGGCCAGATCCGGCACATCGGCGAAAAACCCCGCCGCCATCTCGGCCACCCGCGCGCGGCCTTCCCATGGCGCACCGTTGTTGATCACGATCCACCCGTCCGGTGCGTAGCAGGCGGCCACTGCTTCGGCGGACCCGGAGTTCCACGCGCTGGTATAGGCCGCCGCCATCGCCGTAACCTGTGCGTCATCTGCCGCCATCGTGCGTGCCCCGTTTGCTGGTTCAGGCGCCCGTCAGTGCCGCCGCCACGGCTGCCGCCACATCTGTGGTGCTGGCCGTGCCGCCCATGTCGGGCGTGGCAACGCGGCCTTCGCCGGTCACCTGCGCCATCGCCCGCATGATGGCCGCAGCGCAATCCGGGGCACCCAGATGCTCCAGCATCATCGCGCCGGACCAGATGGCCGCCAGCGGATTGGCAATACCCTTGCCCGCAATGTCTGGTGCCGAGCCATGCACCGGCTCGAACATGGACGGGGCCGCGCCGGTGGGGTTCAGATTGGCCGAGGCGGCAAAGCCCAAGCCCCCCTGAATGGCTGCCCCCAGATCGGTCAGGATGTCGCCGAACAGGTTGGACGCCACCACCACGTCCAGCGTTTCAGGGTTGGTCACGAAGCGCGCCGCAATCGCGTCCACGTGATAGCGCGTCACCGCCACGTCCGGGTAATCGGCGGCCACCGCCTCGGTCACTTCATCCCAGAACACCATGGAATGGCGCTGGGCGTTGGACTTGGTGACCGATGCCAGCTTGCCGCGCCGCTTGCGCGCCTGCTCGAAGCCGAAGCGCAGAATCCGCTCCACCCCGCGCCGTGTGAAGATCGAGGTTTCCACTGCCACTTCGGCGGCAGTGCCGTGATGCACCCGCCCGCCTGCGCCGCTGTATTCACCCTCGGTGTTCTCGCGGATGCACAGGATGTCGAAGCCCTCCGCCCGCAGCGGCCCGGCCACGCCCGGCAGTTTGCGGTGCGGGCGCACATTGGCGAACTGGTCGAAGGCCTTGCGGATCGGCAGCAGCAGGCCGTGCAGCGACACCGAATCCGGCACCCGCGCGGGCCAGCCCACCGCCCCCAGATACACCGCATCGAAGCCGCGCAATTGTTCAATGCCGTCCGGCGGCATCATGTGGCCGTGTTGCAGGTAGTAGTCGCACGACCACGGGAAGGTGTGGCCTTCCAGTGCAATCTGATGCTGCGCGGCGGCGGCTTCCAGCACCGTCCATGCGGCGTCGATCACGTCCACGCCGATGCCGTCGCCGGGCACGCGGGCGATGCGGAAAGAGGTCATGGCAGCGTCAGTTCATGCCAAGCGCGCGGCGATACACATCCAGCAGCGTCTCCAGTTCCTCCACCTCGGCGGGTTCCTTCTTGCGCAGTGCAATCAGCGCGCGCAACACTTTCGGGTCGAACCCGGCCGACTTGGCCTCGCCGTAGATATCCTTGATGTCGCTGGACAGCGCCTTGCGCTCCTCCTCCAGCCGTTCGATGCGCTCGACGATGCTGCGCAGGCGATCAGCGGCGACGTTGCCCCACTGCGCGTTGTCTTCGGTGGAATCTTTGCCGGTTGCGTCAAGGGCCATCGGTATCTCGCTGGGTGTGGCAGGGGCGGCGGCTTAGCGGGCCAGGGCGATATGGTCAATCAGAGCCTGCGCCCTCCAGAGGGCCAGCAGCAAGCGCGAGTTCGCGGCGAAGCCAGCGTTCGGCAATGGCTGCGAATTCCACGAAGGTGAGTTCACTGCTCAACCGCCGGGTCTCGACGCAGATCGCCGGCAGTTCGCTTTGAAACTGCGCATAGCGGCGCGCGATGTCAGTTGAACTCGGCATGTCCCGGCTAGGTGCCTCCGCCGACACCAGCCAGTCACGCGTGGCGCGAATAGCTTGGTCGGGCTGGTTGGCATGGGCGTGAATGTCCTGCCCCGCTATGTCGCTGATGTAGGCTTGGTAGCGAAACTTGTCGCGATCCAGAATCAGGCAGGATTTGCGGCGCTGTTCGGCCGCGCCAAACCGGGCCGCGCCAAGGAACAGGCCCAGTTCCAGCGGCATGTTAAAGCGCGGCAACCCGGCCTCATTGACCTCGGTACGCGAAATGTCATGGATGCCGAACCGGCACTGCCGGATCAGGGCAATGATTTTCTCAATCCGGACACTGCCGCTGTCATAGGCCTCCTTGGCGCAGCGCGGTACCAATCCGCAGTCAAATACGGTGAAAACCAGAGCGCGAAACAGCGGCTCGTAGCTGTCATCGAACGGGCAATTGATAAAAACGTTCCGATCGTAATCCCGGACTGCCGGTCTGCGCCGCTGGTCAGCCATTCACTTTCGCGCGCGCCGCGAAGATGGTGTCGAGTGCAGCTTCGATCTGCCGGGCCGTCAAACTCCGTTTGCCGCGCGGCGCAGCCATGATCCGGTCGGCGGGGCCATGTCCGCCCTCGCCATGTGTCTTGTCCGGGCGGAGGGCAATCAACGTTTCCGCCTTGCCGGATTTGTGCACGGCAGCCGATTTCTTCAGTCCGCTGCGGGGCGCGCTGCTCAAGCCTTTCCGGAAGACTGCCTTGGTCATCGCTATCACCACTCAACGAATGCAACGATAGTCAAATCAGCCGTCTGGCGCAACGCGGCTCAGTGCCCCGGATGCGACTTCGCCAGCGCCGCCTTCTGCGCGTCGGTGGCCTGCGCCTGATACTTCGCCTGCCAATCCTTGTACGGCATCCCGTACACCATCTCGCGCGCATCCGGGTCGGCCACAGCCACGCCCTGTGCGGCCCCGGCCTCGCGGAACCAGCGGCTGAGGCAGTTGCGGCAGAACCCGGCCAGATTCATCAGGTCGATGTTCTGCACATCGGTGCGCTCCTGCAGGTGCTGCACCAGACGGCGGAAGGCGGCGGCTTCCAGTTCGGTCTGCGTCTGCTTGTCGAGATCGGGGGCGGGCATGGCAGGTCTCCTTCACCCCCCACATGGCGCGGGCGGCGGCGTTTCGCCATACTCCGCCGCAAAACGGCGGGACGGGAAGACGGCATGACGTGGGACGAGGGTGGCGCGCGGCGCGTGTTGCGGGATGTGTTCGGTGCGGCCGTGGCCGCCGCCGACCCGCGCCGGGTGCTGGCCGCGCATCTGCCAGCCAAGCCACGGGGCCGCTGCGTGGTGGTGGGCGGCGGCAAATCCGCCGCCGTGATGGCCGCAGCGCTGGAAGACGCATGGCCGGATGTGGCGCTGGAAGGCGTGGTGGTCACCCGCTACGCCCATGCCGTGCCCACCAAGCGCATTACCGTCATCGAGGCCTCGCACCCGGTGCCCGACGCGGCCGGTGAGGCGGGGGCGGCCCGTCTGCTGGCCGCCGTGCAGGGGCTGGGGCCGGATGATCTGGTGCTGGCGCTGATGTCGGGCGGCGCGTCCGCCCTGCTGCCGCTGGCGGCCCCCGGCCTGACGCTGGCCGACAAGCAGGCGGTTAATCGCGCATTGCTGGCCTCGGGGGCCACGATCAGCGAGATGAACTGTGTTCGCAAACACCTGTCCGCCATCAAGGGCGGCAGGCTGGCCGCCGCTGCGGCACCCGCGCGCGTGGTGACCCTGGCGATCAGCGACGTGCCGGGTGACGACCCCGCCGTGATCGGCAGCGGCCCCACCGTGCCCGACCCGACCAGCTTTGCCGATGCCCGCGCCATTCTGGCCAAATACGGCATCGTGCCTGCGCCGCACGTGGCGGCGCATCTGGCCGCGGCGGCGGACGAAACCCCCAAGCCCGGCAGTCTGCCGCACGCCGAATTCCACCTTATCGCCGCCCCCATGATGGCCCTGCGCGCCGCCGCCGCCACCGCGCGCGCCGCCGGATTGACGCCGCTCATTCTGGGCGACGCGCTGGAAGGCGAAAGCCGCGAACTCGGCACCGTTCTGGCGGGCATTGCCCGCAGCGTGCAGACCCACGGCGAACCGTTGGCCGCGCCCGCGCTGCTGCTGTCGGGCGGTGAGACCACGGTGACCATCGGCAACACAACGCCGGGCAAGGGCGGGCGCAACAGCGAGTTCCTGCTGGCGCTGGCGGTGGCACTGAAGGGCACCCCCGGCATCTGGGCGGTGGCGGGTGACACGGACGGTATCGACGGCAGCGAGGATGCTGCCGGTGCCCTGATCGGGCCGGACACGCTGGCCCGCGCCCGCGCCGCCTTGTGCGACCCTGCCGCCATGCTGGCGGGCCATGACAGCTACTCGCTGTTCAAGGCGGTGGGCGATCTGGTGCTGACCGGGCCAACGCTGACCAATGTCAACGACCTGCGGGCCATTCTGATCGCCTGAGACATCGAACTCGTCCGGGGATGTTTTTATCAATCCGATTGATTTAAAACCCCGCCGCCCGGAGGCCGCTGCCCCGGTGGCCGCCTACGACACCCAAGGGAGCGACCATGACCGTTCGCCAGAAGCTGCGCCGCCGCCGCCGCACGAAAATCATCGCGACCCTTGGTCCGGCCAGTTCGACGCCCGAGGTGCTGTCGCGGCTGTTTCTGGCCGGGGCAGACGTGTTCCGGCTGAACTTCAGCCATGGCAGCCACGACGACCACGCCGCCCGCATCGCCATGATCCGCGATCTGGAAAACACGCACGGCCACCCCATCGGCATTCTGGCCGACGTGCAAGGCCCCAAGCTGCGCGTCGGCCGCTTCGGCGGCGGGCGGGTGCAGTTGCAGACCGGGCAGACCTTCACGCTGGACCTGAACCCCACGCCGGGTGACGTGCGGCGCGTGAACCTGCCGCATCCGGAGATCATCCGCGCGGCCTCCATCGGCACCACGCTGCTGCTGGACGACGGCAAACTGCGCCTGCGCATTGAGCGCGTGCGCGACGATCATCTGGAAACCATCGTCACCGTCGGCGGCCCGCTGTCAGACCGCAAGGGCGTGAACGTGCCCGACATACTGCTGCCGATCCCGGCGCTGACGGTGAAGGACCGGGAGGACATGGAATTCGCGCTCGAACACGGCGTGGAATATATCGGCCTGTCCTTCGTGCAGCGGCCCGATGATGTGGCCGAGGCGAGAGAGATCGCGCGCGGGCGGGCCTGGATCATGTCCAAGCTGGAAAAGCCGCAGGCGCTGGAGAATCTGGACGCCATTGTGGCGCTGTCGGACGCAGTGATGGTCGCGCGCGGCGATCTGGGCGTGGAGTTGCCGCCCGAGGAAGTGCCGCTGGCGCAGAAGCGCATCGTGCGCACCGCCCGCCAACTCGGCAAGCCGGTGGTGGTCGCCACGCAGATGCTGGAAAGCATGATCTCCGCTCCCGCACCAACCCGCGCCGAGGCGTCGGATGTCGCCACTGCCGTGTTCGACGGCGCGGATGCGGTGATGCTGTCCGCCGAGACGGCGGCCGGGCAATACCCGTTCGAGGCGGTCAACATCATGGACCGCATCGTCGCCCGCGTGGAGCAGGACCCGGGCTGGCGCAACATCATGGATGCCAGCCGTCCCGCCCCGGAACACTCGATGGCCGACGCCATCGTGGCCGCCGCGCGGCAGGTGGCGCACACCATTCAGGCCCAGGCGATCTGCGCCTTCACCGCTTCGGGCAGCACCGCCTTGCGCGCGGCGCGTGAGCGCCCGGAAGCGCCGATCATCGGCCTGACCCCCACCGAATCCACCGCCCGGCGCATGGCGCTGGTGTGGGGCGTGCATCCGGTGGTCACGCCGGAGACTCATTCGATGAGCGAGACGGTGATGAAAGCCACCCGCATCGCCCAGCATGAAGGCTTTGCCAGCCATGGGCAGGACATCGTGGTCATCGCAGGCGTGCCGTTCGGCGTGGCGGGCACCACGAATGCGCTGCGTGTGGCGAAGGTGAAGTAACGCGGCGCTGCGAGTCGTCCGGCGGCCGGTTCTGGGGCACTAAACCGGCCGCCGGGCGGCGCGTTCGCCTGATGACGCCTCAGTACGTCGTGACCGGCCCGGTGCGGAACACGCGATAGATCACGGCGGTGTAGATGATGATGATGGGCAGCGCGAACAGCCCCGCCCCCCAGAACATGAATCGCAATGACGATTCCGGTGAGGCTGCATCCGCCACCGTGACAGCGCCGGGAATCATCCAGGGCCAGAACGCCGCCGCGAGGAAGCCGAACGCGCTGACAAATGACAGCGCGGTCAGCAGGAACGGAAATGCGCTGCGCCGTTCGGAGCGCAGTGATGCGAACAGGGCAATGACAACGGCTGCCCAAAGCGCCGGGAATACCATGGCCCTGGGCCGCTCCAGCAAGGTGGCGGCCGCTTCCGGCCGCAGCACAAGAGCCAGCGCGGCGAGCACGCCAAGCGTGATCACCATGCCGGTTGCCGCCCGCCGTGCCCACAGGAACGCACGCGCGCGCAGCGAATCCTGGCCACGCCTGATCAGCCAGCACGCGCCCAGCAGCGCATACCCGGCCATCAGGCCGATGCCGCACAGGATGGGAAACGGCTTGAGCCAGATGAACGAGCCACCGGCATAGTGCCGGTCTACCACCGGAACCCCGGTGATCATGGTGCCGATGGCAGCGCCCTGCACGAAGGCCACAACGCCTGACCCGGCCCAGAACCCGAAGTCCCAGACAGGGCGCATCGCCGCCCCCGACTGCTTGCGGAACTCAAACGCCACACCGCGGAAGATCAGGCCAATGAGCAGCAGCAGCACCGGAATATAAAGTGCGGACAGCAGCACAGCGTAGACTTCGGAAAACGCACCGAACAGCACTGTGCCAATCAGGATCAGCCAGGTCTCGTTGCCATCCCACGAAGGGGCGATAGCTGCCTGCATTGCGTCACGATCCGTGCCGTTCTGCGACAGGCCGAACAGCATGCCGACGCCCAGATCAAACCCGTCCAGCAATCCGTAGACGAGGATCGCAAAGCCCAGAACGGCGACCCAGAACAGGATGAGGGTGTCGTGATCCATGGTCTCACTCCCGGCCCGGCGCCGTTGCGGCTGCCAGCGACATTGGCCGTTTCGCAGTGCCGTCGCCGGGCGCCGCGAAATCGCGCGGTCCGTCGCGCAGTAGGCGGAAAATGTAGGTCAGCCCGAAGGAATAGACGATGCCGTAGACGGCGACGTAGGCCAGCAGCGACAGTGCCACGTCCATCGTGACAAGTGACGGCGTGACGGCGTCTGCCGTGCGCAGAATCCCGTAAATGGCCCATGGCTGCCGCCCGACCTCAGCGGTGAACCACCCGGCCAGCACCGCGACGAATCCGGCCGGAAAGCAGATCAGCCCGAGAATTTGGAACCAGCGCGCCCGTTCCAGCGCGCCGCGCCATGCCAGCGCCACGCCAACCCATGCGATACCGAGCAGCACGAACCCCATGCCCACCATGATGCGGAACGTGAAGAACGGCAGCAGAACCGGTGGGCGGTCCTGGGGCGGGAACGTATTTAGCCCCACTTCGCGTGAATCAAGGGTGCCGCTGGCGATCAAGCTGCCAAGCCGCGGGATCTCGATGGCGTAAAGATTCTTGCCCGTGTCCGGATCGGGCAAGGCGATGAGCACTTCGCTGGCTGGCTGCTGCGTTTCAAACCGCGCTTCGAGGGCCGCGAACTTGGCAGGCTGGAAGCGGTGCACGATGTCACCGGCCAGATGGCCCACGAACATCTGCGCCGGAATCAGCACCGCCATCAGCCCAAGCGACCACCGCATCGAAACCAGCGCCTCGTCACGGTGCCTGCCGCGCAACAGCCACCACGATGCCGTGGCCACGACGCTCATGCCGGTGGTGAGGAAACAGGCCAGCACCATGTGCGGCCAGCGCACCAACTGCACCTGCCCAAGCACGATCTGCAGCCAGTCATCGGGCACGATACGTCCATCGACCAGTTTGTGCCCCACCGGCACCTGCATCCAGCTGTTATTGGCCAGAATCCAGAACGACGACAGCAGCGTGCCGAGCGAGACACAGATGCAGGCGAGCAGATAGAACCACGGCGCAACCCGGTTTCGCCCGAACAGCACCACGCCCAGAAACGTCGCTTCCATCATGAAGGCGGTGAACGTCTCGTAACCCAGCAACGGCCCCTGAATGGAACCGGCGCGTTCGGCCAGCCCCGCCCAGTTGGTGCCAAACTGAAACGCCATGACAACGCCGGTGACCACGCCCATGCCGAATGCGATGGAGAACACGCGCAGCCAGAAGTCGAACACCCGGCGGTAGACCGGGCGGCCGGTGAAGAAATGCGCTGCCTCGATTGTGGCAAGCCATGCCGCAAGCCCGATGGTGAACGCGGGGAAGATGATGTGAAACGCGATCACAAAGGCAAACTGAATGCGCGACAGAAGCGTTGCGTCAAACTCAGCCATCGCAGACCTCGGACATGGATGTGTGAACGTGGAACGCCGCTTGGTGGCTCACCCCGCGAGGGGTCAGGCCGCTGCCGGCACAACGCGCACCGGCACCGACTTGTAGGCTGGAATGCCGGATTGCTTGTCAGTCCAGTCGAGCGGCACCAGCACATTGGCCTCCGGGTAATAGGCCGCCACGGACCCGGCTGCGATGTCGTGTTCCACCGCCGTCAGCCCCGCGTACCGCGCGGACGCGCCGCCCGGAATCGCCGTTTCCAGATCCACCTTGTCGCCGTGGGTGATGCCACGCACGGCCATGTCCGCCTTGTTCATGAACACCACGTCGCGGCGGCCGAACACGCTGCGGTAGCGGTCGTCCAGATTGTAGATCATCGTGTTGTACTGGCCATGACTGCGGATCGTGGGCAGCCGCAGCGTGTCCGCGCCGCTGCCCGCAGGGTCTTCCGACAGACCGTTGAACAGCATGAATTGCGCGCGCCCCGATGCGGTATTCCACACGCGCTCGGTGGGCGGCAGCGGCAGGCGGAAGCCGCCGGGGTTGCGAACCCGCGTGTTAAAATCCTCGAAATCCGGAAACACGCTGGCAATGGCGTCGCGTATGCGGTCGTAATCGGCAATCAGATCATCCCAGTTCACGCGGCTATTGGGCAGCGCCGCCTTGGCGATCCCGGCGACAATGGCCGCTTCCGACCGCAGTTCCGGCGAGCCGGAGCAAGCCGCCCGGCTGAGGCATGCACCATCGACATGGTGTCTTCGACGGTGATGAACTGCTTGCCGGTGGCCTGCACATCGCGTTCGGTGCGGCCCAGACAGGGCAGCACAAACGCGGTCTTGCCGGTGAGCAGATGTGAGCGGTTGGGCTTGGTGCCGATATGCACGGTCAGGTCCAGCCGCCGCACCGCTGGATAGCACTGCGCCGGGTCCGGCATGGCCACCGCAAAATTGCCGCCAAGGCCAATCAGCGCCTTCGAGCGCCCGTCGATGATGGCGCGCATCGCGGCCACCGCGTCGTGCCCATGCGCGGCGGATGGCCGGAAGCCGAAGGTGCGTTCGATCCCGTCCAGCAATGCCGGATAGGGCTTTTCGGTGATGCCGACGGTGCGGTTGCCCTGCACGTTGGAATGGCCGCGCAGCGGGCAGATGCCGGCACCCGGCTTGCCGAAATTGCCGCGCATCAGCAGCAGATTGACCACAAGCTGCACATTCGCCGTGCCGGTGGTGTGCTGGGTGATGCCCATGCCGTAGGTGATGATGGTCGCGTTGGAGCGCGCATACATCTGCGCCACCGCTTCCAGAGCCGCCTGCCCGATCCCGGACCACCGCTCAATGTCAGCCCATCGCGTGGCGCGCAGGTCGCGGGCCACGGCGTCGAACCCCTGCGTATGCTGCGCGATGAAGTCCTGATCCAGCGCGGCCGCATCGCCTGCGTCATGCAATTCCAGCAGCGCCTTCATGATGCCCTTCAGCACCGCAGCATCGCCGCCGCTTCTGACCTGCAAATAGGTCGAGGCGATGCGGCGGGACGCGCCTGTCAGCATCTCCGTGGGCGATTGCGGATCGGTGAACCGCTCCAGCCCGCGCTCGTGCAACGGGTTGACCACCACAATCGGCACGCCGCGCCCCGACATCTCCCACAGCGTTCCCATCATGCGCGGATGATTGGTGGCCGGGTTGTGGCCGGTGGAAATCACCAGTTCGCAGCGGTCGAAATCGTCCAGCGACACCGTGCCCTTGCCGATGCCAATCGACAGCGGCAACCCGACGCTGGTCGGTTCATGGCACATGTTCGAGCAATCCGGAAAATTGCCGGAGCCATATTCGCGGGCGAAAATTTGATACAGAAACGACGATTCGTTGGAGGCACGGCCGGAGGTATAGAATTCCACCGCATTGGGGTCCGGCCTGCCGCGCAGCACGTGGCCGATCTCGGCAAATGCGTCGTCCCACGCCACCGCCACGTATTTGTCGGTGGCCGCGTCGTATTTCATCGGGTGGGTCAGGCGGCCGGTGTTCTCAAGGCCATAGTCACTCCAGCCCAGCAGGTCCGTGACCGTGTGGGCGGCGAAGAACTCCGGCGGAGCCCGTTTTGTGGTGGTTTCCCACGTCACCGCCTTCGCGCCGTTTTCGCAGAACTGGAAGGTCGAGGACTGCGTGCGGTCGCCCCACGCACAGCCCGGACAGTCGAAGCCCACCGGCTTGTTGGTTTCCAGCAGTGTGGCCACCACTTCGGGCGAATCGATCTGGTCCCGAACCGCCTTCGCCGTGGCGCGCGTACGGTGGCCCCGCCTACTTCACCGGCGCGCGGTTCAGATAGGCGTCAACCCGCAGGCCGATCGGCAGGCGTACATCGGGGTCGAGGTCGATCAGCACCTGCAAGACCTTGGTGTCCGTCTTGTCACTGGCGCGGCCGGTGTTGATGGCCTTGCTGCCCATGCGCTGTGCCACGCGCTTGACGGTGCCGCCGAAATGCTGGCCCGCATAGGCGTCGGCGGTAATGTCCACCCGCTGCCCGGGGGCGGCGCGGCCAATATCGGTTTCGTCCACCTCGGCGCGCACCCGCAGGCGGCTCAGGTCGCCCACCACGGCAATCGGCGTCGGCGGCTGGTTGCTCACCGCCTCGCCCGCGACCCGGTAGCGCCGCAGCACCGTTCCCGCGATAGGGGTGCGCACCAGCGTCTTGTCCAGCAGCGCCTGTGCCAGCGCAACATCGGCCTCGGCCTGCGCCACCTGCGCTTCTGCGGCCGCCACGTCCTCGGCGCGGGCGGGGGCTTCAATCAGCGCCAGACGTTCATGCGCGGCCGCAGCGCGGGCTTCGGCGGCCTGCATGGCAGAGGTGGCCAGATCCAGCGCCTCGGCGGATTCCACGCCGGTGCGCGCCATCGGCAGGCGGCGCTGGAATTGCTGGCGGGCCAGCAACAGGGTGGCCTGGGCTTCGCGCAGCACGGCCGCCGCCTCCCGCCGGGCTTCCGGGCGCGCGCCGTTCACCACCCGGTCGCGCTCGGCCTTGCGCAGCGCCAGCGTGGCCTGTGCTGCCGCCAGCCGTGCGGTCTGCTCGGCATTGTCGATCACGGCCACGATCTGCCCGGCGCTGACCGGTTCGTTCTCATCGACCCGCATCTCGCGAACCACGCCGATCACTTCCGAGCCGATCTCGCGTTCCTCCCCGATGGGTTCGACAAGGCCAGGGGCGGCCACCACGCCCTCGGCCCAAGCGGCGGCGCAGGGCGAAGCTGCCAACAGCACGGCAACGGCAATGCGGCGCAGCCTGGGGGCAGGGGGCATCAGGCGGTCTCCATGCGGGCAGGCTCAGGCACGACGCGGCCATCGTCCAGCCGTACGATACGGCCGGCCAGCGGCACGATGCGCGGGTCGTGCGTGACAATCACCACGCCGCGCCGCTGATCGGCGGCCAGGGCGCGGAACAGGTCCATCACGCGGTGGCCGTTATCGCTATCAAGGGCAGCGGTCGGTTCATCGGCCATCAGCACGACAGGGTCCGCGGCCAGCGCCCGGGCAATCGCAACACGCTGCCGCTGCCCGCCGCTGAGGGTTGCGGGATAGGCGTTGCAATGCGTGGACAGCCCGACCACGCCGAGCAGATCCTCCGCCCGCCGCCGTGCCGCTGCGCCGCGCTGCCCGGCCAGGTCGAGCGCCACCATCACGTTTTCGGCGGCGGTCAGCATCGGGAACAGGTTGTGCGCCTGAAACACGAACCCGAAATGCTTCAGCCGCAACCGGCCGAGTGCTGCATCCCGCAGCCCGGCGGTGTCTTGCCCCAGCACCTGCACCTGACCCTGCGTGGGCCGCAGCAGGCAGCCCAGCACATGCAGCAGCGTGGTCTTGCCGCTGCCGGACGGCCCCATCAGCAGCAGCAGTTCGCCCGCCCGCACCGTCAGTGCCACGTCATGCAACGCCGTGAAGGCCGCCGGTCCCTTGCCGAAGGTGTGGGTGATGCCGGTGGCACTGACCAGAACGCCGCTCACCGGAACACCGCCACCGGATCGATTGAAGTCACTTTCTTCAGCGAGGCCAGCGAGGCCAGCACGCACATGGCCAGAGACACCACACCGATTCCGGCCGCCAGCCACGGCGGCATCTCCGGCCCGGCAGTGGCCCCGCCGCCGAGATGCACCAGCGCCAGCACCACCGAAATGCCACAGGCGTAACCCACCAGACCGCCCAGCAGCGCTTGCTTGATCACAATACGATACAGATAGCCGCGCGAGCCGCCCATGGCACGGATGGTGGCGTATTCCGGCAGGCGGTCCACCGTGCTGGCGTAAAGTGTCTGCGCCGAGATCGCGAGGCCGACCAGCAGCGCCAGCACGCTGGAACTGATGATCGAGATGCCCGCCCCGGTGCTGAACAGCCAGTAATCGTTGCTGCGCCGCGCGAAGTCTCCGCTGGTGATCACGTCCACGTCCGGTACATGCCGCGCCAGTTCTGCGGCAACCTGCGCTGGCTGGTAGCCGGGGGCGACCCGGATCAGCACATAGGTCAGATCCGTCGCGGCAAGCTGCGTGATGGCGCGTGCGGTGCGCAACGATGTGAACACGTAGGGCGATTGCGTGAAGGTTTGGATGCCCTGCGTGAAGCCGGTCACGCGCACACGGTGCCCGTTGATCTCGGCCGTGCCGCCCAACACCGTGATGCCAAGCTTGTCCGCGTAAAGCCGGTCGATGATCACGCCGTCCGGGATCGAAACGGCCTCTCGCCAGCCTGACCCCTCGGTCAGGTCCCATGGCCCGCCCATCGCCGCGTCCTTGTCCACTCCGATCAGGATCACCGATTCGCGGATGCCATCCGGCCGTTTCCACATGGCGAATTGCAGCAATTGCGGCTCGGCCAGCGCCACGCCCGGCACCGCCAGCGCCTGAAACCGCCGCCGCTCGCCCATCGGGATGGCCAGATCGACCGTGCGCACACCATGCGCCGCAATCCACAAATCCGCCCCGGCATGATCGACGACGGTGGAGGTGGAGTGCAGGAAGTTCAACAGCAGGCCCAGTTGCATCCCCATCAGAATGGTCGAGAACGCGATGCCCACCACCGTCACGGCCAGCCGCATCCGGTCATGCACCAGATTGCGCCATGCAATCAGCAGCGTGAAGCCGCCGGACACGGCCAACAGGCCACGCCGCCTATCCGGCGCCACGCCGGGCGGCTTGCTGCGCTGTGTCTGCTCGTCGCCGTTGCGGGCCATGCGACCCCTTTTTATCGCCGCGCGTTTCGCGCGGCGATACTCGGCGTCAACCGGGCGCGGCGCCAGCCTTGGTCATGCGGTGGCGGCTTTCTCCCGTTCCAGCAGCGCCTTTTTGCGCGGCACGCCCCAGCGATAGCCGGTCAGGTCGCCGTTGCTGCCCACCACGCGGTGGCACGGAACCGCCAGCGACACCGGGTTGGTGGCGCAGGACCGTGCCACGGCGCGGATGGCGCGCGGCGCGCCGATCATGCCTGCCAGTTCGGCGTAGCTGCGGGTCTGGCCGGGCGGGATGCTGCGCAGCGCCTCCCACACCCGGATTTGAAACGCGGTGCC
>CAIPHQ010000014.1 GCA_903864895.1 uncultured Rhodospirillales bacterium
TGCCTACAATAATATCACGCATTATCAGTATCAGGACTGGCATGCCGTGCTGACGCAGCCCTCTTTGCCAGCACTGAACGTGCAGCATGATCCGGCTTACCTGCAAAGTACCGGAGCCGTTCTGCCGTACAACCTCGCCCTCGGCGTCAGCGATGCGACATTGCAAATCTATGCGGCAATGGCAGCCAAACCGGGGTTTGGCCAGCCGCTCAATCCTAATGGGGTGACGCAATTTATGCCAATGACCGGGGGCCGAGCGGATATTGGCTGGACCACCCAATACAACACCACCTGGCTGATCACGCAAGATGCCCGCGCCGCCACCGTGGCGCTGGCACAGGGTGATGCCGCCGGTGCCGTGCCGTGGAACATGAAGCTGGGTAACGGGCACTGGCTGAACACCATCGACTACCCGCAGATCTGGGTGGATCAGCGCGCTGCGCAGAATGGCCTGACGGGGCTGACCCAATGGCCGGTGGCCGATGCAATCTGCTGCACGGAAGACAATGGCTGGGCACCGGACACCGCCCACGAGCCCAACCTAGCCTATGTGCCATACATAATGACAGGGCAGCGCTGGTATCTGGACCGGCTGAATGCCGAAGCGATGTGGGGTATTGTCTCAAGCTGGCCGGCACTGGGCACATACCAACCTGCAGGGCGTTGCGCCGCGTCTGCGTCTGTGTGCGATATCGTCGTCAGCTACAACAACCAGGTGCGCGCACAAGCATGGGCGATGCGCGAGATCGTGCTGGCAAGCTGGATCGGCCATCCCGGGACTTTCGAGCGTAACTATTTTACCACGGTTGCAGTCGATAATTGGTCGTTTCTGCTGGCGCAGGCCACAATCCTGAGCGCCGCGCAGGGCGATGTTGCAGGTTGGTTGCCTGGCGCCTATGGTGCATCGTTTGTAACCGCCCCTTGGCAGCAAGATTTTTTTGCCGGAATTGCTGCGTGGGCAGCGCTGATGGGCGACAGCCGCGCGGTTCAAGTATTGGCTTGGGAGCATAATTTTCTGGTGAGCCGCTTCATCGCGCCAGGTGCGAACGGCTACGATGGGTGCAACTATAATCTTTACGTTGAGGATTCGCAGTCAGGTTCTGACTTGAAATCGTGGACCACCGTGGAAGCCGCAACTGTTGCTGCTGGTGCATCTGTCGGAAGCGGGTGGCCAGCCGGAGGCGGCAACTACTACTGCCAGGAAGCGGCTGGTGTTCTGTCGGCCGTCCTGCGGATATCCCCCGGTGATGCGCTCGCCCAACAAGCACTCACATGGCTGCTTGCCTCAAAAAATCCACTGAACGATCCGTCGGCCTACCAGGCAGACCCCACTTGGAGCCTGGCGCAATAACTCCATCCGTCATACTGCTGCGACGACCCGTCCCTGCGCACCCTCTACGGGGCGCAGGGATGCAGCCGTGAACGGCACCGTTCTGCCCGGCAAGTGACGGTGCCGTTCCATCGACCATCCGGGTCGATATTTGGCGCGCCCTGCTGGACTCGAACCAGCGACCCACAGCTTAGAAGGCTGTTGCTCTATCCACCTGAGCTAAGGGCGCATCTTGCGCGGACCCCGCGAATAGACTGTGCGATTGTAGCAACGTATCGCCGCCGCGGTTTTATCCCCAGCGTGCGCGGGACGCAAACCGGCCAGCGCATCCATCGCAAACGCTGCTGAGCGGCTCACTGACCGGCCTGAACGAGTTGGCCCCGGCCGCGTGGAATGCTAGGCGCAGGCACCCCTGCCCAGGATGACCCGCCATGCCGTCCCCTGCCCCCGCCCATCCCATCCGTCTGGTTGTGACCGATATCGACGGCACCCTGGTCAAGCACGACCGCACACTCGCCGCCTCCACCATCGCCGCTGCGGCCAGACTGCGCTCGGCCGGGGTGTTGCTGGGGTTGGTCAGCAGCCGCCCGGCGCATGGCATGGACGTGCTGCTCGGCCCGTTGGGCATCGACACGCCGCGCGCCGGGTTCAATGGCGGCGAGATCCTCGACATCCAGAACCGCCTGCTGCGCGAGCGCACCATCCCCGAAGCCGCCTGCCGCGATGCGGTGGCGATGCTGGAGGCGGCGGGCACTGATGTGTGGGTGTTCACCGGCGGCGAGTGGCTGCTGAAAAACCCCAACGCCCACTACATCCCGCGCGAACAGCTATCCATCAGCATGCCGTGGCGCGTGGTGGACGATTTCGCGCCCTATTTGGCGCATGTGCACAAGGTGATGGGTACCAGCACGGACTTTGCGCTGATGGGCCGGATGGAGCAGGACGTGCGCGGCAAGGTGGGTGCCGCTGCGGCCGTGCATCGCTCGCAGGACTATTACCTCGACGTGACCCACCCCGAAGCCAACAAGGGCACCGCCTCGGTGGCCCTGGCCGAGTTGCTGGGTGTGCCGATGCAGCAGGTGGCCTGTCTGGGTGACATGCCCAACGATTTGCCGATGTTTGCCGCCTGCGGCTTCGCCATTGCCATGGGCAATGCGCCGGACGCGGTGAAGCAGCACGCCGCCGCCATCACCGCCGGCAATGACAGCGATGGCTGGGCGCAGGCCATCGACACCTACGTGCTGCCCTATGCCGGGCGGGGTTAGCCGCACCCGCGCTGCAACCCGCGCACGGCAGGCTTGACATTTGGACTGCCGCGTGAAATTTTTTCCGGGTCCAAGGAAAAAATTTCATGTCGGCGATGGCCAGCGAGCCACTGACGATCATCGGGGAGGATACCGAACTCGCAACCCGTGCAGCCTGGCTGCACTTTGCGGGTGGCCTGACCCAGCTTGAGGTTGCCGCCAAGCTCGGGCTCGCCCCGGCCAAGGCGCACCGGCTGATCGCGCGTGCCACACAGGCGGGGCTGGTGCGGGTGCTGGTGGACGGGCCGATTGGCGGCTGCATCGCGCTGGAAAACGACCTTGTAGCCCGGTTTGGCCTGGGCATGTGCCGCGTGGTGCCGTCGCTGGACGGCAACCCCAACAGCCTGCGCGCCGCCGCCGCCGCCGCCGCCGCGTTCCTGCACCGCACCTTCGAATCCGGCGCGCACCAGATTGTCGGCGTGGGTCATGGCCGCTCACTGGCTGCCGCCGTGGACTTAATGCCGCGCGTGCCCGCCCCAGATGTCCGGCTGGTCTGCCTGCTGGGCGGACTGCCGCGCCGCCTGAGCACCGGGCCGTTCGACGTGGTCAACCGGCTGGCCGAAAAGACCGGGGCCGATGCCTATCTGATGCCGGTGCCGATGTTCGCCAATTCGGCCGCCGACTCCCACGTGCTGCGCGCCCAGCGCGGCGTGGCCGATACGCTGGCGCTGGCTGCCGAGGCCACGCTGATGGTGGCCGGAATTGGCGCCGTCGCCGAAGCCGCGTTCCTGCCCATGGCGGGCATGATTGCGCCGGATGAGGTGCGCGACCTGCGCGCGGCGGGGGCTGTGGGCGAAATTCTCGGCCGCTACTTCGCCGCCGACGGCACCCCGATTGCCACGCCCTTGCATGACCGCCTGATCGCCCTGCCCGCCAGCGCCCTGCGTGGCGTGGTGGCGGTGGCGGCCGGCGAGGAAAAAATCGACGCCATCAACGCCGTGCTGCAGAGCCAACTGCTGACCGGCCTGATCACCGACGAGCCGACTGCGCGACGGCTCGCCGCTGCTGCCAAATGACGCGCGGAACAGGGGAAGCAACGTCCATGTACGACAAGATGAACGACCTTTTGAAGGCGTTCGCGAACGGCCAGGTGGGCCGCCGCGAACTGATGAAGCGTACTGCTGCTCTCGGCATTTCCGCCGCCGCCGCCAACACGCTGCTGAACGCCGCCTCCAGCCAGGCGCTGGCCGCCGGGTATGACGCGATGGCGCACAAGGGCACCTCGCTGAAGTTGCTGCTGAACAAGCATCCGTACGCCGACGCGATGATTGCCGACATCGAGAACTTCAAGTCCATGACCGGCATGTCGGTCACGTGGGACGTGTTCCCGGAAGACGTGTATTTCGACAAGGTGACGGCGGCGCTGTCCTCCGGCTCGTCGGAATACGACGCGTTCATGACCGGCGCGTACATGACCTGGACCTACGGCCCGGCGGGCTGGCTGGTTGACCTGAACGAATACATCAAGGGCGGCAAGGCTTCGCCCACGTACGACTGGGAAGGCGTGCTGCCGGGTCTGCGCTCCTCCACCGCGTGGTCGGGCACGCCGGGCGATGCGCTGGGCGGTCCGGGTGCGAAGCAGTGGTGCGTGCCGTTGGGCTTTGAAGCCAACAACATCAGCTACAACCGCCGCATGTTCGACAAGCTGGGCGTGCACGTGCCCAAGAACCTGCCGGACATGATGGACGTTGCCGCCAAGATCACCAAGGACTCGGGCGGGGCGTACGGCATCGGCGTGCGTGGCAGCCGTTCGTGGGCGACCATTCATCCGGGCTTCCTGTCGGGCTACGCCAACTATGGCGCCACCGACTTCACGCAGTCGGGCGGCAAGCTGAAGGCGGCGATGAACTCGCCGCAGGCCAAGGAATTCACCAAGCTGTGGGTGAAGATGATCCAGGACAGCGGGCCGAAGAACTGGGCCACCTACACCTGGTACCAGGTCGGCACCGACCTCGGCGCCGGCGCGTCGGGCATGATCTTCGACGCCGACATTCTCGGCTACTTCATGAACGGTGGCGACAACAAGGAGCGTGGCAACCTCGGCTACGCCGCCTTCGCCGCCAACCCGAAGGCCACTGACCCGACCGCGAACGTGTGGGTGTGGTCTCTGGCGATGTCCAACTTCTCCAAGAAGAAGGACGCTGCCTGGGATCTGATCCAGTGGGCGACCGGCACCGACCATTGCATGTTCGGCGCGCGCAAGATGGACCTGGTGAACCCCATCCGCACCAAGGTGTGGCAGGACCCCGAGTTCAAGGACAAGATCAGCAAGTACCCCGGCTATCTGGAGCAGTACACCGCCACCGCGCCGAAGGCGCAGATCTACTTCACGCCGCAGCCGATGTTCTTCGACCTGACCACCGAATGGGCTGCCGCGTTGCAGCGCATGGTGGCCAAGGAAATCCCGGTCGACGAGGGTCTCGACAAGCTCGCGGCCAGCCTCGACAAGCAGCTGAAGGAAAACGGCCTGGGCTAAGGCTGGCTTAGGCTGAGACTGGGTTAGCCTAAAACTGGCCTGGTTCCCTCTCCGCCCGCTTGCGGGGGAGAGGGGTAGGGTGAGGTGGGTGGTGCCGCGCACGGATGCTTCGGTATTTGTGGCGCGGCCCACCGCATCCCGGCCCTCTCCCCCCTGAAGGGCGGAAAGGGGGCAGTTACCACTTCTGCAAGGACCACACGGCACACGATGTCCGACACCAACCACCCCACCCCGGCCGCCGTTTCCGGCCCGCGCAGCGCACGGCTGTTGCCGTATCTGCTCAGCCTGCCGGCGCTGCTGGTGTGCGTCGGCATTCTGGTGCCGTTCGTCACCGCCGCGTATTATAGCCTGCAGCGCTACAAGCTTTCCATGCCGCAGCGGCGCGGCTTTATCTGGTTCGACCAGTATCTGAACTTCTTTGAAGATTCGGATTTCTGGCACACGGTCTGGGTGTCCGGCGTCTATACGGTCTCGACCGTCGGCGTGGAGTTGCTGCTGGGATTGGGTGTGGCGCTGCTGTTGCGCGAACGCAGCCGGATCAACAACGCCGCTTCGGTCGCATTGCTGCTGCCGCTGATGACGGCACCGGCCATTGCGGCGCTGATGTGGAAGCTGATGACCAACCCCGGCTTCGGCGTGCTGAGCTGGGTGATTTCGCTGTTCGGCATTACCGATTTCAAATGGGCGTCGTCCCCCAACAGCGCGATGTTCACCGTGGTGCTGGTGGATGTGTGGGTCTACACGCCGTTCATCATGATTTTGCTGCTGGCCGGGCTGCGCAGCCTGCCCACACAGCCGTTTGAGGCCGCCAAACTGGACGGTGTGCCGGGCCGCTTCGTGTTCTTCCGCATCACGCTGCCGATGCTGATGCCCTATATGGTCACCGCCACGCTGTTCCGCCTGCTGGACAGCATCCAGCAATTCGACATCGTGTATGCCATGACGCAGGGTGGCCCCGGTGACAGCCTGCTGCTGTTTCAGGTGCGGGCGTATCTGGACTTCTTCCAGTACACCAATGTCGGCCGCTCGGCGGCGCTGATGATGATCCTGTGGGCGATCACCTACGCGCTGTCCAACGTGTTCATCAAACAA
>CAIPHQ010000015.1 GCA_903864895.1 uncultured Rhodospirillales bacterium
CGCCGTCAAGCCCGGCGTGTGCCGGATGCGCGATAACCTGGCTGACGGCGCGGGCGTGGCGCGGTATAACGCCAGCGGCTGTTCCCGTAGCTCAGCAGGATAGAGCACAGGATTCCTAATCCTGGGGCCGTGGGTTCGAATCCCGCCGGGAACACCAGTTAAATCAAATGGTTGTGTCAAGCTGGCGAGTGTGACCGATGGTTCACGCGGGCACCGCCCCCATCAACGCCGAATACAACCCGTTCGCCCGCGTCAGATGCTCCCCCATCGCCACCGCCGCACCCGCCGGGTCGCGCGCCGCGATGGCGTCGGCAATGCGCGCGTGTTCGGCCAGCGTCAGTTGCTCCGCCCCGCGCGCGGTCACCAGATCGCCGCGGAATTGCGTCATCCAGTCCAGCATGCCCTGGCTCAGCGCGCGGATCAGCATGTTGCCGGACAGGGCGGCAATCTGGCGGTGGAAGGCCATGTCGGCGGCCACGAAACGCGGGGTATCGCCCTGCGCCTGCGCGCATGCCGCCTGGGCGGCGCGCAGGGCGGCGACACCCTCGGGCGTGGCGCGCTGGGCGGCCACCTGCGCCAGACCGGTTTCGAACAGCAGGCGCGCGTCCTTCAACTGGTCCAGCCCGCCCGGCGCGCGGCCGAGCAGTTGCACCATGGCGCCCGACACCTGATCGATGATCGCGTCCGCCGTCGGCAGCGTCACCCGCGCGCGCTCACCATGGGCAATCTGGATCAGCCCCATCTGTTGCAGGCTTTGCATCGCCTCACGGATCGCCGGGCGGCCGACGCCGTAGCGCTGCATCAGTTCGCGTTCCGAGGGCAGGCGGTCGCCCGGGGCGACTTCTCCCGACTGGATGCTGCGCACCAGACGGTCGAACACCTCGTGCGACAGTTTCCGGCGGAGCACCGGCTCGGCGGCTTGCGGGGTGGGGGGGTGCGGCACGGCTGCATCATTCCGCGACGCGCCCGCCTGTCAAGAGATCTGCTGAGCGTACCACCGGGCAGGCTTGCTGACTGGTATGCTGAGCGCATAAGGTCTGCCCCGGAGGGCCCATCATGCCGGATCGTCTGCGCGCCACCTATTTGCTGGAATCCGGCTACCCGCTGGAGCGTGCCGCCGCCGTGATCGCGGGCGAACAGTCCAGCGGCACGTTCGTCAATGTGCCCGGTGAGACCGTCGAACTGAAGGAGCGCGCCGGGGCGCGGGTGGAGCGGATCGAGGCGCTGGAGACAGTGTCCGCCCCGTCCCTGCCCGGCGGCGGCAGCGACGGCAGCGGGGTCTGGCGGCGCGGCATCATGGAATTGTCGTGGCCGCTGGGCAATTTCGGGACCTCGCTGCCCAATCTGGCCGCCACCATCGCGGGCAATCTGTTCGAATTGCGTGAGGTATCGGGCCTGCGCCTGCTGGATGTGCAGGTGCCCGATGCGTTCGCCGCCGCCAATCCCGGCCCGCAATTCGGCGTTTCGGGCACCCGCGCGCTGGCAGGCGTGGCGCAGGGGCCGCTGATCGGCACCATCATCAAGCCCAGCGTCGGCCTTTCGGCGGAGGACACGGCGGAACTGGTGGCCACGCTGTGTGC
>CAIPHQ010000016.1 GCA_903864895.1 uncultured Rhodospirillales bacterium
CGACTGGGCACGGCGCAAGCGCTTGCCGTTCACCACCTCGTTCCACACCAAGTTCCCGGAATACCTGCAAGCCCGCACCGGCATTCCCACCCGCTTCGCCTATGCCTGGCTGCGCGGCTTTCACGGCAGCGGCGCGGGCGTGATGGTGGCCACCAACAGCCTGCGGGAAGAACTGGCCGGGCGCGGATTTCAGAACATCCGGGCATGGACGCGCGGCGTGGACCTGTCGCTGTTCGACCCGGCCTTGCGCGCCGGCCCGCCCGCCGAATTCGCCGGCCTGCCGCGCCCGCTGTTCATCAATATCGGCCGCGTGGCGGTGGAAAAGAACATCCGCACCTTCCTCGACCTCGACCTGCCCGGCTCGAAAGCCGTGGTCGGCGGCGGGCCGCAACTGGCTGAACTGCAACGCGACTATCCCGGCGTGTGCTTCACCGGCCCGCGCTTCGGCACCGAACTGGCGCGCTGCTATGCGGCGGCGGATGTGTTCGTGTTCCCCAGCCTGACCGACACGTTCGGGCTGGTGATTCTGGAAGCGCTGGCCTGCGGCACGCCGGTGGCGGCGTTCCCGGTCACCGGGCCGCTGGATGTGCTGGCAGACACCGGCAACACCGTGGGCGCAGTTAACACCGACCTGCGTGCCGCCGCCCTGACCGCGCTGAATGCCAGCCGCGACGCCTGCCGCCGCCACGCCGAACGCTTCTCATGGCGCGCCTGTGCGGAGATGTTCCTGTCCCATCTGGTGGCGTTTCCACGCAGATAGGTAGCGGCCCGCTCTGGCCAATCGCCCTCGCTCGCCTACACTCTACGGGCAGAGCAAGGGGACGGCATGGCGGTAGTGGCGTTGCGGATGCTGTTCGGCGACCGGGCGAAGTATTTCGGTCTGGTGCTGGGGGTCGCCTTCGCCACCCTGCTGGTCACCCAGCAGGGCGGCATGTTCGTGGGGTTGATGACCCGCACGGCCAGCGTGATCGCGGATATCCGCGAGGCCGATATCTGGGTGATGGACCCGCAGGCCAAATACGTGGACACCGTGCGCGCGATGCGTGACACCGAATTGCCGCGTGTGCGCGGGGTGGAAGGCGTTGCGTGGGCAGTGCCGCTGTTCAAGACGAGCGCGCCGGTGAAAACGCTGGATGGCCGCATCGACAACGCCATGGTGCTGGGCGTGGACGATGCCAGCCTGATCGGACTGCCGCGCATCATCCTGCTGGGGCGGCCGGAGGATTTGCGCCGCCCGGACGCGATTGCCATCGATCAGGCCGGCTATATCCGCCTGTGGCCCGGTGAGCCGCTCCGGCTGGGCCGGGAACTGGAGCTGAACGACCACCGCGCCGTGATCGTGGCCATCACGCAGGCATCACCGGCGTTTTCGGCCAACATCGTCATTCATGCGCCCTATTCCCGCGCCGTGACCTTCCTGCCGCAGGGCCGCAATACGCTCAGCTTCGTGCTGGCCCGCGCCGCCCCCGGCCACACGCCCGGCGAGGTGGCGAAGGCGATCAGCGCACGCACCGGGTTGCAGGCGCTGAGTTCGGCGGATTTCCGCTGGAAGACCATCGCCTTCTATCTCGCCAACACCGGCATTCCCATCAGCTTCGGGCTGGTGATCGTGCTGGGCGTGTTCGTCGGCATCGCCGTGGTGGGGCTGACCTTCAACACCTTCGTGGCCGAAAACATCCGCCAGTATGGCGCGCTGAAAGCCATGGGCCTGTCCGACCTGCGGCTGACCGGGCTGGTGCTGCTGCAAGGTGCGGTGGTGGGGCTGGTGGGCTACGGCATCGGGCTGGGGTTGGCTGCGATGTTCTTCAACTTCGCCACCCAGCCCCCCGGCGCACTGCGCGGCTTCAACCTGCCGTGGTGGGTGGCCGCCGGGGACGCGGGGCTGACGGCGCTGATCGTGCTGCTGGCCATGTTCGCCAGCCTGCGCCGCGTGCTGGTGCTGGACCCGGCCATCGTGTTCCGATCATGAGTGCGGCACAGGCGCTCGCAGTGGACTGCCGCGACGTGGTCAAGGGCTTCGGCAGCGGCGAAGCCCGGGTGATGGCGCTGCGCGGCGTGACGTTGCAGGTCAACACCGGGGAGATGACGCTGCTGGTCGGCCCGTCCGGCTGCGGCAAGACCACGCTGATTTCGGCCATTGCCGGGATGCTGACGCCGGATTCGGGCGGCATCCGAGTGTTCGGCGAGGATCTGGAACGCATGTCGCGCCGCAAGCTCACCGCGTTTCGCGCCGGCACCGTGGGCTTCGTGTTCCAGCAGTTCAACCTGCTGCCCGCGCTGACCTGCGTGGAAAACGCCTCCATCCCGCTGCGCGTGCTGGGCCGCCCGGCGGGCGAGGCCAACCGGCGTGCCGCCGAACTGCTCGACCGTCTGGGCATGGCGCAGCACCGCGACCGCTTCCCCGGCGACCTGTCCGGCGGCCAGCAACAGCGCGTGGCCATTGCCCGCGCGCTGGTGCATGACCCGCGTCTGGTGGTGTGCGACGAACCCACCGCGAGCCTTGATGCCGCCAACGGGCAGGCGGCCATGGCCCTGCTGCGCGAACTGGCGATGAAGGATGGCCGCGCGGTGATCGTGGTCACGCATGACGAGCGCATCTACCGCTTTGCCGACCGCATTGCCCATATGGCGGATGGGCACATCGAAAACGTGTCCGATCTGGAGACCGCCGCCGCATGAGCCGTTCGCGTTTCGCCACCTACGTGCTGCCCGCCATCGCCGTGCTGGCTCTGGCGGGCGGCATTGCCGTGGTCGTCCGCCAGCAGACCACCCACGCCATGGTGGACCCGGCCATCCCGCCGCCCGCCCCGCCGCCCGCGCAACCGGCCACCATCGGCGCGGTCGGGCTGGTGGAAGCCGCCAGCGAGCAGATCGGCATCGCCGCCTCCGTGGCCGGCCCGGTGACCGAGGTGCGGGTGCAACCGGGGCAGACGGTCAAGGCCGGTGACATCCTGTTCGCGCAGGACAGCCGGCAGCCGCGCGCCGATCTGGCCGTGCGCCGCGCCGATCTGGACAGTGCCCGCGCCCGGGTCACCGAGGCCGAGGCGGCGGCGGCGGATCTGGCCGAACAGCTTGCCCGCTCCGAACGGCTGTACAAGATGTCCCCCGGCACCGCGATCAGCGACGACACGCTGCTGCGCCGCCGCTTCGCCCTGCGCACCGCCGAGGCGCATGTGGTGACCGCGCATGCCGAGGTTTCCAGCGCCGAGGCCAGCATCGCCGCCGCCGAAGTGACGCTGGAACGGCTGACGGTGCGGGCCCCCATCGATGGCACCATCCTGCAGGTGAATGTGCGCGTGGGTGAATCGGCGCCCGCTGAAAAACTCGCCACGCCGCTGGTCATCATGGGCCTGCTGTCGCCGCTGCATCTGCGCACCGACATTGATGAAACCGACGTGCCGCGTTTCGACCCGCGCGCCCCGGCATGGGCCAGCCCGCGCGGCGGGGCCGACCGGCGGGTGGCGCTGACGCTGGTACGCATCGACCCGCTGGTGGTGCCGAAACAGTCCCTGACCGGCTCCGGCACCGAGCGGGTGGATACCCGTGTGCTTCGCGTGGTGTACGCGTTCGACCCCAAAACCCTGCCCGCCTTCCCCGGCCAGCAGATGGACGTGTTCATCGCGCTGAAGCCGTAACGCAGCCGATCGCGCCCCCCGGTTGCTGCCCCCGATTGCTCGTTGGGGGGCCGCATGCTACCCGCGCCGCCATGCCCGTGGCCGGTGTCCGAACATGCTGAAGCGCCTGATGCGGCGGCCGGCCGTGCAGGCGGCGCTGGCGGCACTGGTGGGCCGCTATCTCGCCTTCGCGCTGTCCACCACGCGCTGGACGCTGCATGGCTGGGAGCATCTGGACCCGTTCATCGGCGGCGGCCCGCTGATCGCCGCCTTTTGGCACGAACGCCTGCCGCTGATGACCGCGCTGCGCCTGCGCGCCCGGCAGGACGGCATCTGCACCCGCATGGTCGTGCTGGTCAGCCGCCACAATGACGGCCGTTTCATCGGCGACATCATGGGCCGGTTTCATCTGGACGTGGTGCATGGCTCCACCGCCAGCAAAGGGCAGAATCGCGGCGGGGCCGCCGGGTTGCGCGCGCTGCTGGAACGTGTGGCGGGCGGGCAGTCGGTGGCCATCACGCCCGATGGCCCGCGCGGCCCGCGCCGCAAGGCCGCCCCCGGCATGGTGCAACTCGCCGCCCTCACCGGGGCACCGGTGCTGCCCTGCGCCGCGCAGACCTCGCGCAAGATCGTGCTGAACACGTGGGACCGCATGGTGCTGCCGCTGCCGTTCGGGCGCGGCGTGCTGGTGTGCCTGCCGCTGATCGCGGTGCCGCGCAACGATTTTGCCGGCAGCCTGCCCGCCATTGAGGCAGCGATCACCGAGGCCACCGACCGGGCCGACGCGCTGTGCCGCTGATCGCCCCGCTCTACGCCGCCGCCACCACGCTGGCCGCGCCGTGGCTGCGGCGGATGCTGCGCAAGCGCGTGGCGCGCGGCAAGGAAATCGGGTCCCGCCTGCCGGAACGCCGGGGCATCGACGCCACGCCCCGCCCGCCGGGCCGCCTGCTGTGGCTGCATGCGGCCAGCGTGGGCGAAAGTGTCTCCCTGCTGCCGGTGCTGTGCGAACTGCACGCGCAGTCCCCCGCGCTGCACATGCTGCTGACCACCGGCACCGTCACCTCGGCGGCATTGCTGGACCGCCGCTTGCCGGAACTCGGGTTGGCCGGGGCCGTCATGCACCGCTTCGTGCCGCTGGACGTGCCCGCATGGGCGGCGCGGTTCCTGGACCACTGGCGGCCGGACGCCGCCGGGTTCGTGGAAAGCGAAATCTGGCCGAACCTGATCGCGGCGTGCCGCAGGCGGGCGATTCCGCTGATGCTGCTGAACGCCCGCCTGTCACCGCGCAGTTTCGCCCGCTGGCGCTGGAC
>CAIPHQ010000017.1 GCA_903864895.1 uncultured Rhodospirillales bacterium
ACCGCCGCGCGCGCGGTGGCCCCGGCGATGCAGGCGCGCGGCAAGGGCAGCATCCTGTTCACCGGCGGCGGCTTCGCGCTGTACCCCTCGCCCGTGGCACCGTCGCTGTCGATCCAGAAGGCGGGTATCCGGGCGCTGGCGCGGATGCTGGCGCAGGAACTGGCCCCGTCCGGCGTGCGGGTGGGCACGGTGACCATTCTGGGCACGGTGGCGCCGGGCACCAAATTCGACCCCGGCGCCATCGCCGAGGCGTTCCTGACCCTGCATCGCGGCGCACCGGATGCGGCGACTGCCGAAATCCAGTTCGCATGAGCGGCACTGCCCGTCTGCCGCCGGGCAGCACCGCGATGCTGCTGGTGCTGGCCAGCGGCTATTTCGTGGTCGGCGTCGCCTCATTGGCGGTGGTGGGTGTGCTGGGGCCGATGGGGCGCGATCTGGGTGTTGCCCCCTCCGCCGCTGCCGGGCTGGTGACGGCGTTCGCGCTGGCATTTGCCGTGGTGGCCCCCACGGCGCAGGCCGCACTGGCACGGTTTGCGTTGCCCGCCATCATGATCGCGGGGCTGGTGGGGCTTGCGGCGGGCACCGTGGCAACCGCGCTGGCCAGCGACTACACCACGGCGCTTGCCGCCCGCATCCTCACCGGGGCGGCGGCGGCGTTGGTGGGGCCGTCGGCATCGTCCATTGCGGCCGCGCGCGTGCCGCCCGCCGCGCGCGGGCAGGCGCTGGGGCTGGTGTTCGGCGGCCTGACGGTGGCCACCGTCGCCGGGGTGCCGCTGGCCGCGTGGCTCGGCGGCCACTTGTCGTGGCGCATGGTGTTTGTCTGCGTCGCCGCTGCGGCGCTGCTGGCCGCCGTGCTGGTCCGCGCCCTCGTGCCGCGCGCTGCCGGGGCGGGGCGGACGAGTGCGGGGCTGGCGGACATGCTGGCGCTGGCGCGTGGCCGGGCGGTGGGGGCGGCGGTGCTGGCCGCGCTGCTGCAAATGGCGGCGCAGTTCATCACCTACGCGCTGATCGGCCGCCTGCTGAGCGAGCGCTTCGGCGCCGCCCCCGATGCAGTGGCGCTGGCCCTGCTTGTGTTTGGCGGGGCGGGCGTGCTGGGCAACATCGCCGCCGCGCGCCTGACAGACCGGATCGGGGCCAACCTGACCCTGCGTGTGTCGGTGATCGGGATGGCGCTGTCCTTCGTGGTGCTGGCGCTGGCCGCACCGTCGTTCCCCGCCGCACTCGCGGCGCTGGCCGGGTGGGCGGTGTTCGGCCTGATGTTTCAGGCGCCGCAACAGAAGCGCCTTGCCGCGGCGGCGCAGGAGCGCACGCCGGTGGCGCTGGGGCTGAACGCAGCGGCGCTGTATCTGGGCATGGCGGGCGGTTCGGCACTGGGGGGCGTGGTCTATACGGGGCTGGGGCCTGCCGCGCTGCCGGTTGCCTCATTGGCCGCCACCGTGCTGTGCGGCCTGTGCGCGGAACTCGCGGCCCGGCGGTAGCCGCCGCCACGCTGGCCAACGCAGCGGCGCGGGCGCATATGGCGGGCAAATTTGCGTCTGAGGGATCGCGCACATGGGGCAGATGGTCGGCGGCGTGTGGCATGGCGAGGATCGCAGCTTTCCCACGGCAAGTGGCGCGTTCCAGCGGCCCAATGCGGTGTTCCGCGATACGATCGCGCCGGGTGGGGCGCACCCGCCCGAGGCCGGGCGCTACCATCTGTATATCTCGCTGGCCTGCCCGTGGGCGCATCGCACGCTGATCTTTCGCCGGCTGAAACGGCTGGAAGGGATGATCGGCCTGTCCGTGGTGCACTGGCTGATGGGCGGTCAGGGCTGGACATTCGAGCCCGGCCCGGGCGTGGTGGCGGACCCGGTGCTGGGCGCCGAATACATGCATCAGGTCTACGGCCGTGCCGATGCCAGCTTCACCGGGCGGGTGACCGTGCCGGTGCTGTGGGACACGGTGGCGGGCACCATCGTCAACAACGAGTCCTCGGAAATCATTCGCATCTTCAACAGCGCCTTCGACGGCATCGGCGCGGCCCCGGGCGACTATTACCCGGCAGCGCTGCGCGGTGAGATCGATGCGGTGAATGCCCGGGTGTATGAGACGCTGAACAACGGCGTGTACCGCTGCGGCTTCGCCCGCACGCAGGAGGCGTACGAGGCCGCCGTGCCGCCGCTGTTCGCCACGCTGGACTGGCTGGAGGAGATTCTGTCGCGCCAGACACATCTGTGCGGCGATCATGTGACCGAGGCCGACATTCGGCTGTTCACCACGCTGATCCGCTTCGATGCGGTGTATTTCGGCCATTTCAAATGCAACCTGCGCCGCATCAGCGACTATCCGGCGCTGTGGGACTACACGCGGGCACTGTATCAACTGCCGGACATCCGCCCGACCGTGGATATGGACCACATCAAGCGGCACTATTACGCGAGCCATGAGACGATCAATCCCACGCGCATCGTGCCGATGGGCCCGCTGCTGGATCTGGACCGCCCGGCCACGCGGCGGTTGATTCTGCCGTCATGAATGAGGCGATCCTGCCGCTGCTGGGCACCGGGTTTCTGCTCGGCTGGTCGGTGGCGTGGCCGCCGGGGCCGATCAATGCGGAAGTGGCGCGGCGCTGTCTGGCAAGCGGGTTCTGGGCCGGGTTCGGCGTGATTCTGGGGGCCTGTACCGGCGACGGGGTGTGGGCGGTGCTGGTGGCGCTGGGCATTGGCGTGCTGCTGACATCGCCCGCGCTGCAACTGGCGATGGGCATCGTCAGCATCGCGCTGCTTTTGGCGCTGGCGGTGCTGTTCCTGCGCGGCGCGTGGCGCAGCCTCACCGCGCCTGCGGATGCCGCCCCGGCGCCGGGCAAGTTCGACAGCCACAAGGCGAGTTATCTGCTCGGCGCAGGCATGGCGCTGACCAGCCCGTGGAACGTGGCGTTCTGGCTGGCGGCGGTCGGGCGGCCTGAGATTGCAAAGGCCGGCACCCCGGCCCTGCTGGCCATGGCCGCTGCGGTGATTGCGGGTGCGCTGACATGGGGCGTGCTGTGGAGCACGGCCGTGGTGCTGCTGCATCGCCGCGCGCCGGGGCGCTGGTGGGATGTGGGTGTGAAGGCGCTGACCGCGGCGCTGATGCTGTATTTCGCCGCCACCTCGGCGCTGCGCCTGTGGGGCGGGGGTTAGTTCCGGAAGGTCACGCCATGCAAACCGTGTTCGCATTCAACAACGCCCTTGTGCGCGAACCCGCCGCCAGCGTGGTGCAAGGCCTGCGCGCCGAGGATCGCGGCACCCCCACGCTGGCCGGGGTGCGGGCCGAGCACGATGCCTATGTGGCCGCCCTGCAGGCCGAAGGCGTGGACGTGGAGCGCCTGCCGCCGCTGGAGGCATTTCCGGACAGCATCTTTGTGGAAGACCCGGCGCTGGTGTTTCCGGAAGGCGCCATTCTGCTGCGCCCGGGCGCTGCCAGCCGGTTCGGCGAGACGGCAGCCATCGCCCCCGCGCTGCGCCGCCGCTTCGCCCGCGTGCTGGATTTGCCGCCGCCCGGCTTTGCCGATGGCGGCGATGTGCTGGTACTGCCGGGGCGCGTGCTGATCGGCCGCTCGGCCCGCACCGATGCCACCGGGGCGGCAGCACTGGTGGCCGCGCTGGCAGAGCTTGGGCGCAAGGCTGAAATCGTGCACACGCCGCCGGGCGTGCTGCACTTCAAGAGTGATTGCTCGCTGCTGGACGAAACCACCGTGCTGTCCACCACCCGCCTCGCCGCCTCGGGCATTTTCGCCGGGTTGCGCGTGCTGCTGGTGCCGGACGGCGAGGAAGCCGCCGCGAATGCGCTGCGGGTGAACGGCGCGGTGTTGCTCGGCACCGGCTTTCCGGCCACCGCCACATTGCTGCGCGGGGCGGGCTACCGGGTGGTGGAACTGGCGGTGCAGCAAGTGGGGCTGCTGGATGCGGGCCTGTCCTGCATGTCGCTGCGCTGGCACGCCTTGTAGCAGCGCCTCAGAGGAACATGCGGAACTCAGACACCTTGCCATTCTTGTCGCGGATCAGGAACTCCGACCCGCGCTCGACCTCAGTAATGATGCCGTCGTACAGCTTCATTGCGTTCTTGAAGACCTCGGCATAGGTGGCAGCGTCGGTCTTTTCCTTCAGTTCGGTCAGCAGCGCAATGGCGCGAGGACTGAGATCGAACTGCACGCGGCTTTTGCCGATGGAGCGGACTTTTTCGTCCGCGCCGGCCTGTTTGGACGCATAGCCGAGAGTTGTCGCGGTCATCCCGAGTCCTTCCGACTTCGATGGAAATAGTACCCGGCCACGCCGCCGATGAAAGGGCCGGCTGCCGACCATACGTCCCTTACTGCCCCGAAATTTCCAACGTAGAAACCATAGGCAGCCGCCATCAACATAGCCACCAGCGCAGCCCCGAGCAGGACATACGCCACATTGTCGCGGGTTCTGGCAGTTTTGTAATCGTCCAGATCGCGCAAACTTATGTCGAAATCACGGCCATGAAGCGGGGTGAATTTTTTGATCTTCAGGCGATCACGTCGGCTGCTTTCCTTTTCTGGCCGCGTCATAGGGAGTTTTCCTTATTGGACTCATGTAGAGCGAATCGTCACAAAGCGATTCGTTCATCATTTTCTCCCTAGTCCTTCTGACGGGACGATTAGAGCTATGGCACGACGGCATGAGGAAATCAAGAGGATTTTGGGCTTCAAAAACGCCAGTTCGGCACACATCGATCCTCATCCGATTGATCAGGCGCGGCGGTACGCCTTGGCGAAGCGCCGCTCCACCAGCCGGAAGCCGCGCTCGACCAGCAGGGTCAGCAGGAAATACCCGGCGGCGACGAACAGCAGCGGCTCATAGGTGCGGAACGTCTGCGAGCGCACCACGTTGGCCGCGCCCAGCAGGTCCATCACCGTGATGGTGGAAGCCAGTGCTGTGGCTTTCAGCAGCAGCACCGTCTCCCCCGCCAGGGTCGGCAGCACGGCTCCCAGGGCGCGCGGCAGCCAGATCAGGCGGATCACCTGCAACCCGGTCAGACCGAAGGCACGCCCGGCCTCGATTTCCCCGCGCGGCACCGACAGCAGCGCCACGCGGACCACTTCGCCGGTATAGCCTGCGGTGCTGATGGCAAGGGCGGCGACCATGTACCAGAAGCCCTCCCGCAGATAATCCCACAGGAAGGTCTGGCGAATCCAGTCCCACTCGCCAAACACGGACCCGAGCCCATAATACATCAGAAATATCTGCACCAGCAGCGGCGTGCCGCGAATGACGCTGGTGAAGGCCAGTGCTGCCTTGGCCACCGCGAAATTGCGCGAAATGCGGCCGAAGCCGACGATGATCGCCAGCCCATTGCCGATGATGCCGGACAGGACCACCAGCAGCACGGTGCGCCATGCGCCTTCCAGCAGCAGCGGGCCGTATTTGGGCAGCCAGGAAAAATCCATGCGCGCGCCCCTACGACATCTTCGGCATCCAGCGGCGCACCCGCGCTTCGATCAGCGCGATGGCTCCGTTGGAAACAAGCGTGATCACGTAGTAAATAGCGCCCGCGAACAGAAAGAATGAAAAATAGTATTTCGTCGATCCGGCCGCCTGCTTGGCGGTGAACAGCAATTCGTTGTAGCCGACCACGCTGATCAACGCCGAATCCTTGATGATCACCATCCACAAATTCGCCAGACCGCCCAGCGCATACGGCACCATCGCGGGCAGGATGATGCGGCGGAACAGCCCGGCACCGTGCAGGCCATAGGCCTGCGCCGCCTCGATCTGTCCGCGCGGAATCGCCAGAATGGCCCCGCGCATGATCTCGGACGCATACGCCCCCTGCACCAGCCCCAGCACCACCACGGCGGCAGCGAAGCCGCTGATGCCCCATTCCTCGGGGTCGATCTCGAAGGATTCCAGCAGTGAATCCAGCGCCGATTGGCCCGCATAGAACAGGATGATGATCAGCAGCACTTCCGGCACGGCGCGGCAGATGGTGGAGTAGCCATTGGCAATGGCCACCGGCACGCGCCCGCCGCGCAGCTTCACCCATGCCACCAACCCGCCGATCAGCAGCCCGGCCAGGTAGCCGCCTACCGAGATCTGCAGCGTTGCCAGTGCGCCGATGATGAACTGGTTGGCCCAGCTTTCTTCACCCCAGCCGAGCAGGTCGAGAAAATGCATTCAGGCTCCGGGGTGGGGGCGGGCAAGCCGGGCCACCTGCTCCCTCTCCGCCCTTCGGGGAGGAGAGGGAGTGCGGGTCCCGGCGGCCACCGTTCAAGGTTGGCAAGCAACAACCGTACGTTCGCAAGAACAATGACACTTACATCTTCGGCGGGGTGCCGACATCGTACTTGAAATACTTCTTTTCCAGCTTGGCGTAGGTGCCATCCTTGTAAATGGCGCGGATCGCGTCGTCGATGCGGTCCTTGACCTTGTCGCCCTTGCGGATGCCGGCCCCGACGCCGTCGCCGAAGATCGGGTCGTTCTTCGGGTAGAAGCCCTTGAGTTCAATGTTCTTGTTGTCGTTGATGAACGGCTCCAGCGCCGCGCTGTCGGCGATGGTGGCGTCGATGCGCCCGGCGGCGAGGTCGGCGTTGGCGTCGTCCTGCGTGTTGTAGATCTTGATGGTGGCGTCCGCGCCAAAATACTTCTTGGCGTAGTTCTCGTGAATGGTGGCGGTCTGCACGCCGATGGTCTTGCCCTTCACGCTGGCCGCCGTGGTGTCGATTTTCGAATCCTTGCGCGCGGCAATCGCGGCCGGCGTGGTGTAGTACGGGATCGAGAAATCGATGGTCTTCTGCCGCTCGGCGGTGATCGACATCGAGGCGAAGATCACGTCGATCTTCTTGCTGGTCAGCGCCGGGATGATGCCATCCCACGCGGTTTCCTTGACCTCGCACTTGCTCGGCTTGAGGTGTTCGCAGATCGCGTGGATCAGGTCGATCTCGAAGCCTTCCCACTTGCCGGACGCGGATTTGGAGGCAAACGGCGGGTACGGCTCGGCGGCCACCGAGAACTTGATGGTGTCGGCACTGGCCTGCGCGGTCCACAGACCGCCGATCAGCGCGGCGGCGGTGAGCAGTTTCAGCAGTTTTTTCATGGGCTGGTTCCTCCGGATGGCAGGCTTGACGTGTCAGTGGCCGGTTGACGCACTCACAAACTGGCGGCAACGCTCGCTGGCGGGGTTCAGGAAGACTTTCTCGGGAGCTCCTTCTTCCTCGATCATGCCGTTGTGCAGAAACACCACCTTGCTGGCGACATCGCGGGCGAAGCGCATTTCATGCGTGACCAGCATCATGGTCCGCCCTTCCTGCGCCAGAGCGCGGATCACCCGCAGCACTTCGCCCACCAGTTCGGGGTCGAGCGCCGAGGTGGGTTCGTCGAACAGCATCACCTGCGGGTCGATGGCCAGCGCACGCGCAATGGCCGCGCGCTGCTGCTGGCCGCCCGACAGGGTGACCGGATAGTTGTGCCGCTTTTCGTACAGCCCGACCTTGTTGAGCAGTTCCTCGGCCTTGGCATGGGCCTCGGCCCTGGACTGGCGCAGCACGCTGACGGGTGCCAGCGTGACATTTTCCAGCACCGTCAGATGCGCCCACAGGTTGAAGCTCTGGAACACCATGCCAAGGCGGGTGCGCACGCGCTGCAACTGCCCGGCATCGGCGATGCTGCGCTTGCCAGCGCCGTGATCTTTCAGGCGGATTTCCTCACCCGCGATTTCCACGCTGCCCGCAGTGGGCACTTCCAGCAGGTTGGTGCAGCGCAGCAGCGTGCTTTTGCCGGACCCGCTGGCGCCGATCAGCGCGATCACGTCGCCCTCATGCGCTTGCAGTGACACGCCTTTCAGCACTTCCAGCAGGCCGAAGCTTTTGTGGATGCCGCGCAAACGGACCACCGGCTGGTCGCTGCGCCCTGTGTCCGGCGTATGGCGTGCCAAAACTGTCTCCCTGCGCCTGTCCGCTCTGCGGTCACGGCTCTGCGGATAACCGTAACATCGAATTGGTGTCGCGCAACTGCACCAAACGGTCAGAGCGGCAGGGCGCGCTCGACCAGACGGACCCAGTAGGATGCGCCGTACGGGATAGCGGCGTCGTTGAAATCGTATTCCGGGTGGTGCAGGGGCTGGCTGGGGCTGGTGCCAACCACCAGAAAGGCGGACGGCACCGCCTGCGCGATATAGGCGAAATCCTCCGCCCCGCCCCACATCGGCAGCGCGGCATTCACGTGGGCATCCCCGGCCACGCCACGGGCCACGCCCACGGCAAAGTCCGTCTGCGCGGCGTCGTTGACCAGCACCGGGTAGCCGTCCTCACAGCGCACCTGCGCGCGGCACCCCATGGCAGTGGCAATCCCCTCGGCAATCTCGTGCAGGCGGCGTTTCAGCAGCGCCTGTGTGTCCATCGAAAAACACCGGATGGTGCCTTCAAACCGCGCCTCGGCGGGGATCACGTTGATGGCGCCGCCGCCTTCGATGCGGGTCACGGTCAGCACCGCCGTCTCACTGGGCGGGGCGTTGCGGGCAATGGCGGTTTGCAGGCTGACGACAATCTGCGCCAGCGCCACAATCGGGTCTGCGCCGGAATGCGGTTCGGCAGCATGGGCGCCGCGCCCGGTGACGGTGACGTAAAATTCGCAGGTGGAGCCCAGAAACGGGCCGGTGCGGGTGCCGAACCGGCCCACCGGAAGGCCAGGATCATTGTGCAGGCCAAATGCGGCGCGCACCGGCCAGCGTTCAAACAGCCCATCTGCCAGCATCGCTGCCGCGCCCGCGCCGTCCTCCTCGGCGGGCTGGAAGATGAACAGGGCGGTGCCGTCAAACCGGCGCGTGGCCGCCAGATGGCGGGCGGCGGCCAGCAGCATGGTGGTGTGGCCGTCATGCCCGCAGGCATGCATCACACCCGGCGTGGTGGAGACATGGGGCGGTGTTCCGGCTTCCAGGATCGGCAATGCGTCCATGTCCGCGCGCAGCGCGATGCGCCCGTCCGCAGCCGTGGCCGCTGCCCGCACGCCATGCAGCACGCCCACCACCCCGGTACGGCCGATCCCGGTATGGACCTCATCGAGCCCGAAGCTGCGCAGTTTGCCGGCCACAAAGGCGGCGGTGGCATGTTCGCGGTAGGCGAGTTCGGGGTGTGCGTGCAACTGCTGGCGCCACGCGATGAGACCGGGCGTCTGCGCCGCAAGTTCGGGGATGACTGGCATCACGCTCTCCGGCAGCCGGACGCTACAGGTGGGGCGCTACAGGTGGCACCCTGCAAGCGTGGCGTCCAGCCCACGGCACCTGCGCATTGCAATCTGCGACCCATTTTGTTGAAATTTTCGCTCTTTGTCTTATTTTTAGATGTCGCGTTGGCAATCTGCCACCCGCCAGGCGTGCGGCCCCCCTTTGCCGGTTCATTTGGCTGGCATGGCATTTGCGTATTTGCACGCACTTCCCCCATTGGCAGTAGAGCGACATGAAACGCATTCTTGGTACCGCCGCCGTGCTGGTCGCACTGGCGGCATCCCCCACACTGGCCCGCGCTGATGATTCGCAAGGCAGCGGCGGCGGCAGCGACTCCGCCGGCAGCACGAGCTACCTCAGCGGCGGCAACGAGGTCAGCAGCGGCGACAGTGCCAGCTATGTCTCGCAGAAGTCTGACAACTCCGAAGGCAGCGGCGACAGCAGCAGCTATGTCACCGCAGTGGTGGACACCGGTGGCGACTCATCCTCCGGCAGCCGCAGCTATCTGGGGTCTGACAGTGGCAGCAGCAGCGACAGCTACGCCAAGAGCGGCAGCGATGGCTCGGGCAGCAGTTACGCCAGCAGCGACAATTCCGGCAAAAGCAGCAGTGACGGCTCAGGCGGCGGCAGCGACAGTTCGGGCAAGAGCGGCAGCGACGGTTCCGGCAAGAGCGGCGGCGACGGCTCGGGCAGCGGCAGCAACTACAGCAGCGGCAGCGACAGCTCCGGCAAGAACGGCAGCGACGGCTCGGGCGGCGGCAGCAACTACAGCAGCGACAGCTCCGGCAAAAGCGGCGGCGACAACTCCGGCAACAGCTACAGCGGCGGCGATGGTTCCGGCGGCAACAAGGGCAATGGCGAAGGGTCGGGCAACAGCTACAGCGGCGGCGGTGGCGGCAACGGCAATTCGGACAGCGGCGGCTATTTGGGTGGCGGTGGCGGTGGCGGCGGTGGCGGCGGCAGCGCCGGGACTGCGGCGGCAGCCGGGCCGGCAGCACAGGCATTGCCCGCGCCGGATTTCGGCTGGGCCACGCTGTTTGCAGTGCTGGCCGGTGCGCTGGGCCTGACTTTTGCACGCCGCCGGGCGTTGGGCTGCTGACACGGCCCCTGCCGATGTCCTGCGGCGTGGTGCCGCAGGGCAAGGCAGGGTAACTATCCGCGCACGTACCACCGGCAGGAGGGTTCACGCGATGCGATCAGCCTCTCTCCCGATGGCGAGCGATGTGAAAGCCTGGGCCAGCCATCCGGTTGGCCCGGGCTTTCTGTCGGCCTGCACCGCCGTGGCGGCGGCGGCGCATTTCATGCTGGCCACCGGCGCATCCGGCTTCGGCCCGCCGCACCCGATGGTGGCGCTGGCCGGGCTGGCGATTGCGGCGGACCTGCACCGCGGCGCCGCCACATCACAAACCCGGGCCGCCATGGCCGACTGGCTGCTGGCCGCCCTCGCGCTGCTGTGCTGCGTCCTGCCCTTCCGCGTGGCCGCGGCCCCGGCGCTGGTATGTGCCGCGGCGCTGGCCTGGCGGTTGCGCGGCCTGCAAGGCCGGGCGGCGGCGGTGATGCTGATGGCACTTGGCGGCTGGGCGCTGAAGGATGGGGTGTGGGCCGATCTGGCAAGCAGCCCGGTGCTGTGGGCCGAAGCCCATGTCACAAGCGCCTTGCTCGGGCTGGGTGGAGTTTCAGCCGAGGTGGCCGGCAACCGGATCACGCTGGCCGATGGCCATGCGTTCATTGTGCTGCGCGCCTGTTCGGTGCTGTCACTGGCCTATCCGTGCGCCGTGGGCACCTATGCCCTGTGCCGCCTGCTGCGCCCGGCGCAGGCGCCCGGCTGGGGCCGCGTGGCGCTGGCGCTGGCCGTGCTGGTGCTGCTGAATTCGGCCCGGCTGGTGGCCATGGTCGCCTCCCCCGCCATCTACGATGTCCTGCACAGCGACACCGGCACGCTGCCGCTGCAACTGGCGTGGGCGGGCATCATTCTGCTGGCGGCGGGGCCGCGATGGCGCCGGGCGTAACCCGCGCATTGCTGGTGCTGGCCGCCGTGGCCGCCGTGACGGTGGGCGCGCTGCTGCGCCCGGCCCCGCGCACCGATCCGCCGATGTCCCCGGCCGAAGCCGCGCAGGTCTGGGCGCAGCGCAACGGGTTGACCCTGCGCGGCAGCACCGACCTGATGCGCGCCGGGCTGTATGGCATTCACCGTTTCACCACGCCGAACGGCTGCAAGCTGAACGCCGTGCCGCTGGGCCGCGCCGATGAAATCCTGCCCACGCTGCACACGTTGATCGACGCCGAGGACTGGGGCGAAAGCCTGTTGCTGCTAGACCGCGCCGGACCAATGCCCGAATCCACCCTGGGCATTCAGGCCCGCCGCCTGCTGGCCCGGCTGCGGCTGGGGCACGCGCCACAAGCGGTGATGCTGCTGGAGCCGCCCGGCTGCCTGCCGCCCGACGCGCTGGCGCGGCTGACCGAGTGGCCCGCGCCTTAAGCGGCAGCCTGCCGGTCCAGATAGGCGAGCGCGGCATCCCGGTAGCCGGCCAGCGCCTTGTAGCGTTGCAACTCGGCGGGCAGTTCGCGCACGGCGGAGGCCAAGCGCCCCGCCAATTCGGGCGCGGCGGCGATGCGGGACAGCGGATAGACATGCACCCGGATGCCGAACAGCACGAAATTGCTGGCCGGCAGCAGCGACAGGGTCTGCCGCTCCACCCGCAGATAGATGCGCCCGGCCACATTGTCCGGTGTGAACGCGGCATCCGCTTCATCGCGCAGGCGGCGGATGGGCTGGAACAGCGCCGGGTCGTCGATCAGCCCCCAGTTCAGCCGCTGCACGAGCTTGCCGGGCTTGACCTGCGCCATGAAGCGATCCACCGGGCGGGCGAGTTTTTCGGCATACAGCGGCACCGGGCCATGCACCACGGCCAGCGGATGGCCGATCTTGTCCCACAGCTTCCAGCGTGACGGAAAACACAGATTGGCCGCCGCCAGCACCGGGGTTTCCGGGGTGAGTTGCAGCAGGCACCAATCCTCCTGCGCCAGCCGCCCGGCGAGGTCGAGCGGGTGCAGTCCGGGGTCGGACAGGTTCCATGTCTCGCCGGTCAGCAAATTTTCCAGCCGCGCGCCGTTGCGGTGGAACCAGTCCGGGAAGCGCACGGGCAGCAGATCGGCCAAGCGCGCCAGCACTTCGGCGCTGGCGGCTTCGGCCTCCGGCAGGCAGGCGAATACCTCCGCCCGCTGATGCTCCAGCAGGTGGCGGCGTTCGGCCAGTTCCGGCCGGTACTGGTCGTCCAGTTCCACCAGCGCATCCGGCGGCTGGGCGATCAGGCCCATCGCCATGCGGTGCGGCCCGGCCTCAAACGGCAAATGCACCGTCTGGGCCGGGAGCGGCGGCAGGCTCATTTTGGCGCGAGCGCCAGCAGGGCCAGAATTTCGAACATCATCTGCGCGCCGATCTGCGCGGTGACGGTGGTGGCATCGTATTGCGGTGCCACCTCCACCACATCGCCGCCCATGATGTTGATGCCTGCGAGGCCGCGCAACAGACGCTGCGCCTCACGCGGGGTCAGGCCGCCCACTTCCGGCGTGCCGGTGCCGGGCGTGAAGGCCGGGTCGATGGCGTCCACATCGAAAGTCACATAGCAGGGCTCGCCGCCCACCACGGCGCGGGCGCGGGCGATGACAGCCTCGATGCCCATCTCGTCCACCTCGTTGGCGTGGATCATGGTCATCCCGGTCTCGGTCGAGAATTCCCACAAATACTCACCGCCGCCGCGAATGCCGATCTGGATGCTGCGCGACGGGTCGAGCACGCCATCCAGCACCGCCTGCCGGAACGGGCCGCCGTGGTGGAAACGGCTGCCTTCGTAGACGCCCGAGGTGTCGGCATGCGCGTCGACATGAATCATGCCCAGCGGGCGGTCTTTGCCCAGCGCGCGCAGGATCGGGTAGCTGATGGAATGGTCGCCGCCGGCCGACAGCGGCTTCACGCCCGCCGCATGGATCTTGCTGTGGAAGGCTTCGATGTCTTCCAGGCTCTGCACGAGGTCGAAGCGGCTACGGAACGGCACGTCGCCGATATCGGCCACTTTCAGGTCCGCCATCGGCGCGATGCCGTGGGTCTGATGGAACGGGCCGATGCGCTCGATATTGCGGATGGCGCGCGGGCCAAGGCGCGATCCGGCGCGGTTGGTGACGGCCAGATCCATCGGCACGCCCACCAGCGCCACATCCAGCCCGCCGAAATCGGCCAGTTCCGACACCTCGGGGCGATACGGCGCACCGAGCAGCGTGGCCAGACCGGCATAGGGGAGCTTGCGGCGGCCCAGTTCGGTGAAACCGAGATTGGCGGCCCTGCGGAACGCCTCGCCTTCCGTCTGGTGCGGCTGGTCGTTGGTGAATTTCTGCCGCCAGTGGGCGAGTTTTTCGGGGTCGATCATCGATGGTGCGTCCTCGCCAGTGCCGCGCGCGATCTGGCGGCGTCGGCATGGTGGTAAATGGCTGTCAAGCCAACTGCAATCCCGTGCGGCCGGCTCACGCCTGATGAAACATCTCCAGCAACGGCACCATCACGGGCTTGCCGCCCTCATACCGCATGATGTCGCTCATGGAGTCCCACCAGCGGCGCATCACCGGATGCTCGGGCAGGCTGTCCATGCGGTGATTGTCCGCCCGTTCCAGATAGGCGAACAGCGTATGGGTCTCGGAATCAAGGAAGATCGAGTAGTTCGACACCCCCACCTCGGCCAGCAGTGCGGTCAGTTCCGGCCAGATTTCATCGTGGCGGCGCCAGTACTCCGAGTCCTGCCCGGGATTGAGGAACATCTTGAACGCGAGGCGCTGCATGGCGGTCCCTGCTGCAAGTGGCTGCAACATTATCCCCCGTGCGGCAGCCACGCTGCAAGGCTTGGCCGCGCGGCGCGGGCGCGGCACAGTGGCGGCACAAGAAACGCCACAAGGGAAACGCTCATGGCCCACACGCTGTTCTCGGATGTCTCGGTGCTGGATGGCACGGGCACGGCCCCGTATCGCGCCAGCGTGCTGGTCAGCGGCCAGCGCATTGCCAGCATCACCCCGGCCGGCGCGCCGGTTTCCGTGCCCGAGGGCGCCGACGTCATCGACGGCACCGGCCTGACACTGATGCCCGGCCTGACCGAGGCGCACGCGCACCCGAGCTATCTGAACATCGCCAATCTGCACGCGCTGGGCGAGGTGCCGCCGGAAGAGCATCTGCTGGAGACGATCAAGAACGTGAAGCTGATGCTGGACAGCGGCTTCACCAGCCTGTGCTCGGCCGCCTCCGGCAAGGCGCGCATCGACATCGTGGTGCGGAATTACATCAACAAGGGCGACATTCCGGGGCCGCGCATGCTGGCGGCCAGCCCGGAAATGACCGTGACCGGTGGCCTTGGCGACCCGAGCCTGCTGCATCTGCACCGCGAGACGTTTGCCGCGATCTGCGACGGGCCGGAGGAAGTCCGCCGCTATTCGCGCCTGATGTGCCGCGAGGGCGTGGACACGCTGAAGATCAACCCCTCCGGCGACGAGTTCGTGCCGTTCGCCCGCGCCGAGATGACCTGCATGAACGAAGCCGAAATCGCCGCCGTGTGCGAGGTGGCGAAAAGCCGCAACAAGCGGGTGATGGCGCATGCGCGGTCCGCCGAGTCGGTGAAGATGTGCCTGCGCAACGGGATCGACCTGATCAACCACGCCACCTTCAGCGACACGGAGGCACTGGACGGGCTGGAAGCGGCGAAAGACCGCGTGTTCGTGATCCCGGCCATCGCGGTGATCTGGACGGCGATTCATGAAGCCAGCGACTGGGGTATTACCGAAAAAGTCGCCGAGGGGCTGGGCATGAAGCGTGAGGTGGAGATGGCCTGCCGGGTGATTCCGGAGATGAAGAAGCGCGGCATCCGCGTGCTGCCGGGCGGCGATTACGGCTTCGCCTGGAATCCGATCGGCAACAATGCGCGGGATCTGGAATACTTCGTCGATCTGTTCGGCTTCTCGCCGATGGACACCATCGTCTCGGCCACCAAGCTGGGCGGCGAGTTGATGATGCAGGGGCATGAACTGGGGCAGATCAAGCCGGGCTATCTCGCCGACCTGCTGCTGGTGGACGGCGACCCGCTGGCCGATGTGCGCATCCTGCAGGACCGGCGCAAGCTGCTGGGCATCATGAAGGACGGCGCATTCCACAAACGCCCGGCGGCCCGGGCAGCGGCACAACGGATGGCGGCGGAGTAGCGGGCGGCGTGCGGGCGGTCAGTCGCGCCAGTTTTCGACTGACCGCCCGTGCACCCGGCGGAAGCCGGCTGTATTTGCTGTGACAAGCGCGAGGGCATGTGCCGCGATCAGCATGTCGTGCGAGCCAATGATGCGGCCTGACGCCGGGAGCGTGGTGCGAAGCACGGCGTCGGCAGCGTCCGCAGGTGGCGCGAATGGGATGACGCTGAGTTCGTCCAAGGGTGCATCGGCACGTTGCCGCAGAAATTCGGACTGCTGCCGCTGCGCCCGGAACCACATTTCGGCCGCAGCGCCGATGCTGACGCAGGTGTTCGAGACTCCGCAATCGCGCACGCGCGCCGCAACGCGTCCCGCCGGGTTGTGGATCAAATCAGAGGCGATGCTGGTATCCAGCATCATCCCGCCACCTTCCTTGTGGATCAGCGCCGTCTCGCCGGGCAGTTCGAACTCCACCGGAATCCACACCGCCTGATTGCGGCCATTGCGGAACAATCGCACTTCGCGGGTGTGGGACACCGGGGGCCTCCTGTTGGCATAGGCCAGAGCACGGGCCGGGCGTGGCGCGCGGTTCAAGGCCGGTCAGACCGGATGCGTAGAGTCCGGGGCTTTCAGCACACTGGCCGCGCCGCCAGACTCAGGCTCCGCTGGGACGCGCCGAGGTTCAGCGTTCACGGGCGCGGGCGGAGCACAGTGACCTTTCGACCCCGGTGCGACGATTTCTCTCCCGGCCAATGTTGAGGAAACACGGACATGATGAACGGCTATGAAGGATGGGGAATGGGTTGGGGTGCCGGAGGTTTCGCCGGGATTTGCATTCTGGTTGCCGCAATCATCGCCTTGATTGTGGTATTTGCCATCCGCCGCCGAAACCGGTGATGCGTTGCCAGAAGCGTTGCTGCGATTTTGGAATGGTTTTCAGGAATCGCGTGGTAAGCTTCAGCCCACCAATACATACAACTCGGTTGATTTTGTTATTCAACGCCCAATTCCAAGACAATCTATAAATTCAGAAAATGGGTTGAAGCCCAAGCTACGACTGTTCTTTATCAAAAATCTATCACCCCTCCACCAATCGCCGCAAATCCTCCGGCAGATGGTCGATCAGCGTAAACACCTTGTCGATATGATCCTCCAGCCGATGCGCCGCCCGATCAACCTCCCCCGCGTCCAGCGCGTCGATTACGCCGGTATGTTCCTGCAACACCACCGGCAGGCGGTCCTTGTTGCCGAACAGGCGGTGGAAGCGGCCGAGGCGGGAGTTGGCTTGTACGATGGCGGCCCATGCCCCTTCGTGCCCTGCGGCGAGGCTGAAGATGTGGTGGAAGTGTTCGTCGGCGCGAAAGAACGCCTCGCTCTCGCCTGCCGCGATGGCGCGGGCCTGTTCGGCGATGGCCGCGCGCGCCGCAGCACTGTGCGTGGCGTTCCACACCGCGCCTGCATCGCGCACCACGGCCACTTCCAGCACGCGGCGGATGAAGCGGCTTTCGGCGATGGCGGCCAGGCGGATCGGGGCGACGAAACTGCCCTTCTGCGGATAGACGTCGATCAACCCGTCCTCGGCCAGACGCACGATGGCGCTGCGCACCGGGGTGCGGGAGACGCCGAGGCTGCGGCAGATACGGTTTTCGCTGATCGAGGCCCCGGGCAGCACGCGCACGGTCACAATCGCGTGGCGCAACGCGTCGTACACCTGATCACTCACGGTGCCGCCGCGTTCCAGACGCAGGCTCATGTCCAGCGGCGCGTCACCGCCGGTGGCGGGGTCGTTTTGTATGGCCGGCACCGGCCGTCCTCCCTGCGCGCCCGCGATGCGGCGTTGCGCGTCATCCGCTTGTATACTAGTGTCCCGCCCGGCGCCTCAAGCCCCAACGGCAGGCGCGGCCATGACAAAGCGGGAGAAGAAACGACATGATGAACGTGAAAGGCATTCTGGCCGGCGCGCTGCTGGGCGCGGCTGTGCTGGGCGGCGCGGCGCAAGCCGCCGACGTGAAAGTGGCGCTGGTCCCGGGCGGGCCGCACCCCTATTTCGCCAACTGGGAACAGGGCGGCCGCGACGCGATGAAGGAATTCGGCCTGAAGGCGGCCGATTACCGCGTGCCCGCGAAATGGGAACTCGGCCTGCAGAACCAGATGATCGAGAATCTGACCGCGCAGGGCTATAACGGCTTCCTGATTTTCCCGGGCGACCCGGTGGCCACCAACAGCCCGATGGCCGACCTGCAATCGGCCGGCATCCCCAGCATCGCCACCGCTGGCTGCACCAAGGATCCGTCCCCGGCGCTGTTCTGCTTCGGCACCGACACCGGCCATTCCGCCTATCTCGGCGCGAAAGAGCTGATCAAGGCGATGGGCGGCAAGGGCACCATCGTGCACTTCACCGGCAATCTGGTGGACCCGAACACGCAGCTGCGCATGGACGCGGTGGCGCAGGCGGTGGCGGAAAGCAACGGCGGCATCAAGCTGCTGCAGACCATCGCCGACATCGACCGCACGCCGCAGGAAGCCGACGAAAAAATCAACGCCCTGCTCGCCGCGCGCGGCAAGGACATTGACGGCATCATCACCTCCGCGTGGCTGCCGGCCGTGTCGTCTGCCACGGCGCTGCGCCGCATCGGCGACAAGCGCATCAAGATGGTCGGCATCGACCACGACAAGGTGGTGCTGGCCGCCATCAAGGACGGCTTCGTGCACGGCACGATGCTGCAGAACCCGTACGGGCAGGCCTATATCGGCAGCTACGTGATGGAAGAAATCGTCGGCCACGGCTGCAAGGTCAACGACAAGGCGCCGTTCAAGTCCAACGCGCTGACCAAGCGTTTCATCGACAGCGGCACCGGCTTCCAGGGCATCGACGGTGTGGACGACTTCCAGAACACCATGAAGGCCGTCACCGCCGAACTGATGAAGACGTTCAAGGCGACCTATTTGATCTGCCCGTAACGGTGGCAGCACTGAACACCGTGCAAACCCCCTCTCCCCGGCCCGGGGAGAGGGATGCCGCCTCGGCCGCCTCACGGCGGCTGAGCGGCATTTTCGGCTCGAATCTGGTCGGCCTGCTGATTGCCATTGCGGTGTTCGTGCTGCTGTTCGGGTTCTTTGCCAACGGGTTCCTCAGCAAGGTCAATTTGTACTCGATCAGCCGCAGCATCGGCATCGACGGCGTGATCGGGCTGGCGATGATGACCGTGCTGGTCACCGGCGGGCTCAATCTGGGCCTCGGTGCCATCGGCGTCTGCTCGGCCATGGGTGTGGGCTGGGCGTTGCAGTCATTGGGCCTGCCGATTGCGGTTTCGATGATCTTCGGCGTGCTGCTGGGTGCCGCGCTGGGCGCGGTGAATGGCCTGATCGTCGTCACCACGCGGCTGCACAGTTTCGTGGTCACGCTGGCCACGATGAGCATTTTCTTCGGCACCATGATCCTGCTGAGCGGAGCCAACGGCTTCAACGCCTTGCCGCGCGTGCTGACCGGGTTCGGGCGCATCCGCATGTATGGCGTGGTGTCACCACTGCTGCTGATCATGCTGCTGGTCGCGGCCCTGCTGTTCTATCTGTATCGCTACACCGCGCTGGGCCGCGAAATGCTGGCCGCCGGTGCCAACCCGTTCGCGGCCAAACTCTCGGGCCTGCCGGTGGAGCGGCTGTTCGTGTGTTGCCACGCGCTGTGCGGTGGCATCGGCGCCATTGCGGGCGTGATGGCCAGCCTGCGCAACGGCGCGATTGTGCCTTCCATGGCCGGACCGCTGGGGGCCGACTGGTTGCTGCCGGCGTTTCTGGCCCCGGTGCTGGGCGGCACGCTGCTGACCGGCGGCGGGGTGAGCGTATCGGGGGCCGTGCTGGGCTGCGTGTTTGTCGAGATCATCACCCGCGGCCTGTACATGCTGCAGATCGGCGAGTTCTGGATTCAGACGGCGCTGGGGCTGGTGCTGCTGGGGGCGATCCTGCTGGAGCGCGGGCGGGCGGCAATGGCGTTGCAGCGGAGCATCGGGCGATGAACGCATTCAGGCGGATGTTGCGGTCGGATTCGCTGGGGCTGGCGCTGGTGGTGCTGCTGGGCGGGGCCGCGCTGTCCATCGCGCGGCCCGAGTTTCTGACGGCCTACAACATCGACGTGATTCTGGTGGGTTTCTGCCTGACAGTGATCTACGCGCTCGGGCAGGGCGTGATCATCGCCATCGGCCACATGAACCTCGCCCTTGGCGCCACGGGTTGTCTGGTGGCGGTGTCGTTCGGCGGGGCGATGCAGGTGTGGGGGCTGCCGGTTTGGGCGGCGGTCATTTTCGGCCTGCTGATCGGCATGTTCTGCGGCTTCGTCAATGGCTGGCTGACGCACAAATCCGGCCTGACCAGCTTCATCATCACGCTGGCGACGATGTCCATCTTCAAGGGCATTTCATTGGGCATCACCGAGGCGCAGCCGTTCTACGGCGTGGCCGAGTCGGTGAAGGCGTTCGGGTCAGACCGCTGGGGGCCGCTGCCGGAAACACTGCTGGTGGCTCTGCCGATCGTGATCGGGCTGGCGGTGTTTCTGGGCCGCATGATCCCCGGGCGGCAGATGCTGGCCTTTGGCGGCAACCCGAGTGCGGCGGAACTGTCCGGCATTTCGCGGGCGCGCATGGTGATTCTGGCGCACACGCTGTCCGGCCTGCTGGCGGCGATTGCGGGCATGATGTCGGTGGCGCGGCTGCAACTGGCGTCCCCCGCCATCGGTGACGAATGGCTGATCGCCAGTTTCGCCGCCCCGGTGATCGGCGGCGCGGTGCTCAGCGGCGGGCATCTGTCGGTGCTCGGCACCTGCCTTGGCGTGCTGATCGTAAGTTTGATCAATCAGGCGCTGGTGATGCTGGCGGTGGACCCGTTCTATGTGCAGGTGCTGCTGGGTGCGTTGATTTTGGGCGCGGTGGGGCTGAACCGGCTGCGCGAGTCCCGCATGGGCAACGCGCCGGTGCTGCGCCTGTCATGAGCAGGCAGGTGAAAAGCGGCCTGCAGGTTGAGGTGCGCGGCGTCTCCAAGGCGTTTGTCGGCGTGCAGGCGCTGGACAATGTGAACCTGACCGTCGGTGCCGGGCAGATCCATGCGCTGCTGGGCGAGAATGGGGCCGGCAAGTCCACGCTGATCAAGATCCTGACCGGCGTGCACCAGCCCGATTCCGGCAAAGTGCTGCTGGACGGCCGCGAAATGGCGTTCCGCACCCCGCGCGAGGCCATCGCGGCGGGCATCGGCGTGGTGCATCAGGAACGCAACCTGATCACACGGTTTTCGGTGGCGGAAAACATCACGCTGGAAGACCCGCCCACGCGCTTCGGTCTGTTCGACGAAGCCGCCGCCGTGGCGGCCACGCGCAAATGGCTCGACCTGCTGCATCTGGACACCGACCCGCGCACCCCGGTCTCGCGCCTAAGCGTCGCACAGGTGCAACTGGTGGAAATCGCCAAGGCGCTGTCCCTGGAAAGCCGGTTTCTGCTGCTCGACGAACCCACGTCGTCGCTGACGCCGCATGAAACCGGCACTCTGTTCGCGGTGCTGCGGCGGCTTGCGGCCGATGGCGTGACCATCGTGTTCGTGTCGCACAAGCTGGAAGAAGTGTTCGAGCTTTGCACGCATGTCACCGTGCTGCGCGACGGCCGCAACGCCTGCGACAGCCGCCCCTTGGCGGGCATGACGCGCGCCGATGTGGTGCGGTTGATGATCGGGCGTGACGAACGCGCCTTCGCGGCGCCGGCCATCGGCACCCGCAGCGGCCCGCCCGCCCTGGAACTGCGCGGCGTGGCAACCGGGCTTGGGCACAAGGACATCACCTTGCAGGCCCATGCCGGTGAAATCCTCGGCCTGTACGGGCTGGTCGGCGCAGGCCGCAGCGAACTGGCGCGCGCCATCATTGGCGCGGTGCCGATCACCGCTGGTGAGGTACGGATCGACGGCAAGCCGGAGCGTATCCGCGACGTGGCCGATGCGGTGCGCCGCCTGGGCATCGGGTACGTCAGTGAGGACCGCAAGGGCGACGGGCTGATTCTGGCGCATGACGTGGCAGCCAACATCGCCGCGACCGTCTGGCACCGTCTGGGCAAATTCCTCGGCTTCGTCAGCGACCGGATGCAGAACACCACCGCCGCGCCGTTCCTGACCTCACTGGACATCCGCACCCCGTCACTGGCGCAGCGCGTGGGCAACCTGTCGGGCGGCAACCAGCAGAAGGTCAGTGTGGCCAAATGGCTGGCGGCGGGCAGCAAGGTGCTGATCGTGGACGAACCCACGGTGGGCATCGACATCCGCAGCAAGGCCTATCTGCACGACCTGATCCTGAAACTGGCCCGCGACGGGGCGGCAGTGATCGTGATCTCGTCCGACATGCCGGAACTGGTGATGCTGGCCGACCGCATCGCGGTGATGAAGGGGTTCCGTCTCGTCGATACGTTCGACAATGCGCGCGAATATACGGCGGCGAGCCAGCGGATCATGCAGGCGATTCACGGGTAGGGTTGCGAACGCCGCTGGTGGTGTAAATAGTCATCACATGAGCGTCATCGCATGAGCCACGACCGTGAGCGCGGCTACCACCACGGCAACCTGCGTGAGGCGCTGGTGGAAGCCGCCCTGCGCCTGATTGCCGAGCGCGGGCCGGCCGGGTTTGCCTTCGTGGAACTGGCCCGCGCTGCAGGCGTCAGCGCCGCCGCCCCGTACCGGCATTTCCGCGACCGCAATGCGCTGATGGCCGAGGTGGCGCGGCGCGGCTACGACACGCTGACGCTCGATCTCGACCGCGCATGGAACGGCGGCAAGCCCGACCCGGTGAGCGCCATCGAGCAGTGCGGGCGCGCTTACCTGACCTTCGCGCGGCGCAACCCGGCGTATTACGCGGCGATGTTCGACGCCACGCTGGCGTTCGACTCCGAACCGGATTTGCGCGTGGCCGCCGATGCCGCATTTGCAGTGCTGCGCCGCGCTGCGGATGCGGCGGTGGCCACCGCCACGCGCAATCGCCCGCCCGCTCAAATGGTTGCGTTACATCTCTGGTCGTTGGCGCACGGCATCGCCAGCCTGTTTGTCACCGGGGCCGGAGGTGCCCGCAAGCTGCCGATGGCTCCGGAAGAACTGCTGGAGGCTGGCACATTGATCTATCTGCAATCGCTCGGCCTCGGTGGTGGCCCCCCTTGACTCCGGCCCAGCCACTTCCCACGATGTGAATGCCATTTACATTGGCGGTTTGGTTTGACCGGGAGGGTCAACATGATGCTGGCAGCAGGTGAGAGCGAATTCGGTCGCGTGGGCTGGATCGCGGCGACGGTTCTGGCGTTTATCGTCTGGTGGCCGCTGGGACTTGCCGCACTCGCGGCGACGATTGCGGCAAAGCGGATGGGATACATGCCGCGCGGGGCCGGGCGCTGGTATGCGGCACCGGGCGGGGCGGGTGCGAGCCACGGCACCGCATGGCGCAGCGCCGGGTGTGGCTGGGGCCGCCGGGCCGCGCCGCAAAGCGGCAACGCCGCGTTTGACGACTACCGCGCCGAGACGCTGCGCCGCCTTGAGGAGGAGCAGCAGGAGTTCGTGAACTATCTGGAACGCCTGCGCCGCGCCCGCGACAAGGCCGAGTTCGACCAGTTCATGGCCGAACGCCGCCGCGGCCCGATGCCGCCGCAGGACGCGCCGGAAATGGCGTAACCGTGACTGGCGCCCCCTTCCGGCAACGGGAGGGGGCGTTGTTACCCCAGCCCTTCCCGCGCCCGCGTGGCCAGCACATCGGCCCGGTCGTTCATCGGGTTGCCGGAATGGCCCTTCACCCATTGCCAGTCGATCTGGTGCGGCTTGGCCGCATCCAGCACGCGGCGCCACAAATCCATATTGGCCACCGGGTCGCCCGCCGCGTTGCGCCAGTTGCGGCGCACCCAGCCGGTGTGCCAGCGGGTGATGCCATTGCGCAGATATTCGCTGTCGGTGTGCAGCACCACGGTGCAGGGCTTGGTCAACGCCTCCAGCGCGGCGGCGGCGGCGGTGAGTTCCATGCGGTTGTTGGTGGTGGCCGCTTCTGCCCCCGAGAGTTCCTTCTCCGCACTGCCGTAGCGCAGAATCGCCCCCCAGCCGCCCGGGCCGGGATTGGGCTTGCAGCCGCCGTCGGTCCAGATTTCGACCAGCAGGCGCTTGGCCTCCGCCGGGGTGTCAGAGGCCATAGGCGGCGGCGTCCCGGGCCGTGAGGTGAAAGCGCAGGCGGCGGACATATTCCAGCGGGTCCTTGCGCGTCACCAGCGCGCCGGGCGGCGTGTTGATCCAGTCATACAGCCGGGTAAGGGCGAAGCGGATCGCCGCCCCCTGGCACAACACCGGCAGCGCATCGCACTCGGCCTGCGACAAGGGCCGGGTTTCGGCATAGGCGCGCAGCATGGCCCGCGCCTTGGTGACGTTGAACGACAGGTCCGGCTCGAAACACCACGCATTCAGGCAGATGGCGATGTCGTAGGCCAGAATGTCGGTGGCGGCGAAGTAGAAGTCGATCAGGCCGGACAGGTGGCCGTCCAGAAAGAACACATTGTCCTGAAACAGGTCGGCGTGGATATGCCCGCGCGGCAGAGCCTCGGGCCACGCGGCCATGATGCCGCCAAGTGCTGTTTGCAGTTCGGCGGCCAGACCGGGTTGCAGCGCCTCCACCGCATCGGCATCGGCCAGGCAGCGCGCCAGCAGCGGCGGCCAGCCGGACGGGCCGAGCGCGTTGGCGCGCGTGGGCGCGTAATCGGCCCCGGCGCTATGCAGGGCCGCCAGCGCCGCGCCCAGCGGGGCGCAATGGAACTGCTGCACCCGGCGTGGCCAAACGCCGGGCAGGAAGGTGGTGATGGCGGCGTGCCGCCCGCACAGCATCCGCAGGGCTGCGCCATCGCGGCCCTTGACCGGTAGCGGGCAGGTCAGGCCGCGCCGGGCCAGATGCTCCATCAACCCCAGAAACCACGGCAGTTCCGCCGGATCGACGCGCTTTTCGTACAGCGTCAGGATGAAATCCCCGCTCTCGGTGCGCAGCGAATAGTTGGAGTTCTCCACCCCTTCGGCGATGCCACGGAACGCCACCAGATCACCGATGTCGAAATCGGCGAGGAACGCGCGCAGGGCGTCGTCGGAAACCTCGGTATAGACGGCCATGGGAAGGCTTGGGTCCTATCGGCGGGGCAGGTTAGCCGGCCAGGGCGGCGGGCAGCTTGAACACCACGTCCTCATCCGTCACGCGCCGCTCGTCAATCGTCAGTTCGAACCGCTCGGCCAGCCGGGCCAGCAAGCCATCCACCAGCGACTCGGGGGCGGAGGCGCCGGCGGTGATGCCCAGCGTGCGCACGCCCTCCAGATCGGCCCAGTCCATGTGGGCGGCATCCGGGATCAGCCGCGCCCGCTTGGCCCCGGCGCGCTCGGCCACGTCGCGCAGCCGCACCGAGTTGGAGGAATTGGCGGCGCCAATCACCAGCACCAGATCGGCGCCCACGGCGATGGCCTTCACCGCCGCCTGCCGGTTGGTGGTGGCGTAGCAGATGTCCTCCTTGCGCGGCTCTTCCATGTGCGGGAAGCGGCTGCGCAGGATGGCGATGATCTCGGCGGTGTCGTCCACGCTCAGCGTGGTCTGGGTGATGAACGCCAG
>CAIPHQ010000018.1 GCA_903864895.1 uncultured Rhodospirillales bacterium
AAATTCGTTATTATACCGGACTGTGTTGTGCCGCGCCGGGTTTGGGGTTGCGGTTTTGTTCTTATCGTGGGAGTCTCAAAGCCATCGGAATCGAGTCGGCCGGCGCCGCGAGGGAATTGGGCATGGACAAGAACAAGGCGCTGGACGGTGCGGTCCAGCAGATTGAGCGGGCGTTCGGCAAGGGCTCGATCATGCGCATGGGCGCGCGCAGCGGTGATGAAACCGCCGAAGTCATCTCGTCCGGCTCGCTCGGTCTGGACATCGCGCTGGGCATTGGCGGCCTGCCGCGGGGCCGGGTGATCGAGATTTATGGCCCGGAAAGCTCGGGCAAGACCACGCTCGCGCTGCACGCGATTGCCGAGGCGCAGAAGCGCGGCGGCACCTGCGCGTTCATCGACGCCGAACATGCGCTGGACCCGGGATACGCCCGCAAGCTGGGCGTGGATGTGGACAATCTGCTGATCTCGCAGCCGGATACCGGCGAGCAGGGGCTGGAGATTGCCGACACGCTGGTCCGCTCGGGTGCCATCGACGTGCTGGTGATCGACTCGGTCGCAGCCCTCGTGCCGCGTGCCGAACTGGAAGGCGAGATGGGCGATTCCCATGTCGGCCTGCACGCCCGCCTGATGAGTCAGGCGATGCGCAAGATCACCGGCAGCGTCAGCCGCAGCAACACCATGATGATCTTCCTCAACCAGATCCGGTTGAAGATCGGCGTGATGTTCGGCAGCCCCGAGACCACCACCGGCGGCAACGCGCTGAAATTCTACGCCTCGATCCGTCTCGAAATCCGCCGCATCGGTTCGATCAAGGACCGTGAGAACGTGGTGGGCAACCACACGCGCGTGAAAGTGGTGAAGAACAAGATGGCTCCGCCGTTCCGGCAGGTGGAATTCGACATCATGTATGGCGAAGGCATCAGCAAGGTTGGCGAGTTGATCGATCTGGGCGTCAAGGGTGGCATCGTGGAGAAATCCGGCGCTTGGTACAGCTTCGAAAGCCAGCGCATCGGCCAGGGCCGCGAAAACGCCAAGCAGTTCCTGCGCGAACACAAGGAAATGGCCGAAGCGGTGGAACGCCGGGTGCGCCAGCAATCCGGCGGCTTGGCCAGCGCAATGATCGCCAGCGACGACGAGCCAGGCGATTCAGAATAACTGCTGCAAGCCGTTTGACGCGGTGCGCCTTCACCTCTAGAAGGCGTCCTGCAAACGTCGTGTATGACTCCTTCCGGCGGAGGGGTGGCCGAGCGGCTGAAGGCGACGGTTTGCTAAACCGTTGTACATCGTAAAGGTGTACCGTGGGTTCGAATCCCATCCCCTCCGCCAATTCTCCGCTTCAAATTCCTGACCAGGCTGCGATGGCGCACCAACTGCGCCTTACAGCCGGAACGCCACGTTCTTGATGCGCAGGAAATTGCGCACCGCGATCAGGCCACGCTCGCGGCCCAGCCCGCTGTCCTTGGTGCCGCCGGTGGGGGCCTGCGTGCCGCCGAGATACCAGCCATTCACCCAGACCGAGCCGGTTTCCAGCGCCGCAACCATGGCAAAGGCGCGGTTCAGGTCACGCGTGTAAACCCCCGCGACCAGCCCGGTGCTGACGCTGTTGGCGATGTCCAGCGCCTGTTGGTCGGTGTCGTAGGGCGTGATCGTCACCACCGGGCCAAACACCTCCTCCTGCGCAATGCGGCTGGCGGGGTCGGTGTTGTCGAACACGGTGGGGGCGACGAAATAGCCGCGCGGCAGGCCTGCGGGCCGGCCGCCGCCGGTGATCAGCCGCGCCCCGCCGGCGCGGGCACCGTCCAGATAGCCCATTACTTTTGCGTGCTGCTCCGCCGAGACCACCGGGCCAAGATCGGGGTCGCTCAACGCCTCGCCCACCCGCAGCGCTGCCGCCCGCGCGGCCAGACGCTCCGCCACTTCCCCGGCCACCGAACGGGCCACCAGCAGGCGGGACGAGGACGAGCAGACTTGCCCGGCATTCTCGTAGCCGCCCATCATCACGTCCTCGATCAACCGGTCGAGGTCGGCATCGGCGGCGACAATGATGGCGTTCTTGCCGCCGAGTTCCAGCACCGCAGGCTTCATGCCCGCCGCCGCCGCGATGCCCACGGCGCGCCCGGCTTCCACCGACCCGGTGAACGCCACGCCGCGCACCAAGGGGTGCGCCACCAGCGGCGCGCCCGCGCCCGGCCCGTCGCCGCACACCACGTTCACCACGCCGGGCGGAATCCCCGCCTCAGCCACCAGATCCATGAAATACAGCACCGACAGCGGCGACTGCTCGGCCGGTTTGACCACCGCCGTACACCCGGCGGCCAGCGCCGGGGCCAATGAGCGCGCCACCATGCCAAGCGGAAAATTCCACGGCACGACATGCGCCGTCACACCCAGCGGCTCCAGACGGGTGTAATCCACCACGCGCTCACCCAGCGGGATCACCGCGCCCTCGATCTTGTCGGCGGCGCCTGCGTTGTAGCGCAGCGTCTCCGCCACACCGTCGATGTCGCCGCGCGCCGCCGAGATGGGTTTGCCAACGTCGCAGGCTTCCAGCCATGCCAGCGCCTCACGCTCCCGCGTCACCAGATCGGCCAGACGGAACAGCAATTTGCCGCGCTGCACCGGCGGCAATTCCTGCCACGGTCCGCGCCGCGCGGCGTCTGCCGCCTGCACCGCTGCGTCGATATCGGCGGCCGACCCATGCGCCACCTGGCCCATCAGCGCCTCGGTGGACGGGTCGATCACCGCCAGCGTGGCACCGTCGCGGGATGCGACACGCTGGCCGTTGATGACGTGCAGCAGCGGCGGCAATTGGAAGCCCATGGTCATCCCTTCAGCCCGCCAGCCGACAGGCCGGCAATGAAGTAGCGTTGCAACACCAGAAACAGCGTGACGGACGGAATGCACA
>CAIPHQ010000019.1 GCA_903864895.1 uncultured Rhodospirillales bacterium
CGCGTGCTTGCCGCCACCCGGCACCCCCTGCGGCCCCATCGCGCCATAGTCAAAGTTCATCCCGCTCACCGAAATGTCGCTGTCGGTGATGCGTGTGGCGTCGAAGTGCTCGTTCTCGATCAGCGCGTAGCCATGCGGGTGTTCGGCTACGCCCGGCCGCGCCGCCATCAGCGTGCCGCTGGTGCCCCCCACGCGGGTGCGCGATTTGACGAAAAGGGTCTTGTGGATGACGCACACACCCTTGGGAAACCGCAGTTCCGCCCCGCCCGGCGGCACAGCGGCGGCGGCTTTGCGCAGGGCGGCGGTGTCGTCGGTGGCACCGTCGCAGATTGCGCCGAACGTCTTGGCGTCGATCACTGCCGGCGTGTCGGCCGCGATGGCCGCGAGGGTACGAGCGAAGATGGCAGCAGCCCAAATCAGGCTGAGCAACGGGCGGCGGGCGGCGAACGTCATGCGGGGGCCTCGGCTGGATGCGGCGAAATCGCTGCGACCAGATGGTATCCGGCGCGCAGGGCAGAATTTAGGCTGGCATCGCGTAGTCTACGACCGCCGCGCAGCCTGCGACCGGATTGCGGTTGGATACAAAAATCTGTATAGTCCGCCGGATGGCAGAATTGCCCAAACCGTTGATTTTCCGAGAGGCGGCGCTTGACGACCTCCGTGCCTTCTCGTCCGCAGCAAGGCGAGAGGCTGGCTATCAGCTTGATAGGGTTCAAGCCGGTCTTGATCCGTCCGACTGGAAGCCGATGAACACCGTCGGTCCGGGCGTGCGAGAAATCAGAGTTCGGCAAACCGGCGGAGCATTCCGGGTGATCTATGTCGCCAAGTTCGCAAACGCCGTTTATGTACTGCACTGCTTTCAGAAGAAGACTCAAGCGACGGCAAAGACGGATCTGGATCTGGCGCAGCGCCGCTATCGTGATCTGGTCAAGGAGTTGGGCTAATGGCGGAACAGCAATTTGCCAGCGTGTGGGACGCCATTGAGGACACGCCCGCAGCAGCCGAAAACATGAAACTCCGCTCGGCGCTGATGATGGCGCTGGAGCAACACATCAGAGCGCAAGGCTGGACGCAGACGGAAGCCGCACGCCTGCTGGGCGTGACGCAACCGCGCGTCTCGGACCTGATGCGGGGCAAGATTGATCTGTTCGGCATTGATACGCTGGTCAATATGCTGACGGCGGCAGGCTTGCGCGTGGAGTTGCATGTCGCCCAGGCGGCGTGACGCCCGTTTCACCTTCGCTCGCTTCCCGCGTTACTTGCAGCATGAACGCCGCTGTCATTCGATTCTGCTTTGCCGGGGCATCAGGCTGCACGCGGCTGAATTTCGGCAGCGATCAAAACTCGCGTTCGGCCCGCGCTTTCGGCAGATCGTACGCTGCTGGCAGGTTCATCCAGAATTCCGGCGTGGTTCCGAAATGGCGGCTCAGCCGCAGTGCCGTGCCGGCCGTCCCGGCGCATGGCTGTCTGGTCCCGGCAATGGCGGAGACCCGGTTCGGCGGCACATTCGGTCATTTCGGCATCGCCGGTGGATGTTGGAGCATCCCTGCATCCGACTGAGTCTATGAGTCCGAGTCCGCTTCCGGCCGGCCGCTCGCATCCAGCGCGCTTTGCAGCATGTAAGCTGCCGCCATCCGGTCCACCACCTCACCGCGCCGCTTGCGGGTCATGTCCGCCTCGCCGATCAGAAACCGGTTCACCGCTGCACTCGACAGCCGCTCGTCCCACAAGGACGCGGGCAGGCCGGTGGCGTTGGACAAAGCGTGCGTCCAGTCCCGCGCCGCCTGCGCGGCCGGGCCGCTGGTGCCGTCCATGGAAATCGGCAGGCCAACCACCAGACCCTCCACGCCCTCCTTGCGGGCGATGCGGGCGATGCTGGCGGCATTTTCGCTGAGTTTGGCGCGTTTGAGGCTGCCATAGGGGCTGGCGAGCATCAGCGTCACGTCGGTCAGCGCAAGGCCGATGGTCTGGCTGCCGGGGTCGATGCCCAGCAGCCGTGTGCCACGGGGCAGGGAGGCGCGCAGGTCTGTCAGGTTGATGATGGGCATGGCCGCCGTTATGGTCCGCCGCTTCGCACAAGGCCAAGGGTCAATTCATGTCGCTCGATCCCGCGACCGTCCGCCGCATCGCCAGACTGGCCCGCATCCG
>CAIPHQ010000020.1 GCA_903864895.1 uncultured Rhodospirillales bacterium
CGCGGTGTTCAGCGCGACGATATTCTGCCCGGCCTGCGCGTCACCGGGTTCGAACGGCGGGTGACAATTGCGTTTGTGGTGACCTCGCAAACCGTGCTGATCGAAGGCATTTTCTATGGCGGGCGAGATTTTGAGGCGATCTTGCGTGGCCGGTAGGTTGACCCTACCCGCGCCGCAGCCCTATCCCTCCGCCCGCCGGTACCCAAAAAACCCCACCGCCGCCACCACCACCAGCACCGCCCCGGCGCCGGTCACTGCCGCCGCTGCCCCCACCGCGTCGAACACGCGCGGCGCGAACAGGAAGGCGACGAGCAATCCCAGATTGCTGTTGACCAGAAACGCCCGCATCACCGCAGCCTGCTCGTGCGCGGGCACGCGCGTCTGGCGCAGCACCGCCACGGCCACATCCTCCATCGGCCCGCCCGGCGCGCCGATGGCCGCCGTGATGCACAGGGCGGGCAGCAGCCACGGCCCGGTGATCCACCACCCCGCCAGCCCCATCAGCACCCCGCCGAAACCGATCAGCCCCAGCCCGCCGAAAATCATCCCGGCCGGGCGGCGCGGCACAGCCATGCTGCCGACGACAAAGGTGGCCAGCAGATTGGTGCTGCCATAGCTGGCAATCACCAGCCCGTAGCCGGCCAGCCCCGCCGTGCCGTCACCGGCGCTGTCCTTCAGCAGCAGCGGCACACCCAGAAACATCGCCGCATACCACACGCCGAACACCACGCCTGTGGTGGCCAAAGAATAGCGCAGCAGCGCAAACGGCCGCAGCACCGCAAACCCGTGCAGGGCGCTCGCCAGCACCGAAATCTCGGGTTGCGGCGCGGGGGCGGGCAGGGACCGCAGGCGGCCGATGCGGGTCAGTGCCAGGGCGGAGAGCAGGAACGTCGCGGCATTCAGCGTCACGAAATGCACCAGCGGCAATATCCCGCCCAGCATGGCGGCAAGTCCGGGGCCGATCAGCCGGGCGATGCGGTCGGTGGTGTCCAGCAGCGCATTGGCGGCGGGCAATTCGTCCCGCACCGTCACCACCTCGGGCACCATCGCCTGCAACGCCGGGCGGAACAGCGCCTGCCCGGCCGCCAGCGCCACCACGGCGGCCACCAGCGCCCAGCCCGGCGGGCGGCCCAGATGCAGCCACACGGCGGCCAGCGCCAGCATCACCGCCGCCCGGCCCAGATCGGCCAGCACCATCAGGCGGCGATGCTGCCAGCGGTCGGCCCAGCGCCCGGCCAGCAGCGCCACGCCCAGCACAAGGGCGGCCTGCAACGCGTTCAGATACCCCGCCGCCGTGCCGAACACGGCAACCGCCACCCAGGTCAGCACCACCATGAACAATTGGTCGCCCACCGCCGAAGTGGCCAGGCCACCCCACAGCAACGCCAGCGCCGGGTCGCGCAGCGGGCGGAAGACCGCCGGAAGCGGCATCAGGTCTTGCGCACCCACTTGGACACCGGAATGCGCGGCGTCTCGAACAGGTTATTGGTGCGGGCATACCAGCCGCCGCCATGCATGCGGCCGATCAGGTCCAGCTTGGGCGTGTCGATATAGCAGCGCGCCGCATCCAGCACGCAGTCGTCACGCACATGCACCGCCAGCACCCGGCCCAGCACGATGGCGCGGTCCACATCCACCTCGACAATGCTGAACCGCTCGCACTCCAGCGCCACCGGGCTTTGCGCAATGCGCGGCGGTTTGATTTTCGTGCTCGGCGCGGTGGAAAGCCCGGCCTCGGCCAGTTCATCCACGCTGGCGGCAAATTCGATGGCGGTGATGTTCATCTGCTCGCGCAGGTCATACGGCACCAGATTCACCACAAACTGCCCGGTGGCGCGGATGTTGGCGCCGGAATCCTTCCAACTGCCCGGCGCATCCCCCTCCCGCCGGCCGCCGATGCCAATGCCCACAATGGGTGGGTTGCCGACCAGCGCATTGAAGAATGAAAACGGCGCGGCGTTCAGGTGCCCCTGCAAATCCATGGAGACGACCCATGCAATCGGGCGCGGCACGATGGTGGATGTCAGCAGCTTGTAACGGTCCTGCGCCGGCAGCGCGTCCATCTCAAACAACATGCGGCTTGCTCCGGTGGTTGCGGGCACAGTGCCGTGGCGGCCGTGCGGCGTCCACCGTGTCAGGCGGCGCGGCCCACCCGCACATAGCGGCGCTCTCCGGTGCGCGCCTCACAATACACGGCCACGATGTCGCCGCTGGCCTCGTCGGTAAAACGCTCCCCGGTCAGCGCCCAGCCCAGCCCGGTGGGCGGGGTGTCCAGAATCTGCTTGTAGCGGCGGCGCTCCAGCAGCGTGCCCAGCAGGATCAGCAGGCCCATGCTGATGGGCGCAATGACACTCGGCGGCGGTGCGCCCACGGCGGCGGCCACCGCGCCGCCCGCCAGCAGCACGGTGCCCAGGCCCAGCACAAGGCCGCGCAGAAGGCTCACCTTGGCGGAGGGTCCAGAATCACGGCGGTGCCGTAGGCGACAATCTCGCTCATGGTCTGGCCAAGCTCGGCGCTGTCAAAGCGCATCATCACCACTGCGTTGGCCCCCATCAGCGTGGCGTTGCTGACCAGACGGTCCAGCGCATGGCGGCGCGCTTCCTCCAGCATCTGGGAGTATTCCTTGATCTCACCGCCGAACAGGCTGCGGAAACTGGCTGCAATATTGCCCCCCAGCCCCCGGCTGCGCACCACCACGCCGAAGCACTGCCCCAGCACATGGCGCACCTGATGCCCGGGCACGTTTTCTGTGGTCACGACCAGCATGGCAGGATCCTGCAATGGATGCGCAAGCCTAGTCGCTTTTGCGGCCCCCGGCTATCCGCCCGCCCGCCCGGGAATGGCCTGCACGCCATACTGCGCATCCCAGCCGTCCTGCACCGCCTGCAACACCGCCATGGCCGGCAGCACCGAAGGCCCATTGGCCAGCGGGGGGCGTCCGCTGCGGATGGCGTCCAGAAAATCGAACACCACGCGGGCGCAGGTCTCCTGTTCGGATTCCAGCGGCGCGGTGCCGGCCGCGCTGCGCAGTGTCCCGGCAAGGTTGTCGGTGAAATAGGTATCACGGTCCGTCACGATCAGGTCGTCATACAGCCGGTAGGCGGCGCAGTAGCTGCCATGGATCAGCAGGGTCTGATCGGCCCCGGTTTCGACCAGCACCGTGCAGTCCATCGGTGTGCCGGTGATGGGATGCAGCGCGCCCAGATGGCTCTGCACGCGGCGCACCGGCGGGGCGCCCAGCATGAACAGCCCCAGATCGGCAAAATGGCAGAAATGGTGCCACAGGATATTGTCGGTCCAGCTGCGCCGGTAGCCGGTGGCACCCACATTGGTCAGGCGGTTGATGAAAAACCGGCCTGCGATATGGCGGATGGTTTCGCCGCCGCTGGCAGTGCGCGCCAGCAGCGCGGCACGCTCTGGGCGGAAGCGCATCGGGTGGCACAGGCCATATACCACCCCGCTTGCCTCCCCCGCCGCCACCACGCGCTGCGCGCCGCCCAGCGACATGGCGATGGGGATTTCAATCAGGGTGTGCTTGCCCGCCGCCAGACAGGCAATCGCCTGCGCCTCATGCTGCTCACTCGGGGTGGCCAGAATCACCGCGTCGATCTCGGGGTCGGCGAGTGCCTCATCAAGCGAGGTGGTCCAGCGCCGGTAGCCGTATTCCGCAGCAAACGCGGCGGCAGCCTCGGGGCGGCGGCCCACCAGTGTGTGGCGCACCGCATCCGTTCGGGCCAGCGCGGCGGAGTGCCACACGCCCATCATGCCATATCCGGCGACGCAGATGTTCAGCGGCATCGCAGACCTCCGGCCGGGTTGCCCCGCATAACCTGACAGGGGTTGCGGAGGAGCGCCAGCAGCCACGTTAATATTTACGGATCATAATCGATCTACGATATAACGATCTCTGATATGCACATTTCGTCGTGGTGCGCCTGTGGTGACCCGCCTATCTGTGCCGCGCAAGATAACTCCGTCGTGAGTGAACAGTATCGTGTCCGAAGCTTTCTGCGGTGACGCCACTCCGGTGGTCCATAAGGTTGCGGCGGTCCATCGGACATCGGTGGCTCATGCCCATCATGGCGTTGCCAAGACGCATCACGTGGTGCGGCACACCGTGCACACCATGCCGAAACCGGCGGTGCCGGCGCAGGATGGCGGTGCATGCATCGTCACCCCGAAAAAGATCGCGGCGCTGAAGGGTAACATGGCCACGCTGCCGGGCGGAGCCACGAAGGCTGGCGCCGCGGCAGCCAGCGCCGGATCGGCCAAGGCGCTGGCCGGTGGCTTGGGCGCTGCGGTGCTGGCGGCGGGTGGTGTTGGGGTGGCCACTGTGGTGGCCCCCGGCTTGGGCGGTGGTCTGGGTGGCAGCACCGGCGGCACACCGGATGGCGGCGACCCCGGACTTGGAGGCGGCGCAGGCGGACTCGGTGGTGGTGCAGGCGGGCTTGGCGGTGGTGCCGGGGGACTCGGTGGTGGCGCAGGCGGACTAGGTGGCGGCGCAGGCGGGCTTGGCGGCGGCGCCGGTGGCGGCGGCACGGTGCAGCCGCATTCCAACGTGCAGCCCACCGACGTGCCGGAACCGGCCAGCCTGCTGATCTTTGCCGCAGCGGCCGTGGCGCTGCTGCTGCTGCGCAAATTCCGCCCGGGCGCCCGCCACGCGGCGGGCTGACCTGGACGCGGTTACGCCGCCGGGTTCACGCCCAGACGGCCCGCAATATCCTGCACGAACTGCCACGCCACGCGGCCCGAGCGGCCGCCGCGCGTGACCGACCATTCCACCGCCGCCGCCCGCAGCGCCTCGTCGCTGATCGGCAGGGCAAAGGCATGGGCGTAGCCCTCGATCATGGCAAAGAACGTGTCCTGATCGCAGTTGTGAAAGCCGATCCACAGCCCGAAGCGGTCTGACAGTGAGACCTTTTCCTCGGTGGCTTCCGAGGGGTTGATTGCGGTGCTGCGCTCGTTCTCGATCATGTCACGCGGCATCAGGTGGCGGCGGTTGCTGGTGGCGTAGAACAGCACCGTGGCCGGGCGGCCCTCGATGCCGCCATCCAGCACCGATTTCAGCGCCTTGTAGTCGGCGTCCTCTTTTTCGAAGCTCAGATCGTCGCAGAAGATCAGGCAGCGCCGCGACTCGCCGCGCAGGGCGCGCAGCAGGTCGGGCAGGGTGGAGATGTCCTCGCGGTGGATTTCAATCAGCGCCAGGCTGCCGGGGTAGCGCACGCAGGCCTCGGCATGGGCGGCTTTGACCAGCGAGGATTTGCCCATGCCGCGCGCGCCCCACAGCATGGCGTTGTTGGCGGGCAGGCCGCTGGCAAAACGCAGCGTGTTTTCCAGCAGAATGGCCTTCTGCCGCTCCACGCCTTGCAACAGGGCGATGGGCACGCGTGAGACGCTGGGCACCGGATCCAGCCGGGGCGGGGCGGGGTGCCACACGAACGCATCCGCCGCCCCAAGATTGGGCCGCACCGGCGGTGGCGGGGCCAGCCGTTCCAGCGCGGTGGCGATGCGCAGCAGCGTTTCCAGCAGGCGGGAATCGGCGGCTTGGGGGTCCATGCGGGCTCTCGGTTCGGGCGCGGTTACAGGTCGTGCTTGACGTGCGGGGGGCGGAAACTATGGTCCGCGCCTTCGCATCGCAATCCGGAATCCCTCATGTTCATCTCTCCCGCCTACGCGCAGGACGCCGCCGGCCCGCTGGGCGCGCTCGGCAACGTCCAGCAATTCCTGCCGCTCGTGCTGATTTTCGGCGTGTTCTACTTCCTGCTGATCCGCCCGCAGCAGCAGCGCGCCAAGGAAGCCAAGCGCATGCTGTCCGAACTCAAGCGCGGTGACAAAGTGATCACCGGCGGCGGCATCCTCGGCACCGTGACCAAGCCGCCGAAGCCGGAAGATCGTGAGATCGAGGTGGAAATTGCCGCCAATATCCGCGTGACGGTGCTGCGTGAGACGATCAGCAGCGTGGTCAAGCCGGTGGCGGCCAACGACACGGCGAAGAAGTAACGCCGCTACCCTCACCCTCCCGCGCCTTTGGCGCGGGCCCCTCCCTCTCCAGCAAGCGGGAGAGGGAGGGGGTAGCAGGCCGATTAGAGCTGCGCGGCGGCGTATTCGTAGTTCGCCAGCTTGTCCAGCCAGTTGGTCACGTAGTCCGGGCGGCGGTTGCGGAAGTCCAGATAGTAGCTGTGCTCCCACACGTCGCAGCCCAGCAGCGCCTTGCCCTCGCCGGTGGCCAGCGGGCTGGAGCCGTTCGGGGTCTTGGTGGTCTTCAGCTTGCCGTCGCTACCCAGGATCAGCCAAGCCCAGCCGCTGCCGAACTGCGTGGTGGCGGCGGTCTTGAAGGCGGCCTTGAAAGCGTCAACGCTGCCGAAATCTTCCACCAGCTTGGCTTCCAGCTAGCCCGGAATGCCGCCGCCGGTGGGCGACATGTTCTGCCAGAACAGGATGTGGTTCCAGTGCTGGCCCGCGTTGTTGAACACCGGGGCCATGTCGGCCTTGCCGTGGGACAGGGCGACGATCTCTTCCAGCGACTTGCCCTGGAGGGCCGCGTCCTTCTCGACGAAGCCGTTCAGCGCCGTCACATAGGCCTGATGATGCTTGCCGTGATGCAGTTCCAGGGTTTCCTGGCACATGCCGCGTTCGGCCAGCGCGGTGTGGCTGTAGGGAAGCGACGGGAGTTCGAAGGCCATGAAGGGTTTCCTCTGTTCCGGAGTACGGCGGCCCGCCAATAGCGCGGCGTGGGGCGTAGCTATGGCTCGTATGGCGCAAGGTCAAGCGGTGGGCGGGCATTGGCGGTGAGCGAACCGGCGCTGGACCCGGTGGCAGCCCTGGTGCGGCGGCATGACCCGGACCGGTTTTTCACCGCCCTGTTCGCGCCGCCCGCCAAGCGGCCCGCGCTACTGCTACTGTACGCGTTCAACCACGAACTCGCCCGCGCCCGCGAAGTGGCCAGCGCGCCGCCGCTGGCGCTGATCCGTCTGCATTGGTGGCGGGAGGTGGCGCAGGGCACGCGGCGGCGGCACGAGGTGGCCGGGCCGCTGGGTGAGGCCATTGCCGCAGGGGTGCTGGATGGCACGGCACTGGCCGCGATGGTCGATGCGCGGGAGGCGGAGGTGGAGGCAGGTTTTTCCACATCCGCCGGGTGGGAAGACTATTTGCGCGGCACCGCTGGCGCCCTGGCAGCAGAGGCGGGGCGGGTGCTGGGTGCCTCCGCCGGCGTGTTGCCGAGGCTGGAGCGGCTTGGCACCGCCTACGGGATGGCCGGGCAGTTGCGCAACATTGCCGCATTGGCGCGGCAGGAGCGGTGCCTGTTGCCGGACGATTTGCTGGCAGTGCAGGCAATTCAGGCGGAA
>CAIPHQ010000021.1 GCA_903864895.1 uncultured Rhodospirillales bacterium
ATAGGCGACATGGCAAAGCATCGCCGAATCGAGCAGGCGATGCACCGTGCCGTGATCGTAAAAGCCCCGGTCGTGGCGGCGCTTGACCCGGTTCATCTCGTCGATTGGATAGGCGGGCGGGGTGGTGTCTGACATCGGCGCATCCTCGGGGTGAAATGGGCCGCCTGTAGCACGTGCCGGGCCGCAGGTATTGCAGCCATGCGTGTCAAATGACGGCGCGGCGCTGTATTGCCGCAGGCTGGCAGTGTATCCGCCCGCCCTCCCGCCGGTTCTGGCGGGGCAAGCGGGCGCGGTGCCGCCGGTAGGAGAGAGCATGCGTCAGCGCAAGATGCGCGGCCTGGCCTTGGATGGCTGGCTGATCGTGGACAAGCCTGCGGGGCTGACCAGCACCGATGTGGTCAACCGGGTGCGCCGCTGGTTCGATGCGCAGAAGGCTGGCCACGGCGGCACGCTCGACCCGCTGGCAACCGGGTTGCTGCCGGTGGCGTTCGGGGCCGCCACCAAGACAGTGCCGTATGTGATGGACGGCACCAAGGTGTACCGCTTCACGCTGCGTCTCGGCGAGGGCCGCGATTCGGACGATGCCGACGGCAAGATCACCGGTACGTCAGACGTGCGGCCCACCGACGAGCAATTGCGCGCCGCCCTGCCCGCGCTGACCGGCGACATCATGCAGGTGCCGCCTGCCTTCTCGGCCATCAAGGTGGACGGCGAGCGCGCCTACGACCTCGCCCGCGCCGGTGCGCCGCCCGACCTGCCGCCGCGCCCGGCGCGGGTGGACCGGTTTGAACTGATCGAACGCCCGGACGCCGATACGGCGGTGTTCGAGGTGCAGTCGGGCAAGGGCGTGTACATGCGCAGCCTCGCCCGCGATGTGGCGCGGGCCTGCGGTACGCTGGGCCATGTGGCGGCCTTGCGCCGCCTGCGGGTCGGACCGTTCAGCGAAGCGCAGGCGATTCCGCTGGACAAATTGCAACGTGGGGAGGATACCCCACCCGCTTCCCCGGACCTCCTGCTTCCCGTTGCGACCGCGCTGGCCGACATCCCGGCACTGGCCTTGACGGAAGCGGAAGTCTTCGGCCTCAGCCACGGCCAGGCGATCAACCTGGTTACACTGATGGGCCGCATTCCACGGGCGGCCGACCCCAACGGGGGTTTGGCCCGCGCCATGGCGGGGGACCGCGTGATCGGCTTGTGCCGGCTGGAAGACGGCTGGCTCAAGCCCGAACGGCTGTTGTAGCCGCACGCGCTGTTCCAACCCCCATCAGGAGTATCCCGATGTCGATGACCACTGATCGCTGCGCGTCGATCGTCAGCGCCTATGCCACGCATCCCGGCGACACCGGCAGCCCGGAAGTGCAGATCGCACTGCTGTCTGACCGGATCACCATGCTGACCGAGCATCTGAAAATCCACGCCAAGGACTTCCACAGCCGCCGCGGCCTGCTGGTGCTGGTCGGCCGCCGCCGCTCGCTGCTCGACTATCTGAAGAAGAAGGATCAGCGCCGCTACGAGACGCTGATCGGCCGCCTCAGCCTGCGCCGCTGACCGGCCCCACCTGAAACTGCCCGCTGGCGTGCCTATATCACGCCGCGGGCAGACCCCTCGCGCCATGGTGGCGCGGGGCAATCCCGGCCGGGGCGCCGCCCCGGTGGCCGCGCAGGCGGCGGTACGGCAGTCGGACGATCCGCAAGCTTCCCGCACCATCGGGGGATGCCACGGCGTTTCCGGCCACATGGTTCGCGGCTGCATCCCGCCTTGGGTTGTCAGTCCGCCCCCCTGTAGCCCGAGACGCCGTTCCCCAGCAGGAGGAACGGAGCGTGCCCCTGACGTCCGCGCCATGCGCTTGTGACGACAAGGATGATGCGATGTTCAATTATTTCCGCAAAGAGCTCGATTGGGGCGGCCGCAAGCTGATCCTCGAAACCGGCAAGATGGCCCGGCAGGCCGACGGTGCGGTGCTAGCCCGTTACGGCGACACCATCGTGCTGTGCACGGCGGTGGGCGCCAAGACCGCCAAGCCGGGGCAGGATTTCTTCCCGCTGACCGTGAACTATCAGGAAAAGGCGTTCGCCGCCGGCAAGATTCCGGGCGGCTTCTTCAAGCGTGAAGGCCGCCCGACCGAGAACGAAACCCTCGTCAGCCGCCTGATCGACCGCCCGATCCGCCCGCTGTTCCCGGATGGATTCCGCAACGAAGTGCAGGTCATCGCGACCGTGCTGAGCCACGACATGGAGAACGATCCCGACATCGTCGCCATGATCGGCTGTTCGGCGGCGCTGACGCTGTCCGGCATACCGTTCTTCGGCCCGGTGGGCGCCGCGCGCGTGGCCTATATCGATGGCCAGTACGTGCTGAACCCGACCATGGCGCAGACCGAAGCCTCCAAACTCGATCTGGTGCTGGCTGGCACCGTTGAAGGCGTGCTGATGGTGGAATCCGAAGCCAGCGAGCTTTCGGAAGAAGTCATGCTCGGCGCAGTCACCTTCGGCCATGCCGCGTTCCAGCCGGTGATCCAGGCGATTATCGAACTCGCCGAAGTGGCCGCCAAGGACCCGTGGCCGCTGCCGGAGCCGTCCGAGGAGCAGAAGATGCTCACCGGCCGCTTGCGCGAACTGGCCTCCACGCCGCTCGCCGAAGCCTACAAGGAACCCATCAAGCAGGCGCGTCAGGACAAGGTGGCCGCAGCCAAGAAGGCGGTGGTGGAAACCATTGTCGCCGAACTGGCCAGCGTGGCCGATGTGGCCGGCAAGGCGAAGGGCCTGTTGAAGGAAATCGAGGCCGAGGTGATGCGCAATGCGGTGCTCGACACCGGCATCCGCATCGATGGCCGCGACACCCGCACCGTGCGCCCGATCATCGCCGAAGTGGGCGTGCTGCCGCGCGCGCATGGCTCGGCGCTGTTCACCCGTGGCGAGACGCAGGCGCTGTGTGTGGCGACCCTGGGCACCGGGCAGGACGAGCAGATCGTGGACGCGCTGGAAGGCGAGTACCGCGAGCATTTCATGCTGCACTACAACTTCCCTCCGTACTCGGTGGGTGAAGCCGGCCGCATGGGCAGCCCGGGCCGCCGCGAAATCGGCCATGGCAAGCTGGCATGGCGCGCGATCCATCCGGTGCTGCCGGCGAAAGACAAGTTCCCGTACACGCTGCGCGTGGTGTCCGAGATCACCGAGTCGAACGGTTCGTCCTCGATGGCGACCGTCTGCGGCACCTCGTTGTCGCTGATGGATGCCGGCGTGCCGCTGGCGCGTCCGGTGGCCGGCATTGCGATGGGCCTGATCAAGGAAGACCGCGCGGTTGCCGTGCTGTCCGACATCCTGGGTGACGAGGATCACCTCGGCGACATGGACTTCAAGGTGGCGGGCACCGAGGCGGGTGTGACCTCCTTGCAGATGGACATCAAGATCACGTCCATCACGCCCGAGATCATGAAGGTGGCGCTGGATCAGGCGCGCGACGGGCGGTTGCACATTCTGGGCGAGATGGCCAAGGCGCTGACCGGGGCGCGCGTGGAAGTGGCGGTGAATGCCCCGCGCATCACCATCATCAACGTGCCGAAGGACAAGATCCGCGAGATCATTGGCACCGGCGGCAAGGTGATCCGCGAGATCGTCGAGCAGACCGGCTGCAAGATCGACATCGAGGACGACGGCACCATCAAGATCGCCTCGACCGAATCCGAGAAGGCGCAGCAGGCGATCGACTGGATCCGCGGGATCGTGGCCGAGCCGGAAATCGGCGTGATCTACATCGGCAAGGTGGTCAAGACCGCCGATTTCGGCGCGTTCGTGAACTTCCTCGGCTCGCGTGACGGTCTGGTGCACATCAGCGAACTCACGCAGGGCCGCGTCAACAAGACCACCGACGTGATCAATGTCGGCGACGCGGTGCGGGTGAAGGTGCTGGGCTTCGATGATCGCGGCAAGGTGAAGCTGTCGATGCGGGTGGTCGATCAGGCGACCGGCGAAGACATCTCCGACAAGGTTGGCCCGAAGGGCGGCGGGCGCGATGACAATCGCGAAGGCCGTGGCGAAGGCCGCCCGCGCCACAACGCGGACTGACATGACAGCGCGGTTCGCCGGTGGGCGAACCGCTTGGCGCGGCGATGATTCCGGGCTGCATCGGGCCGCTTCGGTGGCTTGGTGCGGCCTGGTTCAGCCGTGCGTTTCCGGCTGTGCGGCTATTTTGCAGGACGGGGTGCACGTTGCTGGAGAAGTGACTACATTCTGACGACTTGGCCGTGCGCGTGGGGCCGCGCGCCGGGTGGAGAGCGCGATGAAGCCAATCAATTCGATCCGCATGGGCGGGGTCGACGTATTGCCGCTGGTAGAAGGTGGCAAAGGGGTCGCGATCTCGACCGGCATCACGGCTGGGCACTGGGCTGCCAGCGGCGGCGCAGGCACGATCAGCGCGGTCAACGCCGACAGCTATGACGATCAGGGCCGGGCGATCCCGCAAGTGTATCGCGCGCGCACGCGGCGTGAGCGGCATGAGGAGCTGGTGCAGTACGCCATTGCCGGTGGCATTGCGCAGGCGCGGTTCGCGCACGACATTTCCGGCGGGCGTGGCCGGATTCATGCCAATCTGCTGTGGGAAATGGGTGCGGCCGAACGCGTGATCACCGGGGTGCTGGAAGGCGCCAAAGGGATCATTCACGGCCTGACCTGCGGCGCCGGGATGCCGTACCGGCTGTCCGACATCGCCGCCAAGTTCAACGTGCATTACTATCCCATCGTGTCCTCCGCCCGCGCGTTCAACGCGCTGTGGAAGCGCGCCTTCCACAAGGCGGCGCATCTGCTGGGCGGCGTGGTGTATGAGGATCCGTGGCTGGCGGGCGGGCATAACGGCCTGTCAAACAGCGAAGACCCTGACAAGCCGGAAGCGCCCTACCAGCGCGTGCTGGCCCTGCGCAAGCTGATGCGCGAATTCGGCCTTGGCGAGACGCCGATCATCATGGCCGGCGGCGTGTGGTGGCTGGATGAGTGGGAAGACTGGATCGACAATCCGGAACTCGGCCCCATCGCATTCCAGTTCGGCACACGGCCGCTGCTGACCATGGAAAGCCCCATCGGCAATGCGTGGAAGCGCAAGTTGCTGACGCTGAAGCCGGGGGATGTGTTCCTGAACCGGTTCAGCCCGACCGGGTTCTTCTCGTCCGCGATGAACAACCGCTTCATCCAGAACCTGCGCGGCCGCAGCGACCGGCAGGTGGCCTATACCGGCGAGCATGTGGGCGAGCATACGGACGAATACGGCGTGGGTCCGCGCCGCCGCCCGGTGTTCCTGACGCCGCGCGACCTGCAACGCGTGCGGAAATGGGAAGCGGCTGGCTTTACCGAAGCGCTGCGTACGCCGGACAGCACGCTGGTGTTCGTGACCCCCGAGGAAGGCCGCGAGATTCTGGCCGATCAGGTGGCCTGCATGGGCTGCCTCAGCCAGTGCAAGTTTTCCAACTGGTCGCAGGAAGGCCCCGAATACACCAACGGCAAGAAGGCCGACCCGCGCAGCTTCTGCATTCAGAAAACCTTGCAGGCCGTCGCCCATAATGGCGAGGACGACGAGGTGATGGAGAACAATCTGGTGTTCAGCGGCCACAACGGCTACCGTTTCGCGCAGGATCCGTTCTACGGCAACGGCTTCATCCCGACGGTGCGCCAACTGGTGGACCGCATCCTCACCGGGCGCTGAACCGGGCAGCGGGGAAGGGGCTCATGCTCAACGCCTTCCTCGCGGCACTGGCCTTGGTGGTCTGGTCTTCCAGCTACGGACTGTTTTTTCAGCGTGATCTGCGCCGGTGGTGGCTCGGGCGGCATGAGCGGCGCGCCCGCCAGGCTGCCGAGCGCGAACGGGCCGTTGAGGCCTACGCCGCGTGGATCCGCAATTTCCCGCCGCCGCCGGTCGCCCAACCCTATACGCCGCCCGCTTATGCGGCCATGCCCGACCCACCGCCACCGCCACCGCCACCGCCAAAGGCCGCGCCCGGCGGCAGGAAGGGCGGCGAGGTGGTGCCGTTTCCGCCGGGCGGCCGTGCGGGCATGACTCGCGGCTGACGCAGCGGCCTGGCTAACTGGTCGCCGGGCTGCACCGGTGCCATATCTGCACCGTCGCCTCATCCGTGCCGCTGCGGCTTTGCATGGTGTATTCGCTCATCAGGCGCATCTGTATGACGGCCCCGGCACCGGGCTCACCCTGCGGCACCGTGTAGCTGAAATTGTGGCGGCTGTAGTCGCCCCAGAGCGGGTGCCCACCGGGTGTGACGATGGTGGGGCCGTTGATGGTGACCCGCAAATCCGGCTCGGCGCACCAACTGCCGTCGATGGCATCGGCACGGGCGTGGCTGGCAAGGCCCGAAAGCAGCAGGGCGGCAAAGGCTCCGAGGCATGTGCGCGCAAGCATGTCGGCTCTCCGGATGGTCTGGCCGCAGAATAGGCCCGCGCTGCCGCTACGTCACCGTACGGCGCACCTGAAACGCAGGCTCGCGCCATTCCCCGGTGGCCATCACGCCGCGCAGCACCGCCATGGCATCCCACAGATCGGTATAGCGCAGGGTCAGCGGCGTCAGGCCGAAGCGCAGGATGTCCGGCATCCGCACATCGCCGATCACGCCGCGCGCAATCAGCGCCTGCATGATCGGGTAGGCGGCGGGATGGGCGATGCTGAACTGGCTGCCGCGCCGGGCGTGTTCGGAAGGCGTCAGCACCCGGAAGCCGAATGTGCCGCACTGTTCGGCCAGCAGGGTGGCGCAGATGTCGCCCATGCGCAGGGATTTTTCCCGCATCAGCGCCATCGGCGCATCGCGCATCAGCGCCACCCCTTCCTCGAGTGCTGCCATGCTGAGCACCGGCGGCGTGCCTGCCAGCGCGCGGGTGATGCCGCTCGCGGGCTGCCACGCGGCGTCGAACGTGAAGGGGGCGGCGTGGCCGAACCAGCCGGTGATGGGAAAGCGCAGGGCGTCATGCAATCGCGGGGCGGCATACAGAAACGAGGGGGCACCCGGCCCGCCATTGAGGAACTTGTAGCCGCAGCCCACGGCCAGATCAGCCTCGGCCGCCTGCACATCGAGCGGCACCGCGCCCGCCGAATGCGCCAGATCCCACAACGCCAAGGCCCCGGCCTCATGCGCGGCCCGGGTCAGTGCCGCCATGTCGTGCATGGCCCCCGTGCGGTAGTTCACATGGGTCAGCATCAGCACCGCCACATCCGGCCCGAGTGCGTCCGCAATGGCGCTGGCTTCCACTTCCTGCACCGTATGCCCCTGCGCCAGCAGCGTCGCGAGGCCGTGGGCGATGTAGCTGTCGGTTGGGAAATTGCCTGCCTCGGTCAGAATGGTCCGCCGCGCGGGCCGCAGCGCGAGTGCCGCGCCCAGCAGCTTGAATAGGTTCACCGAGGTTGAATCGGCCACTGTCACGCTGCCGGGTGGTGCGCCGATGATGGGCGCAATGGCATCCCCGATCCGCGCAGACAGGCTGATCCAACCGGCGTCATTCCAGCTGCGGATCAGGCTTTCGCCCCATTCTGCGGCCACCGTGCGGGCGATGCGGCCGGGTGTGGCCCTGGGCAGCGGGCCAAGCGAATTGCCGTCCAGATAGATCACGCCGTCTGGCAGTGCGAACCGGCCGCGAAACCCGGCGAGCGGGTCTTGGCGGTCGAGCAGGTCGAGGGCGGCGTGGGTGAGAGCAGGCATGGGTATTGCCTAGTTATCAGATTGGAAATTGAGTTTGACGGGTCTCATGCAGTGATCCGCCGCATTTTGCGTGAACCCTAACGCGGTTGATCGCTTCACACACCTGCTGTCTGTCTGGTTGTTCGAATATGGTAACGTCATGTAATCATCATTGGATACGAGTGAGGAAGTCACGCGGATTTGATAGAATGCCGACGTTGAGAGAAGTCGTGACCGATCAATCTTGCCCTCAAGGGCCTATAACAGAAAGATACGAACGATGAAAGCATCTTTACGATTTGGCGTATCTGCCATAGCACTTTCGGTTATTTTTGGCGGAGTCATGCAGTCACGGCCCGCAATGGCGCAGGATGCAGCGGCCATTCAGGCAATACAGAGGCAGATTTCCGATCTGCAACTCCAGCTGAAAAAACTGCAGTCTGACGCGGCCAAGCGCGATGCCGAACTGAAACAGGCGCAGGCCGAAGCGGCGCAGGCGCGCGCGGATGCACAGGCCGCGCAAAAGGCCGCGATGGTTCCGGCTGCTGCCGCACCGGCCGCTGGCCAGATGCTGCCCCCCGGCGCGATCGTGATGACCCAGCCTGCCAACGACAAGGACGCCGCAGGCAACCCGATCCAGAACCCGAAGAAGCCGAACGGCAAGTTCACCGTCGGCGGCGTGACCGTCGCTCTGGGCGGCTTTGTGGACCTGACCGGCTACTACCGTTCGCGCAACGAAAGCCGCGGCACGTCCAGCAGCTTCAGTGGCATCCCGTTCAACGGCCCGACCGGGCAGGGTGACACCAGCGAATTCAACATGACGGCGCAGAACACCCGCCTGTCGGTGCGCGCCGACGCCAGCACCGGCGCTGACTCGGCCCTGACCAGCTATGTCGAGTTCGACTTCAACAACGGCGGCGGTGGCGCAAACAGCGTTCAGAGCTACAGCTACACGCCGCGCCTGCGGCAGGCCTTCGTGGAATACGCCGACAGTTCGTGGGGCACTTACGCGCTGGCCGGTCAGGCCTGGAGCCTGGCGACGCCGTTCAAGCGCGGGCTGGACCCGTTCCAGAACTTCCAGCCGCCGACTCTGGATAGTTCGTACCTGCCGGGTTACGAATATCTGCGCGTGCCCTTGGTCCGCGTGGTCAAGACCTTCGGCAACGCCAATATCGGTCTTGAAGCGGATGCGCCGCAGACCGTGTTCGGCGGCAGTGCGCCGACGCTGGCCAATGCCAGCGTGGTCAACGGCTATACCGGCAACGGTGGCCTGAACCCGGCCACCACGTACAGCATCAACAGCCTGCCCGACGTGATCGGCAAGGTCGCGCTGGACACCGCCTTCGGCCACTACGAAGTGTACGGTGTGGTGCGTCAGTTCCAGGATCAGACGGTCTACTCGCTGACCGGTGCCACGAATACCGTTGGCGGCGCGGCCACACACAGCGCCGTGGGCGGTGGTGCGGGCGCGTCGGTGTTCTATCCGATCATGAAGTATGTCGATCTGCAGGGCACCTTCCTCAGCGGTGCCGGTGTTGGCCGTTATGGTGCGGGTGGCTTGCCCGACGTGACGTATTCGTCGAACGGTTCGCCGAAGCCGTTGCACGAGACGATGGGCGAGGTCGGGGTCATCGGCCACGTGTTGCCGGTGCTGGACGTGTATCTGTTCGGCGGCATCGATCAGATCGGCCGCAGCTTCTTCGGCAGCAGCGGCGGGTACGGCAATCCGGGTGCCAACAACGCCGGGTGCTTCAACCCCAACGCCGGCGGATCCTGCGCAGGCAACAACTATCAGCTGAGCGGCTTTACCCTCGGCTATAACTGGACGTTCCTGCAGGGGCCGTACGGCAAGCTGCAAACCGGCCTGCAATACTCCTACGTCAAGCGTGAGGCGTATTACGGCAAGGGCGGCGAGCCCACCGCCATCGAGAACATGGTGTTCGCCAACGTCCGCTACACGCCGTTCTAACCGCACGCGGCACCTGTCCGGCACGGCCCGTTGCTTCGGCAGCGGGCCGTTTGCGGTGTGCTGCACGCAACGCCGGTTGATCCGCAGGCCGCGCCGTGACAGCGTGGCCGCTTATGGCAATAACCCCGTCCAAGTCGCGTACCCTGCCGGCACCACTGGCGCACCGGCTGGTGATTCGCATCGACCTCGCCTCCGGTGCCCGCATCGGCCCCGGCAAGGTGGCGCTGCTGGAAGAGATTGCCCGCAGCGGCTCCATCTCGGCGGCGGGCCGCAGCCTGCGCATGTCCTATCGCCGCGCGTGGGAACTGGTGGAAGATCTGAACGCCCATCTCGGCACCCCGGTGGTGGCCACCGCAGCCGGAGGTGCCGGGGGCGGGGGTGCGCGGCTCACCGAAGCCGGGCATGCCGTTGTGAACGCCTATCGCGCCCTGAGCGAGGCGGCTGAAACTGCGGCGGCCGGACATCTGGCGGAACTGGAACGCCTGGTACCGGCCGTGCCGCCCGCCGCCTGACCGCGCGGCAACGCAGCGTCGTTCAAAGCCGTCTTGCCAGCCTGCCCGTGCAACGCTAGGCGAGGCGCTTGGCTGGTCATCGGGACCGGCACGCACGGAGCACAGGTCATGAGCTACAAAGTCGCGGTCGTCGGCGCCACCGGGGCAGTCGGGCGCGAAATGCTCAAAACCGTGTACGAGCGCAACTTCCCCATCAAAGACATTGCCGCCGTCGCCTCGGGCCGCTCCGCCGGGTCGCAGGTCTCGTTCGGCGATAAGCGCGTGCTGACGGTGCAGAACCTCGAGACGTTTGACTTCACCGGCTGGGACATCGGGCTGTTCAGCCCCGGCGCGTCGGTGTCGGCCATTCATGCCCCGCGCGCGGCGGCACAGGGCTGCATTGTCATCGACAACACCAGCCAGTTCCGCATGGACCATGATGTGCCG
>CAIPHQ010000022.1 GCA_903864895.1 uncultured Rhodospirillales bacterium
AGGCTTTCCCCGCAGCGCAATCCGCGCTATGCACTACTCGCGGGACCCGTAGCTCAGCTGGATAGAGCGTTGCCCTCCGAAGGCAAAGGTCGTACGTTCGAATCGTATCGGGTCCGCCAATCTTTTCAAGCAGTTAGCGTGCGGTGGCAGCGACAGCGAAAGCCGATAGCTACCAGAATGCGGCCAAAGGTCCTTGCTGGCTCCCTGCGTGGGGCCAGTTCAGCACTTCAGAGCTTCACATCAGGATCGTGTTTGAACACCCCATAGCGCTTGGCGGGAGCGGCGCAAGCGTGGCTTGCCGAGCCTTCAGCTTGCGCGCATTGATCGCCAGTCCCATCGAACGGGGCGCGTATGGCGTTCTTGTGGGTTGGGTTCGGCCTTGGCCTGTTGTGGCTGTGGCTGTGGCTGAGCAGGCACTGGGTCGGGCGTCCGCTGGTAGTGATTGCGTTGCTCACGGCTGAGCTGTTTACGTGGGCGTCGTATCTCGGCGCGGGGCTACTGCTTTTCGCGCTGGCTTGGCCCGTGGCGTCACTGCCGGTTTGGCTGCGGCGCGGATTGTTGGCACCGAACGGCGGGGCGAAACGCAGCGCGATGTTCCGCCCAGAACCGGACTAGCTTGCCAGCGCCGATCCACCCGGCCTGACGAACGTGACGGCTATCAAGCCGGTGCAGGGCGGCTTGCACCGCAAGGCTTCGGCCTTCACGGCCTCGGCTTCGGACATATCGGCCCCGATGAAGGCCTGCGCCATTCCCGCGGGCTTGGCCCCGGCTTGCTGTTCAAGAGCCGACGGCTGGCGTTCGATTCCAAAGCCAGTCATTTGGTGTCCTCCGTAGTCCACGAATAAAAATGCAACCGCGCTATGAGGGCGGATGGCAGGCTGGACTGCAGGCGTTGGAGAGCGGGCCTTCGACCGGTTCAGCGCTGCTGATAAAGGCCCGCCCCGATCAATATTACTCCAATCAGCAACGCGGCGCCGCTCATGACAGGCGGGATAATGTAGGACCTGCTTTCAGTGGTTTGCAGTTTCAGATCTCCGATTTTGGCGACATCCGTGGTTTGCTGTGTCGTCAAAACCGGGATTGCGAATGCAAGCACCCCGAGAAGTACCAGAACGACACCACTCAACGTCAGCGCACGCATCACGGCTTCCTTCCAATATGGCGAACAGCGAGGTGCCAGCGCGCATCGCTGCGGCGCGGGCCCCGGGCGTTTTGGCTCAGCGCCGTCACCTCAAGCCGCCAAGCAGCCACAAGAGCAGCAGGGCTAACACCACTGTGCCAAGAACGCCGCCAAGACCGGCGCCGCCATAACTTCTATGAGCATAGTAACCGCCACCGCCGCCAAAGATCAGCACGATCAATATGATCAGAACGATCAGGCCCATGAGCACCTCCTTGACACATATCCGCCCCACCGGCCGCCGTGCCGATTGCCTTCTTCAATGCAAGTCTGGCTTTTTCTGTCAGGCTGGAACATTTCGGTGCCAAGTCCTTCCCGATCTTCCGGTAGCGGCACGGCTTGGGTATCCGCTCGAGCTTGTCCGATGGGAGCACCATGACGGTCAGATCGTCGTGATCACAGGTTCGGAAATCACCTGTCCTCGCCGGCCACGGCCGGGCGAATGCGGCTTCAGCCCGCCTTCGCAGGCAGATGACCGCCGCAGCCGGCTGCGGGGTCAGGCCTTGGCAAGCCCGGCACGGGCAGGGTGATCGACATCAACACAACCGTCGCCAACAGATCGGGCCAGGCCAGGGCCACAATTCGCCAGCAGGGCCATCTTCATGGAATGCTTGACGTTGCTCATTGGCTTTCCGTGAAAATTGGCAGAGTGGCTATCGGCAGAATGATTTCAAACTCTGCGCCCCCACCCGCATTGCGCACTGTCATGCTGCCTTTCATGTCCGCGATGACGCCATAGCTAAATGACAGGCCAAGCCCGGTGCCCTGTGAGGCAGCCTTGGTCGTAAAAAATGGTTCAAACACCCGCTCCATCGCAGCAGGCGGAATGCCGCCCGCACGGTCAGCGACCGTCATGCGAATCGCCCCCGTCATCGCTTCGGCGGCGATCACAAGTGTGCGGTCAGCGCCCGGGACCGGCGGGGTCGCCAATTGATACGCATCGCAGGCATTGTTGATGACGTTCAGCAGCACCTGTTCCAACAACACCAGATGCCCTTGCACTGGCGGCAGATCGTCCGGCACGCGCACGTCAGGCGTGATTCCCGCCATACGCAGCTTGGCGCCGGCCAACAGCATCGCGCCGGCCAGGGCGTCCTGCCAGTGCACCGCAGATGGCGCGCTGTCCTGCGCCCGGCCGAACACGCGCAAATGGTCGATAAGTTTGGACGCGCGATGCGCCTGCGCGATGATGCGGTCCAGCCGCGGGCGGGCCTGCTCATCCTGATTGTAGGCGTTAAACAGGTTCTGCGCCGCGAAGCTGATGATGGTAAGCGGCTGGTTGAGTTCGTGCGCCATCGACGTGGCCATTTCGCCAAGCGTCGCAAGCTTCACTGTTTGCGCGAGCCGCGCATCTTGTGCCTTTTGTTCGGTGATGTCGGTCATGTAGCCAAAGACAAGTACTTTACCATCCGCGGAGCGCTCATGGGGACGAAATGCCAACTGCACCCAGCGCCACCCGTCGGACTTGTGCAGGATCGGCAGTTGCAATATCGCTGGCCGCAACTGCAACAATTGCCAGCGGGTTTCCATCATGTCACGCCAATAGGCAGGGTCCACGACAGACTGGAACCACGCCGGGTCCCTGCATTCCTCCGCGCTGTAGCCGGTGACACGCGCAATGCCATGTGAGGCAAACAGGACCGCTTTGTCCGTCGCGGATGGACCATACAGCAGCGTCACCAACGCACCTGGCGATGCTTCCACCACGGCCTTCAATTCCGTCCGCGTTCGCTCCAATTCGGCCCGCGTTTCGCGTTCGCCGGTCACATCGGCGATATAGCCCGTGATCCGCATGGAGGCCGGGCCCTCGCTGGCCGACAGGCGCACATCTGCCCAAATCCAGCGGCCATCCTTGTGCTGCAGGTGCGCTTCGTAGGAGGCTTCGCCGCGCAGCCGCGCACTGGCGATTGCATCAGCATGACGGGCCAGGGACATTTCGTCATAGAGTGTGGTGATGCAGCCCCCTGGCATCGCATCAAACCGGTAGCCGGTCACTCTGACAATCGCGTCAGCCATGAACACCATAGCCGCAGCGCCGCTTTCATTCAGTTCCATCTGGAACAGCGCGCCGGGAGACGCAGACAGCAGCATGTCCAGACGCTGCTTGCCGGCCTCGATCAGCTTGGCCGCCTGATACTGTGCGGTGAAGTCATAGGTGTAGGCAACCAACTCCTCTTCATATGCACCACTGATCACCACGCGCAAATTCTGGCCGAGCCGCAGCCAATGCCCGTGTTTGTGCCGGAAGTCGAAATCCCACGACGCCATCCCCGGTGCCGATGAGCGCGCAAGCGCTTCGGCGCGCCCGGCATACGGATCGACGCGCATGGTGTGCTGGGAGAAATCTGGTGCGGACGCTTCGGCCAATGTGTAGCCGGTCAGACGTGAAAAATTGTCTGAATGCCAAACCGGTCGCCACGCACCGGATGCATCGCGGGCAAACCGGGAGAGTGTTCCAGGCCCCGAATCCAGCACGGTTGCCAGGTTGGCAGTGGTGTCCTGCACCTCTCCGGCCAGCATTCTTGCCTGCCAGCGCAATTCATTGCGCGCAATGCCGAGTTGCATGAGCGCGCGGGCGCGCGCACGCAGTTCAATCGGGTCGATCGGCCGTGTCGCAAAATCGGTCACGCCGACTTCGAACGCGGTCACGCGCACCGCGTTTTCGTCGGCGCTGGTCAACATCAGGACCGGCACATCGGCCACCGCGGGCATGGAGCGCAGGCGCCTGACCAGTTCCACACCTTCCATCTCTGGCATCAAATGGTCGGTCACCACCAGCACTGGCTCGAGGGATTCTATGCCATCCAGTGCCGCCAAGGGGTCCCTGAATCGCACGATCGGCCTGCCCAGAGGCTGCAGAATGGCCTCCAGCAAGTCCAGGTTGAACAAGCTGTCGTCCACAATCACGAGACTCATGCTGTTTCCTTGTTCAGCGTGCGCACAGCGGAACGGTCGATGGTATGGGCTAAGCGGGTTGCAAGTTCCGGCGGCAACAGCGCTGCGTCGGCCTTGCTGGCGGCAAGCAGCGCAATCAAAAGCTTGCTGAACAGAGCAAGAAATTCATCCTGCTCTTGCAGCTTTGCGCGGCATTGGCGTGCCAGGGTCGAAACCGCGGTGTACCCAAGCGACGCCGACGACCCGGCCATGGTGTGCAGAACCCGGTTATCAAATCCCGCCCGGCCCACGTCACACGTCTCGGCCACATCCACCCAGAACGTGCAGACCAATGCCACAAACCGGTCTTGCGGCACCCCCGTCAACAGCATCTTGCGTGCCTCGATATCAACAATGCCGCGGGGTTCAACCTGCTGTCCGCACTCAAACGCCCGATTGCCGGCAGCCACCGGTGGCTTCAATGCCCCCGCGAGCCGTTCCAAAGTGACCGGCTTTGACAGGATGGCATCGAAACCGGCACTGATCAGCTCCATGCGTGTTTCGGTGTTGATGTCGGCGGTGACCGCAACCATCCGCACACGCGCCGTCGGCTCCGGCATCGCGCGGATCGCAACCGCCAACTGGACACCATTCAGGCCGGGCATATGGCGATCAAGCAGCAGGCAATCGAATCGCTGCGATGTCACCTCGACCAATGCGGCGCTGCCGTCGGCAACCGTGGTGACGGCGTGCCCGAGGTGACGCAGCAAGCCAGCTTCGACCTCTCGATTTATGGGATCGTCATCGGCCACCAGCAAACGCAAAGGCAACGTCTCGTGCGGCAATGCCTGCGGAAGCGCCTCTGCCGCACGCGGCTTTCCGTCTATCAAAGCACGCACGGCGTATTCGCCCAACACGCGTTCATTCCCACTGTCAGGTCCGAACGCCACCACGCGTGCAGCGGGCGGGATACTTGCCATGTCGACCGAGACATGCGCCATCACCAGATCAGGGCGCGCAGCCACCGGAATGATGGCATAGCCCAAATCCATCAACATCCGCTCGATAGCGCGCCGAACCAGTATCACGTCACAGAGAACTGATGCGGCGCCGCGTGGCTCCGGTGGCGATGGGCTGATCGCTTCCACTGGCAGCCCGATAGGCACCCGGAACATGAACGCGCTGCCGCCGCCTGGCACTTTGGCCACTTTCAGATTGCCGCCCATCGCTGCCACGATGCGCTGGCAAATGGCCAGGCCGAGCCCCGTCCCACGTGCACCATCTTCGATCTGGCGCTCCAGGCGGATGAATTCGTCGAAAATCCGCCGCCGGTCGGTGAACGGAATTCCCGGGCCGGTATCGATGACGGCAATGCGCAAGAATGCCGTACTTCGCCAGTGCCGCAGCGACAGCCGCACCACGACTCCACCGCTGGTGGTGAATTTCACGGCATTGGTAATCAGATTGATCAGCACCTGCCGCATCCGGCGCTGGTCCAATTGCACGGCCCGTGGAATATCGTGATCGACGAGCACTATCACGTCCAGCCGCTTTTGGGCCGCTGCAATTTCAACCACGCGGGCACTGGCCCGCACCAGTTCACGCACGTCGACTGACTCGGGATGCAGGACGACGGATTGGGCTTCCAGCGCCGAAAAATCCAGCACATCGTCCAGTTGCGACATCAGCGCCTCGCCGCACAGGGTCACGATGTCCACAGAGCGGCGTTGTGCATCCGTCAGCGTCGTGTGGGCCAGCAGCGAAGCTGCGCCAAGCACGCCATTCATGGGTGTTCGTATTTCATGGCTCATGGTCGCAAGAAATGCACTCTTCGCCCGCACACCGGCCTCCGCACGATCCAGTGCAAATCGCAATTCCTTCCGCGCGACCCGCAGCACGGCGGCCTGCCGCACCAGGGCGCGTGCCAGCATCGTCACGCTGCCAATCAGCACGACTGCAGCTATGCCGAACCCGACATTGGCACGCGTCACAACTCCAGCGAGCTCGCGCCGCGCCAGCCCGTCCTGCTGCAACGACAGCGATGCCAGGTAGGAAGCCTTGGATACCCATGGCGCAAGTTCGGCCGCCAACAGGTGAGCCGCTTCAACATCATCCGGCTTCAGCGCAGCAACGCGCGATTCAAGTGCATAAATTTCATCCGTCAATTCACTGAAAGCTGTTATGAACTCTGGGGGCGGGATAGGTGTAATTTTAGACCGCCGGATAACATTGATCCGGCCATAGACGACATCATACATGTCGCGGATGACGTCAATTTTCTGCGCGGTGCCGTCATACATGGCCAGTCCGAGCGTCAGGCCCCGCAACTCGCTATCGAATTTGGCCGACATCCATCCGGTCGAATCCGTATACCGGTTGGCCATCTGCCGTTCGCTG
>CAIPHQ010000023.1 GCA_903864895.1 uncultured Rhodospirillales bacterium
ATTGGCCAGCGGCAATTCGCTGCGCACCTGTCCGGCGTCCAGCAATTCCACGTCGATGCCGTTCAGCAGCATCGCGTTCACGCCGCGTGCCATCAGTTCCATGTCGTGGTCGGAATGCGCGATCATCAGAATGCCGCGCTGTGACAGCATGATGTTGTAATTCAACTCCTCGCTGAGCTGTTCGTACCGGCGCAGCGCGAAATCGTACAGCGCCGCACTTTCCGGGAAGAAGTAGTTGGAGCGCACGATGGTGGTGTTGCGCCCGGTATTGCCGCCGCCCAGCCAGCCGCGCTCGATCACCGCGACACGTTTGATGTTGTGGATCTTGCGCAGGTAATAGGCGCAGGCCAGCCCGTGCCCGCCGCCGCCGATGACCACCGCATCATAGGCAGGCTTCAGCGTGGCCGCCCGCCAGGCCGGCGGCCAGCCCTGCTGGCCGGTCAGGCCCTGCTTGAACAGATTGATAGCGTTATATTTCATGCGGTCCGGTCAGCGTTGCAGCGCGCTTACAAGCATCCCTCGGGGCTCTTCGCCAAGGGGGTGGCTGCGCGGCCATGGCGCATTATGCCGCGCGGGGTGCGCGGCGGGCGCATCCTTTTTTGGTATGCGCGGATCAGCATTTGCGATCCGGCAACAGGCGGCGCCGGGGCTTCGCGCGCGCCGGGTTTGGCGCGATGGTGCGGCAACCGGCACCGCCGGATGGCCCGCCATCGTCCAAACCGTGCTGCCGCAGGAGCAAGTGCCGTGCAGATCACCGCCATCGAGATTTCGCATCACCGGCTGGACTTCGACCCTCCGTTCCGCGCCAGCTGGGACAGCAAGCCGCGCAAATACTGGGACAGCACGATTGTGCGGGTGCACACCGATGCGGGGCTGACCGGCATCGGCTCGGGCGACCTGATGCTGGGGTTTGCCGGCCACGAGCATCTGTTCGTGGGGCAGGACCCGATGGCCATCGAGCGGCATTACCGCACGCTGAACCACATCAATTTCCACTACGGCCGCTGCTGGCCGCTCGATCTGGCGCTGTGGGATCTGGCGGGGAAAATCACCGGCCAGCCGTGCTGGAAGCTGCTGGGCGGCCTGTCCAGTTCCGTGCGCGCCTATGCCTCGTCCGGCACGCTGCGTGACCCGGCGGCGCTGGCCGATGCGTCCGAGCGTTACATCGCCGAGGGGTTTCAGGCCCTGAAAATCCGCTTCCAGCGCGGCGACTGGCGCGACGACATCCGCGCCTTGCAGGCGGTGCGCGCCCGCGTGGGCGACAAGCTGGAACTGATGGTGGACTGCAACCAGGGCTGGCGCCTGCCACAAGACACCTACGCGCCGTGGAGCCTGAAAGACGCCATCACGGTGGCGCGGGAACTCGAACGCCTCGGCGTGTTCTGGATGGAAGAGCCGCTGCACCGCGGCGACCGCGAGGGTATGCGCCGCCTGCGTGACACGGTGGACGTGCGCGTGGCGGGCGGCGAGATGACACGCGAATTGTACGAATTCCGCGACTTGATCCGCGAAGGCTGCCTCGACGTGCTGCAACCCGACGCGGCGCTGGTGGGCGGCATCACCGGCCTGCGCCGCGTGGCGCTGATGGCGCAGGAGCACAATATGGTGTTCACCCCGCACACATGGGGCAACGGGCTCGGGCTGGTCGCCAACGTGCACCTGACCGCCGGACTGTGCGATGCGCCGTTCCTGGAATTCCCCTACGACCCGCCGGAATGGGATCTGGACCGCCGCGACTACATGATGGCCGAGCCCTGCCGCGTGGACGCGGACGGGTTCATTCGCCTCAGTGATGCGCCGGGGATGGGCTACGCGCTGGATGAGGCGCGGCTGGCGAAGTTGCGGATCGGGTAGGGGGGCTGGCCGGGGCGGCTGCGCCGGCCCGTGTCTCGGGCTGTTGGGTTACTTGAAGCTCACCAGCGTGCCTCCGAGCCCATCGCTGCCAAGTGCAAAATTCGCCGCCGCGAGCCCCGGTGCGAAGTGCAGGCTGGCCAGCGTGCTGGCGCCTTTGGTCACGGTCAGCACGTCATTGGCAAAACTGTAGGCTGTGGCGGCGGTTTTCAGCAGGTCGATGCTGTCCAGCCCGCCAAAACCGGCAATCATGCCCAGGAAATTGGCCGGATGGCCAAGTTGCAGCGCACCGGCTGCTGCCAGAAAATCCACGCTCTGCCCGGCGGCAGCACCGTTCTGCAGCGCAAGAACACCGGCGGCGCCAATGTTCAGGTGTCCTGTGCCGGTCAGCGTGGGGCTGATACTGATCCCGCCGCCTGCCACCGTGATCGTGCCGTTGTTCGCTGCCGCGCCGAGAAAGGCCAGCATGCCGCCTTGGGCGGATACGTTGCCGGAATTGATGAACACCACGCCGATATCCACGGTGCCGGGCCCGATGCTGGTCAGGCTGCCGCCGTTGGTGAGCGTGCTGCCCGCAGCGCCGGTGACGGCGAGGGGGGTCGCGGTGCCGGAAGCGTTCAGCGTGACCTGTTGGCCTGTGGCAAACGCCAGCGATTCGCCGCTGCCCAGCGTTAGGGAGCCACTATCGGTGATGTTCTGCACCGCAAGGCTGGCGCCGCCGGTCAGGATCAGGCCGTGGGCGATGGCAAGGCTGCCCTTGCCGGACACGGTGCCGCCAAAACTGCCGCCGCCCTGCACGTTCAGCGCGCCGGTCTTGGTGACGGTCACGCTGGCGTTACCGGCCAACGCGCCGGACACCGTAACGGTGCCCGCGTCAGACAGCGTGCCATTCAGCGTCAAACTGCCGGCGGCGGTGAAAATAGTGCCTGCGGTCACGCTGTTGGTTCCGGCAAGGGCCCATTTTTGGCCAGCCGGCTCGGATACGGTAGTGAATCCGGTGAACGCGGTGCCAAGCCCGGTCAACGTGCCGGTGGCTGCGGCCAGGATCAGCGAGTCCTGCACGGCCGCGTTGGCCTGCACCGCGCCACTGAACACGGCCCCGGTTTGCAGCACCAAAGTACTGGCCGCGCTGCCGAACAGCACCGCCGCACCGGTCTTGGACCCTGTGCCGCCGCTGACGGTGCCAGACACCACCAGCGTGCCGCCGTTCAGCGCGATGCCGGTCCCGCCGGCGCCGGGGCCAAATCCCTTGGCACCCGCGCCGCCGCTGCCGCCGCGGACGGTGCCGGCCTGCGTGACTGTCCCGCCAGCTACATAAGCGGCTGTGCCGCCCGCGCCGCCGGGGGCTGCGTAGACGAACCCGCCCGGTGTTCCGGTGATGATTGCACCGGCGCTCACCACTGCGCCCGGCGTCAGCGTCAGGCCAGGGCCGGCATTGACCGTGCCTGGGCCAGCCAGCGTGCCGCCGAAACTGCCGCCGCCTGGCAGGCTCAACACCCCGCCCGGTCCCACCGTGATGCGCCCGCCGCTGGCGACGGACAGCGCGGTGGCGTCCGTCAAGTTCCCCGTAATCGTCAGCGCGCCCGCCACGCTGAGGCTTTCGCCCGCGCTGACGTTGTTGGTTCCGGTCAGGGTCCAGTTGCTGCCGGCCGGCGCCGAGATGCTGGCAAAGCCGGTGAATGTGGTGCCAAGCCCAGACAGTGTACCAGCCGGTCCGGCCAGAACCAGCGTGTCCTGCGCTGCGGGGTTGGCCTGGACGAGCCCGTTGAACACGGCCCCCGCCTCAAGCACCAAAGTGCTGGCCACGCTGCCGAACTGCACGGCCGCGCCCTGGCTGCTCCCTGAGCCTCCCGTGATGGTGCCGAACTCGAAAATTGTTCCGCCATTCAGGATGATACCGGCACCACCCGGGCCCACGACATTGGGGTAGTATTCGCTTCGAATTCCAGCGCCGCCGGCGACGGTGCCGTGTTGCATCAGGAGGCCTCCGTTCAGGATGATCCCAGCCCCGCCGGGCCCGCCGGGGTAATAAATTCCGCTGTCGTGGCTAAAACTGCCGCCGCCGAGGCCGCCGATGCCCCCGGCAACTAATCCGGACTGGATCATGGTGCCGCTGTTCAGCACCACGCCGGCGCCGCCCCCCGCGGCGGTATAGCCGCCAGCCCCGCCAGTGATCGTTCCGGATTGAATCAGTGTGGCGTTCGTCAACGAAACACCGGTCCCGCCAACGCCGCCTGCTTCGCGCGGACTGGAGTAGCTTGTTGATGACTGCCACCGATTCGCAGGATATCCTCCCGAGCCACCGGCGCCGCCCGTAATTCCGCCACTGTTCGTCAGCGTGCCGCCGCTGATGGAAACGCCGGTGCCCCCGGCGCCGCCTTTGCCAGCCCTGTAATATTGCGACGCGCCATCGCCACCGTTGCCGCCGGTTATGCTGCCTGTATTCAGGCCATTGGCGTTGGTGAGCGACGCGCCGGCGCCGCCGGAGCCGCCGTTGCCAGGGGTTGGACCCTCGTCGTTGAACACGCTGCCCCAGCCGCCATTGCCGCCGGCGATGGTGCCGGTGTTGGTCAGGCTGCCGGCCAAGATCTGAACGCCATTGCCGCCGCCGCCGCCATCGACAATGGGGCCACCGTATACGCCGTTGCCGCCCGCCCCGCCCACGATCAGACCCGCGTTCAGATAAGTGCCGGTGAACGTGGCCGGGATCGTCAGCCCAACCCCGCCTGCACCGCCAATTGTGCCCGGCGTGCCGGTGATGGTACCGTTGTTCGAAATCGCCTGTTGCTGCGCAAAGGCATGCTTCTTGAACATGGAAACTCCTGTTGGCCGGTCAGAAAGGCTCAGCGTCAGGCAGGGTGCGGGCGTTGCGCCGATCTGCAAAAGCGAGGCGGCCCATACAGCTCAAATCATTTTTGTATGACACGCATAATATTCGGGACGTGCAAAGATCCGTCAAGGTGTGCGGTGCACAAAAAACAAAAATCGACATCCGCCGCCGCGCCGCCTTGCTTGACTTCGGCACCTGCAAAATGCGTGTAGCCCCAAACCATCACCGCCAGCCCGCAGGACCACCCCGATGACTCAACCCCAATGGCACGCCGGCAAGTTGGAATGGGGCCACGGCCCGCGCGTGTTCGAGATGTTTCTGGAACCCACCTGCCCGTATTCGGTGCGCGCCTTCGGCAAGCTCGATGCGCTGCTGGCGCAGGCGGGGGAGGACCGGATC
>CAIPHQ010000024.1 GCA_903864895.1 uncultured Rhodospirillales bacterium
GCGGCCACGGCAAGCGCGCCCGCCAGCAGGCCGCGCCACGTCAGGCGCGCCATCCGCAGCACGGCGCTGGCCAGCATGATAGCAAAGCCCACCGGCAGGGCCGCGGCGCGGACGGAGTTGGGCCAGCCAAGTGCCGGGGTTTCGATGAACCACTCGTCCTGCGCATAGCCGTGTGCGGAGGGCAGCAGCAGCGCGAGCAGCAGGGCGGGCAGCAGCAGCGCCAGGGCTTCGGCGGTCCCACGCCAAGCGGGCGGCAGGCGGGCGGCCAGCGCGGTCAGCCGCATGTGCTCGCCGCGCTGAACCGCGATCACGCTGCCCAGCATGGCCAGCCACAGGAACAGGATGCTGGCGAGTTCGTCGGCCCAGATCAGCGGGGCATGAAAGGCGAAGCGCGCGGCCACGCCCGCGAACAGCAAGCCCAGTTCCGCCGCCACCAACAGGGCGGCGGCGGCCTCGGCGCACAGGGTCAGCAGGCGTTCCAGACGCCGCGCGATCACCCCAGCCCGCCGGTCGCCGCGCTGAGTTCGGCCCAGGCGGTCTCACCGAACTTGCCCTGCCATTCTTTGTAGAACCCGGCCTCGGCCAGTGCGGCGCGGAAGGGCTGGGCCTCGACCGCGTTGAACGCCATGCCGGCGGCTTCCAGCCTGGTGCGCAGCCCGGCGTTCAGCGCCGCCACGTCGGCGCGTTCATCCACGGCGGCCTGATTCAGCTCACGCGCCACGATCTCCTGCGCGTCCGGGGGCAGCTTGTCGAAGGCGCGGCGGTTGGCCAGCAGCCAGAACCCGTCCCACATGTGGTTGGTCAGGCTGCAATATTTCTGCACTTCATACAGCTTGGCGGTGTCGATGACCGCCAGCGGGTTTTCCTCGCCATCGGCCAGATGGGTTTGCAGCGCGGAATACACCTCGCTGAAATTGATGCTGACCGGCGCGGCCCCCAGTGCCTTGAACATGCTGGTCCACAGCGGGCTGACCGGCACGCGCAGCTTCATGCCGGCGAAATCGGCGGGGGCGGTGATGGGTTTTGTGCTGGTGGTGGTCTGGCGGAAACCGTTGTCCCAGATGCGCTCCATCGCCAGCAAGCCGCGCTTGGCGATCTCGCCGCGCACGAACCCGCCCAGCTTGCCGTCCATCGCGGGCCACACCTGCCCGTAATCCTTGAACGCGAATCCCACACCGTTAATGGATGCGGGCGGCACCAGCGTGCTCAGGATCAGGCCGGACAGCGTGAACAACTCCACCGCGCCCGAGCGCAACTGGCTCAGCGTGTCGGTGTCCGAGCCCAACTGGCTGCTGGGGAACAGGCGAATTTCCACCCGGCCGTCCGTGGCCTTCAGAATTCGCGCCGCCGCCTCGCCCGCGCGCACGTTGAGCGGATGGGCGGCGGGCAGGTTGTTGGCAAACTTGTAGCTGAATTCCGCCGCACCTGCCGGGCGGGTGCGGATGGCCACCAGAGGAATGGCAGCAATCGGGGCCAGCAGGGCGGCGCGGCGGCTGAGCAGGGTCATTGGGCGGGTTCCGGACAGGTCAGCGTTCAGTCAGCCGCAGTTCGATGCGGCGGTTCTTGGCCAGCGCCTCGGCGGTCTCGGCGGTGTCCACCGGCTGGCCATCGCCGAAGCCTTCGGCGGCCAGCCGTTTCAGCGCGATGCCTTCGGCGGTCAGCGCACGGACCACGCTGAGGGCGCGGTTGACCGAGATATCCAGCGGGTTGGCAGATTTCTTGTCGGCGTGGCCTTCCACCTGCAACAGCCATGCGGAGTCGGATGGCACCGGTACGGCGGCCCCCTTCAGTTCGGTGGCCAGCGTGTGCAGCAGCGTCTTGCCGGCAGGCGATAGCGTGGCCGAGGTTCCGGCGAACAGGGCATCGCCGCGCAGGATCACCCGGTCATCCAGCACCTGCACGCCGGGCGTGCTGGCCAGCAATGGCCGCAAACGGGCGATCAGATCGCCGCGCAGTTGCGGCACGCGCAGGGTGCGGGTGGCTTCATCCACCTGCCGCCGCGTGTCGGCCAGCAGCACCTGCGCCCGCTGCACGGCGGCTTGCGCCGTGTCACGGGCGGCGGTGGCGGCTTCCAGCGCCTTGGCCGTGGCGTCCGACTGGTCTGACAGGCTGGCCAGTTTGGCCGTGGCCGCCGTGACCTTCTGCTCCAGCGCCGCCGCGGACTGTGCAGCAGATTTCGCTTCGTCCTCGGCAGCCTGCAAGGCCAGTTTGGCTGTTGCGCGCTTGGCCTCGGCATCGCTCGCAGCGGCATCGGCTTCCAGTTTGCGCGCTGCCAGCGCGGCGAGGTCGGCGTTGCGCGCGGCGATGGCGGTGGCGGCCTGCGCCAGTTTCTCGCTGGCGTCTGCCAGCAGCGCTTCGGCCTTCTGGGCGGCGGTGGCGGCCGTGCTGCGCGCGCTCTCGGATTCGGCTGCGGCGGCTTTGGCGGAGTCGCGCTGCTTGGTGGCCGCTTCGGTTTCAGCGGCAGCGGCGGTGCGCTGCTCGGTCAGGCCCGACAACTGCGCCTGCACATCGACGGTCTGCTTTTGCAGCGCCTTCAGCGCGGCCGCAGCGGCCACCGCCTGCTCCTGCATGGCGTTCAACTCGCGCCCCTGCTGCGCCGCGTCGTCGCGAATGCGGGCCAGTTGCTGCGTGGCCTCGGCCAACCGGGCATTGACCTGCGTGAGGTCCGCCTGCGCCGTGTCACGTGCCGCGCTGGCGGCTTTGGCTTCGGCGCTGGCCACGGTGATCTGCGCGGCGAGGTTTTGCGCCAGCGCCTGACCGTCCGCCACCTGCGTCACCAACGCCTGCAATTGGGATTGCTGGTCATGCAGATTGGCTTCGAGCGCGCCCGAGGCGTCACGCGCGCGCAGCAGCACCTGTGCCGCGTCGTCCTGCTGGGCCAACAGTGCCGCCCGCGCGTCTTCCACCGCCTGTGCCGCCTGCGGGCCGGCCGCCTCGGCGGCGGCGAGGTCGCTGGTGCCGGTGGCAATCGCGGCGGTGAGTTTTTCAAGAAGCTGCTGTGCCGCTTCAACTTGCGCTCGGGATTGCGCAAGCCCGGCCTTGGCCTGATCGCTGGCCTCGGTGGCCACTTCCAATGCCTGTTTGGCCTCATCACGCTTCTGGGTCGCGTCGGCAGCAGCCTGAACGGCGGCGTCGCGCGCGCTGGCGGCGGTTTGCAGATCGATGCGGCGGGCGTTCAGCACCGCGTCGGCGGCGCTCGCTTCTTGTTTGGCCTGCGCGGCGGCGGCGGCGGCGGCTTCCTGCGCCATTGCAACGCCATCCTGCGCCTGCGCCAGATCGTGCTCGGCGGCCGCGATCTGTTCGGAGAGTTCGGCGGCACCGGGCTGGTGCGGTGCCCCGGCTTCGCCGCGCGCCGACGCCTCGGCCTCGGCCTTCGCGGCGGCCAGTTGTTCCTGTAACGAGGCCACAGCCTGCGCGGCATCGGTCACACGCTGCCGGGCAGCGGTCATCCGTGCGCCCGCGTCTTCATCGCGCCCGGCGGCGGCGTTCACCACATCCTGCGCCACCAGCGCGGCGGCTTCTGCGGTATGGCTGGCCTCGGCCACAGCGGCTTCGGCAGCATCGGCGGCAGACTGCGCGGCTTGCGCCCGTGCTTCGGCCGCGTCCAGCTTCGCTGCCGCCTGGACAGTTTCCTCGGCCAATTCTGCGACGGGGCCGGTCTGGGCTTCCGCCATGGCCTGTGCCAGCGGCACATCCTCGCACAATTGTTCCTGAACGGCGCTGGCTTCGGCCAAACCGGCGCGGGCGGTGGCGGCGGCTTGCAGCAGCGTCTTGCGCTGTTCGATGGCGCTGGCCAGCGCGGCACCCGCCTGATCCAGTTGCGCCCGTGTGGCGGCCAATTGGCCTTCAGCGGCCGCCCCGGCCTCTCGCGCCTGCGCCAGTGCAGCCTTGGTTTCGGCCTGCAGCGACTGCCAGTGCGTCTGCGCCTCGGCCAGCGCGTTGCGGGCCTGCTCCAGTTCGGCCTTCGTGCTGTCACGCAGCGCGGTTGCCTCGGTGATCTGCGTGCGCAGGGCGGCCGCGGCC
>CAIPHQ010000025.1 GCA_903864895.1 uncultured Rhodospirillales bacterium
GACATCAATCACCTGATTGCCTACGGCCAGTCACTGTCGGTTGGCTATGAGGGCTGGCCCGCGCTGTCGGTGATCCAGCCGCATGATTCGCTGATGCTGGGCGGCAGCGTGCGGCCCCGGCGGGAAAACGCCCCGCGCTGGCAACCGGTCGGCGATGCCGCGTTCCGCCCGCTGGTGGCCGGGGTGCAGAACCGCGTCACCGGCGAGATGCTCACCAGGGATGAGGTTGCCGCGCTGCCGCAGGGCGATATCGCGCTGGGTGAGACCGTGCTGGAAGCCGCCGCCAATTCGCTGCGCGGGCGCATACTCGCCGGCGGCGCCCGTCCCGGTCAGCACCGGCTGCTGGCCAGCACCTGCGGGGTTGGCGGGCGCACGCTGGAAGCCCTGTCGCGCGGCGCCGATCCGGACTTGTTCAACCGGCTGCGGGACTGCGCGGCGCTGGCATGCCGCATGGCCGGGGAGCAGGGGCTGAGCTACGGCATCGCCGCCTTTCTGTTCCTGCAAGGTGAAAGCAACCTGCGCGGCTGGGACGGCGGCACCAGCGGCTACGACTCATACCTTGCCCTGCTGCGAGGCCTGCACCGCGACATCCAGCACGACATCACGGCTGGCATCGCCCGGCAGGCCAACGCCCCCGCGTGGTTTCTGTACCAGACCGGCGGCATCTACGCCACCGAGACCAACACCATCCCGCAAGCGCAACTGGATTTCGCGCTCTCCACGCCGGGCTGTTTTCTGGCTGCCCCCTCCTACCCGGTCACCGACAAGAACGGCCATCTGGATGCCAACGGCTACCGCTGGCTGGGTGAACAATTCGGCAAGGTGATGTATCGCGTGCTGGTGCAGGGCCAGCCATGGCGGCCGCTGCATCCGCTGATGGCTGAATGCGCCGGGCGGCAACTCCACGTGCGCTTTCATGTGCCGGCCGGGCCACTGGCCTGGGGCCAGCCGATGCTGGGGCACAAATTCGCCAACCTGCAGGACCGGGGCTTCCGGCTGTCCGACGCCCGCAGCCTGGTGCCGTTGCGCGCGGTGGAACTGAACGGCCCTGATACCGTCGTGCTGACGCTGGCACGCGACCCGGACGGGCCGCTGACGCTGCGCTATGCCGCCACGCGCGGCAACGGGCGCGGCATGTTGCGCGACAGCGACCCGGAACCGGCTGCCAGCATCTATGAATACACGCCGGGCACCGGCCATTACGAAACGGCCAACATCCCGGAACTGACAGGCCGCCCCTATCCGCTGCACAACTGGTGCGTGGCGTTCACGCTGGCGGTTTCCTCGCGCCCGGCGGCACCCCCGCCACCGCTCCCAGCAGTGCCAGTTCTGCCGCCCGCCCCTATTGCCGCCCCGCCACCGGCATCGCCGCCCCAAGCGACGCGTACACCGGCCTGGGACGCGTTGCGCACCGCAAGTCAGTCCGCCCCGCAAACCGAACCGGCACCGCCGCCGCCCAAGTCCCGCTGGCGGCTGTTCGGCAAAGAATGACTGACCGCGCGGCGGCTCAGTCCGCCAGCCAGTGCAGCGTGCGCGCCACCGAGCGTTCCACCGCCGCCTTGCCGTCCGCCATGATCGCGCGGTCCCACCACGCGCCATACACCCGCTCGAAGTCATAGGGCCTCGTGGCGTCCCAGATGCGCTGCACGCCCTTTGGCCCGAGCGGAATCCAGTTCGGGTAGCTGCGCATGAACCCCGCCGTCTTGCGGTCGGCCGAGACCTGCACGATGTCGCCCGACAGCAGCGCGCCCTTGCCGCCCGCGCCTGCCGCCCAGTGCAGCATCGCAGCACCGTCGAAATGCCCCGGCGCGTTGATCAGCGTCAGCCCGTCCATCAGTTGGTGGGTCGAGCCCGACCAGAAGCGCTGCGACGGGTCCGGGCGCATGATGTGCTCGCGGTCGGCCTCGTGCAGCCACACCGGGCAGTCGAACGCGTGCGCCCATTCCACCATGCTGCTGTAGTAATGCGGATGCGAGATCGCGATGGCCGAGATGCCACCGAGCGATTTCACCAGATCGACGGTGGCGTCATCAATCAGCGTGATGCAGTCCCACAGCACGTTGCCATGTGGCGTGCGCACCAGCAGTGCCCGCTGGGCAATGGCGAAATTCGGCAGCGTGCCGATGCCATACAAATTCTCCTCATGCCGCCGCCAGCCGTTGAAATACGGCCCGCGCATTTCCGGCAGCGTGATCCAGACCTGCCCGGCGGCTGTGACGTATTGCCGCTCGTCCAGACAAATCGGGCAATCTTCGCGCGGCGTGCCGCTGGGCGGGTACTGCGTGCCGCAGGTGGTGCAGATGAAGGC
>CAIPHQ010000026.1 GCA_903864895.1 uncultured Rhodospirillales bacterium
CGCATCGCGGATCTGCAGGGCCAGTGCGGTGTCCAGAATGTCCTGTGTGGTAGCCCCCCAATGCGTCCAGCGCCCGGCTTCCGGCCCCGCCGCGCGGGTGAGTGCCTTCACCACGGCCACCACCGGGTAGCCCACGTTGCGCACGCTGGCGGCAAGTTCCGCCGGGTCCAGCACCGTGTGCGCCAATGCCGCCGCGATGGCGCTGGCCGCCTCCGCCGGGATCAGGCCCAGCCCGCCCTGCACGCGGGCAAGGGCGGCTTCCACGTCCAGCATCCGGCGAAAATACGCGCTGTCGTCGAACACCGCGCGCATCGCGTCACTGCCATACAGCGTGCCGAACACCGCCGAGTCGGCCGGGTTCACTGCCATGTCAGGCGGCCACGCGGGCGAGGAAGCCTGCCATCGCCGCCACCACCGCATCCGGCGTCTGCACGGTGGGGATATGCGCGGCCCCCGGCAGGATCACCAGTTGCGCGCCGGGAATGGCCGCCTGCAAGGCCCGCGCGGCCTCCGGCGAGGTGGCCACGTCGTGTTCGCCCACCAGCACCAGCGCGGGCAGGCGCAGCGTGGCGGTCGATTGGGTCAGGTCCACTTCGGCCAGCGCCTCGGCGGCCCCGGCATAGCCTTCCGGCGCGGTGCGGCGCAGCATGGCGCGCAGACCCTCGGCCTCCGGCGTGGCCAGAAAATCTTGCGTCACCCAGCGCGCCAGCACCGGTGCCACCAGCGGTTCCATGCCCTGCGCCCGCGCCAGCGCGGCCCGTTCGCGCCACAGCGCGGCCGGCGGCAGCACCATGGCGGTGTCCACCAGCACCACGGCCTGCACCCGGTCCGGCGCCATGGCGGCCAACTGCTGCGCGATCACGCCGCCGATGGACAGCCCGGCCAGCAGCACGCTTCCCACGCCCAGCGCATCCAGCACCGCCAGTACATCGGCGGCCATCTGCGCGATGCTGTAGGGGCCATCCGGCACCCCGGTCAGCCCGTGGCCGCGCAGATCGGGGCGGATGACGCGATACGTGCCCGCCAGCGCCCGCGCCGGGGCGTCCCACACATGCAGGCTGGTGCCCAGCGAGTGCAGCAGCACCAGCGGCGGCGCATCCGGCGCGCCGTCGGTCTGCACATGCACCGTCAACCCGCCCGCGTTCACAAACATCGCTGGTTCCTTCGCCCAAACGGGATGCTAGCGCCCGCGCCGCGCCCGCGTCACCCTGCCGCGCTTGACGCCGCGCCCGCCGGGGCCATCAATCGTTCGGTCTCGAAGGGAGCAGCGCCATGCGCACGCAGGTTGGAATTGTCGGCGCAGGCCCCGCCGGGCTGCTGCTGTCGCATCTGCTGCATCTGCAGGGCATCGACTCGGTGGTGATCGACAGCCGCAGCCGCGAGACCATCGAGGCGACGATCCGCGCAGGCGTGCTGGAGCGCGGCACCGTCAAACTGCTCGGCGACATCGGCGCGGGCGCGCGGATGCACCGCGAGGGCTTCGTGCATCATGGCTTCGAGATGCGGTTTGGCGGGCGCGGCCACCGCATCGACCTGCAGGCGCTGACCGGCGACTCGATCATGGTCTATCCGCAGCACGAGGTGCTGAAGGATTTGATCGCGCTGCGGCTGCAAACCGGCGGCGACCTGCGCTTCGGCGTC
>CAIPHQ010000027.1 GCA_903864895.1 uncultured Rhodospirillales bacterium
CGCTGATCTGCACCGCCCACAACCTCCTCAAGCTCGCAGCCGCAGCCGCTTGAGCCGCTCACTCGCCAACCAGCAATCCAGATCAACCCTTCCCGCGCATGCTTAACCCAGCGATCATCAATTACCGGGACAGGCTCCTAGGCATCGGGCGCACCTTCTGCCCCGGGCGCGGCTCGCGCATGCGCCGCACCAGCGCCATCAGCGGATATTCCACCAGCCGGGACACCGCCACGCCGCCCGCGATCCCGGCCACCGCCAGCAGCAGAAAACTCGCGTAGTCCGGGAGTTTGCCGGCCAGACCGGACAGGCGCCACGCCTGCCAGACCGAGCCGATGAACACGAACTGGAACAGGTAAATCGAGTACGACGCCGCCCCCAGCCGGAGCAGCAACGCCGGGATGGACCGGGTGGCCTGCTGGCTTAGCGCCGCCATCCCCAGCACGATCATGGCCGATGGCAGCCCGTACATCAGCCGCATCCGCACGGAATTGATCCCGGCCAGCCCGGCGTCCTCGCCCACGGCGCTGGCGGCGAACAGCACCACGCCCGCGATCAGCCATGGCCAGGGGCGCCCGGCCTTGCCGCGCCGGAGCCAGTACGCCGCGGCCATGCCGAAGAAGAATTCCAGTCCGTACGCCGAGTAGAGCTGGAGCGGCAGGCTGCTGGCGCTGCCGGGTGCCGCCACCCCCAGCGGGATCGCGGCCAGCCAGGCGGCGAAGCCCGCAAGGCCGGCCCGGCGGTGGAGGACGCGCAGCCCGAACAGGACCTAAAAGACAATCTCGTGCTGCAATGTCCAGGCGATGCCGAGCAGCGGCGTGTGGTCGGAGGGCAGCAGCAGGGCCGACCACACCACCTCGAACACCGCCGGAAAGCCATGGCTGCCGGCCACGCCGAGGCCGATGGTGACTGCCAGGGCCACCCAGTAGGCGGGCAGAATGCGCGTCAGCCGCCGGCCGGCATAGCGGGCGAACCGCCCGGGCCGGCCGATATCGCCGCCATGCACGAACAGGATGATGAAACCGCTGATCGCGAAGAACAGATCCACACCGGCATGGCCAGCCTGGGTTGCTCGCGCCAGGCCGGGAAGGCCGTACACATGGTCCAAATGCCGGGCCGAATGGTAGATGACCACCGAAACCGCCGCGACGGCGCGGCAGGCGTCGATGCCAGGCAATTTTTGCGTGCCCGGCGCGGCGGCCTCGCTGCGAATGTCCAGCTTCTGGGTCCCGGATACCTGGCTGTCGAACGATCGTAACGGTATAGACGGCGGCGCCGGTGCGTCAACCGCGCGCCCTGCCGCGTGGACCGCTGCATCGGCGTGAACACCGCGCTCACCGGGGGCGGGGGGCGGATGCTGCCCGTGCCGCGGTGCGCCGAGCCAGTCATTCGCCGCAGCCGGTCCTTGACAGGAATCATCGAACGCGCTCAGTAGCGATCATGCAAACCCCGCGTCCGCGCACCAAAGTGCGGTATCTGACTTGGTACGCGCTGTTCTATCTGCCGCGCCGCATGGCCGCTGCCGCCGTGACGCGCCGCGCGGATGTCTATGGCATCTGCCAGCGCGGCCCGTCGCTGCTGGCGCAGGAGTTGCGCGCGGTCAATACGTATCGCCCCACGCCGATGTGCCAGGAGATGACCGCACAGGGTAGCGACAACTGCCGCCTGTGGCACAACTACACCACCATCTACGCCAAGCTGCTGGACGGCTGGCGCGGCCGGGCGCTCACCATTGCCGAACTCGGGCTGGGCACCAACAACCCGGCGCTCGTGTCCAGCATGGGCAGCACCGGCCGGCCGGGCGCCTCGCTGCGCGGCTGGCGGGCGCTGTTCCCCAAGGCCCGCATCTTCGGTGCCGACATCGACCGCGACATCCTGTTCGAGGAGGAGCGGATCAAAACCTTCTATTGCGACCAGCTCGACCCGGCGGCGATCGCCGCGTTGTGGGCGCAGCCTGAGCTGGCGGATGGGGCGGACCTGATTATCGAGGACGGGCTGCACACGTTCGAGGCCAACATCGCGTTCATGAACGGCTCGCTGGGCGCCCTGCGGCCGCACGGCATCTACGTGATCGAGGACATCGCCACCGAGACCCTGCCGCAATGGCGCGCCGTGCTGGCGGGCACGTATGCGCCAAAATTCCCCGCCCACGATTTCGCGCTGCTGGCGCTGCCCAACCCTGCCAACCGGCTGGACAACAACATGCTGGTGGTGCGGCGGCTGGATTAGACGCGCGCCGCCTTCTCCGCCGGATAAAGCGCCCGGAACCGCGCGAGCCTTGGCGCATACGCGGCGTGCGCCGCCGCATCGGGGGTGAACGTGGCACTCACCGGCGGCGGGGTGCAGATGCTGTCGATATCGCCGGCACCGGCCGCCAGCATGCCCAGCCGGGCGGCGCCCATGGCCGCGCCCGTTTCCGCGCCTTCCGGCAGTTGCAGCGGAATGGCCAGCACATCGGCCAGCATCTGGCCCCAGAACCGGCTGCGGGCACCGCCGCCGGCCAGCATGCAACTGGTCAGCGGTGCCCCGGCGTCGCGCAGCACGTCCAGCCCATCGGCCAGCGCGAAGCTCACGCCTTCCAGCACGGCGTAGACCATCGCCTCCTGGCCATGTTGCGCGCGCAGACCGGCGAACATCGCACTGGCTTCGGGGTCGTTGTGCGGCGTGCGTTCGCCGGACAGGTAGGGCAGGAACACCGGGGCCGTGCGGCGGTTTTCCACCGTGGCCCATGCCTCCACACGGTCCAGCAGCGCGCCGATGTCCGGTTGACCGGCAATCTCGGCCATCCAGGACAGGGCGGAGGCGGCGGACAGGATCACGCTCATGCCGTGCCAGCGGCCGGGCAAGGCGTGGCAGAAGGCGTGCAGCGTGCGTTCGGGCGCGCTGGCGTACCGGGCGGAGACGGCGAAAATCACCCCCGAGGTGCCGAGCGACAAAAACCCCTCGCCGGGGCGCACCGCGCCGATGCCCACCGCCGAGGCGGCGTTGTCCCCCCCGCCGCCCGCCACCGGCACCGCGCCCACGCCCCAGTCTGCCGCCAGCGCGGCGGACAGGCGGGCGGACACGGCCGAGCCTTCCACCAGCGATGGCATGTGACCGCGATCCAGCCCCGTGGCGGCCAGCAGCGCGTCATCCCAGTCGCGTCTGGCCACATCCAGCCACAGCGTGCCCGCCGCGTCCGACATTTCGGACACGTAGGCCCCGGTCAGGCGGAAGCGCACATAATCCTTGGGCAGCAGCACCTTGGCGACGCGGGCGAAGATGGCGGGTTCGTGGTGCTTCACCCACAGCAGTTTCGGCGCGGTGAAGCCGGGCATGGCGATATTTCCCGCCCGCGTGGTCAGGTCCGGCAGGATGCGGTGCAGTTCGGCGCACTCGGCCCCGCTGCGGCCATCGTTCCACAGCATCGCCGGGCGCAGCACATGGCCTGCCGCGTCCAGCAGCGTCGCCCCATGCATCTGCCCGGACAGGCCGATGCCCGCCAGTTCCGCCCACGCTTCGGGGGCGGCGTCCCGCACCTCGTCCACGGCCGCGAGCGTGGCCGCCCACCAGTCTTCGGCGGATTGCTCGCTCCACAACGGATGCGGGCGCGAGACCTCCAGCGGTGCGGTGCCCACCGCCAGCACACGCTGCGCCGCATCGACCAGCAGGGCCTTGACCGATGAGGTGCCGATGTCGAGGCCGAGATAGGTTGCCATGCGCGCGTTTCCCCGGGGTGTTTTGCGGGCAGATTAGGCGTGCGGGCGGGGGCGGGGAAGCGGTGCCGGAGGGGAACCGCAGATGCCGCAGATGCCGCAGATGATTTCTTCGGCTGCGGACGGATTTGTGCGGCAGTGAGCACCAGGGCGCGGCTTTGCCACGTTCTATTCTTGTTCTCATCTGCGTCATCTGCGGATAAATTCTTGCGCACCATGGCCGCCGCGCCGTGCCCGTGCGCCATGGCAGCGTGCCGCAGGTCACACATGGGCCAAGGTGGCCATGGTACCTCGTTCTGGCAGGCAGCGTTCGGCCAGTGCCGTCTGCGGCACCAGCAAACGGATTGCCCCGGCAAGAAGGGAGCCCCATCATGAGTGAGTTATCGGCCAAACGGCACGAATGGCTGCGCCGTGTTATCGGGTTTGATGTCAGCCAGTTCCCGGCCATGACGCCTGTGCGTGCGAACAGTGAACCCGCCGCGGCGCCGGTGTTTCAGCCAAGACTGCTGTCCATTACGGTCTCACCCGGCAAGGCGCAGGTGTATCCCGGTGAAAATCTGGTGCTGACCGCCACCGGCGAATTTGAGGGCGGAACAACCCGCCGTCTGGCCGATGACGTGGAATGGACCTCATCGGACGCCAATATCGAGGTGAATGCCAGCGGCGTGGTCACGGTGCGGCCGGTGGGCGCGCACGGCAAAATCCGCGCCACGGACCGCACGTCCCAGGTATTCGGTGAAGCCGTCATCATGGTCGCCGCCCCGGATGTGGTGCCGGTGCTGCGCGCCATCGAGATCACGCCCGCCCGCGTGTCCATTCGCTCCTATCCGCCGGGCGGTCTGGTGCCGGTGGACACGCCGCCGCAGTTCCGCGCCACCGGCGTGTTCACGGACGGGTCGCGGCAGGATCTGACGCGCAGCGTGGTCTGGAGCACGGACCGGGCGGAGGTGCTGGGCGTGGATGCAACCGGCGCGAGCACGCCGGGCCTTGTGGCGGGCACCGCCACCGTGACCGCCACGCTCAACAGCGCAAAACTCTCCGCCACGGCCAGCGTGGCCGTCACCCTGCCCGCCGCCCCGCCCGCGCCGCGCAAGCCGGTGCGCACGCTGACCGCCATCACCGTCACCCCGGCCAAGGTGGCGATGGACCCGCATGTGCATCAACAGTTCAACGCGGCCGCGACCTTCAGCGACGGGACGGAGGAGGACTACACCAACAAGGTGGAATGGCAGTCCTCCAGCCCCGAGATCAGCATGGACGCGTCCGGCGGCGGCTTCGGCAAGGGGGTGGCGACGGCCAACAGCGTCTCGGTGGCCGAAGCGGTGGTGATCACCGCGACCGACAAGGCCACCGGCCGCACAGGCACCGCCACCGCCACCGTGGCCCCGCCGCAGACGGTCGATCTGGACACGCCGCTCGGCAAGCTCACGGTCTATGCCGAGTTCGAGGCCAAGCTGCGGCCGCTGCTGGCTACCGCCAACGGCGCGTACAACGGCGCGCTGAAGGGCTGGCACGCGCTGGACAAATCCTACCAGACGTTCCTGGCGGCCAAGGCGGACCTGCCGGCCGAGGACGAGATTCTGGAGACCGTCAAGGCCAATACGCCGCCCGCGCTGCACAGCCTGGCGCTGATCAACGCCCGCGTCGATCTGGGCGTGGAGCATCTTCAGGCGGATGTGCAGAAAGCGATCAGTGACGCGCAGCGCGCCGAATCACTGTTCAAGATCAGCGACGAAGCGCTGCACGAGGTCAACGAACGCCATGAAGCCGCCGGCTTGCAGGCAGACGCCGCCAAGATGGGCCGGGTGCTGCATTACGCGACGATGCTGTACGTGAAGGCCGAGCAGGCGATGTCGAGCGAGCCGCCCAACCTGACGGCGTTTCTGGACCTGCTGCCCGACATTGTCGATGACAGCTGGAACGCGCTCAATCCCCTGTCCCAGCAGGCGAACGAACTGATCGCCACGGCAGACCGGCGGGAAGCCTGGCGGCTGAAGCAGCAACTGGAAGATGCCCGGGACGCGGTCAAGGCGCTCAGCGACTATATCGCCACCATAAAGCCCCTCGCCCACAAGGCCAAACAGCTGGAGTATGAGGCGTGGCACGACCTTGAACAGCAGTTCGGCGAGCATGATGGCTTCTCGTTCCAGAAGATCGATGCGGCGACGGCTCTGGCAAAGCGGTTTCTGGCGGACGACTCCGCCTTCCGCGAGACCATCACGCCGGCGGTCCATCAGGTGATGCAGGTGGTGCTGTTCACCAAAGACCACACCATGGCGCTGGCCCATGCCAAACAGGGCCATGCAATGCTGGACCGCATGTATATGGAAATGTACGGCGCGTCCGAGCGGGCGAGCAAGGCGTTCGACAGCGTGACCGGGATGCGCAACGCCTTGTTCGCGACGCTGGGGAAGGCCCGGAAGGCGATGTACGGGCACTGATATTGCGATGTGCCTGATATCTGCGTCATCTGCGTCATTTCCGTTCGAAAGGAAACGGGCCTGGTTCGACCACTGGGCAAACCCTCGCGACCGGCGCAGCGTCCTGGCTGCTCGCACGTCCACTGGCACCGACTATTTGGATCGAATCAAGTTAGTGTTGGGCAATGCTGCGATGGCGCTGAAGCCAGGGTCCGCAACGCCTGCGGTGATAGCGCCGCCCTGATGGCTGTTGACTTAACCAGTTTCACGAATTGATTGCGTGGGCTTAGCAATTCACGCAATGTCGCTGGCGTGCTTTTGCCGAAGCCTCGGGCCGATGTCTATTTGACAGTGAACTGAAAATAGCACACCTTGTTCGTATCTTTTCCGTATGTGCCCTCGCAAAGCGCGCCGCCCTGCGAAGTGGGAGAGTCGAGGTTGCAGATCCAGCTTTTGAGTGAAGCGGAGCGGCTAGCCGTGGCACGCCATTCGCAATAGCTCTGTGGTGGTGAGCTTGCCGAATGAAAGCGTACTATAAAATCGCCATAATGTCCTTCGGGTATGCCGTTGATCCACTGCTGGATGAGATCAATCTGCCCCGGATACATGCCCATCAGAAACTGACCGAACGGGCCGTAATCCAACCTGTTCGAAATCGAGACCAGCAACGGATCGGTACGGCTGTTGTGTAGAATGAATGTTACCGGCGTAAAAGACGCGAATTGCGCCCGTGCGCCAGCCGGCAACGCAGCCACAAATGCCAGCGCCAGCGCGCCAGCGACCGTCAGCTGTTTGCACCCTAGCTTCCGCATAGGCTCACGCTCCGGTTATCTACGTATTTATAGCCAAACGGTGGGCCGTAA
>CAIPHQ010000028.1 GCA_903864895.1 uncultured Rhodospirillales bacterium
AAATGACCGACAATCTGGCGACCAGCCCCAACGATCACCAAACAGGAGTTTGAAGCGCGGCATTGCCGCCACTTCCTCCATGCGGGCTTGCATGACATTTTCCTTTGCCATTTCGACCAGCGCGTTGAAAACGCCAACATCCATCGGGTCGGTCTCCTATGTTTCAATAATACGAACTGGAATGTTAGCCTTGCGCGCTCGCTCTATCATGTCAGCAGTCCCGCGCCCACCCGGAAAGGCGATGACCATTCCCGGCTTACCTTCATCAATCATCTGCTGGTTTCGCATTGGTCCCGCACGACGACCGTAGGTCTTCCAAAGCGCGGGAAATTCGAGACACTCAAAACTGTTGCGAGCGGCCCAGTCGATCATAAGCGTGTCAGCGCCGCCAGCAGCGCCGGAGATAAAGACAGGCGGATACCAGCCGCCTTCATAGGCTTCGGCGCAGACATGCGAAATTTCAGTGTCGAATGTTTCATAGTCGTTATAATTTCTACCACCGCAGACCAACACTCGCACGGCCAGTCTCCTATTTTGGCTGTGCATTGGCGTAGCTTCGTGCGATAGCGGTCATGGCGGCCAGTTCTTTTTCCAGTCGCGCAATCTCCACGTCCTTCTTGTCGAGCAATTCGGCAACGTCGATAGGGTTCATCGCGGCGGCGGACAACCATCTTGTTCCTATTTGAACCGTGTCTGTCATGTGGCTCCTCTATTCCGCAGCTTGCGCGGTAGACGATTTCAAAAACTCCATCATCTTCGACGGGTCATAATCCACGCCGAATGACTTGCGGCCCTTGAACCAGAACTCCGCGATGTGAACCTGCCGCACTTCCGGCGCTGCCATCATCTTTTCCACGAAGTCGCCGATCATTCCGGCGTTCAGAGTTATAACCTGGGTGCGCTCTTGCCAGTTGCGATAGATGATCCAGACCAAGAACCGCTGCGTCAGCGGCTTGCGGCCAGTCTTGACGCGCAGCCAGTTCATCGCCCGAAAGATGCGACCGCCGTCCAGCCGCTTGTGGTGGTGATACGCCGACGAGATAACCGCGTCAGGCATGTCTAGCGGCGATTTGCGTTCTTCTGTCACATTCAGTCTCCTTTATTTCAAAAGTCTGTCTTGGAAGGGAACATGGGAATGCGCCACGTGACGCCACCGCGTTCATAGATGGCGAACTCGCCGCTCTCATCCCAGCCAGAATGGCGGTAATATCCGAAGGTGCGCGCCATGATAATGGCACCACACACTCGAAGGGTGTTAAAGAACTTTCGCACCTGACGCATGGTTGCTCCTTTATTTCAGTTTTTTCTTTGGTTTTTTCTTCCCGCTGCCGCCGCAATCTGGACAAGTCCAGTTGCGATAACCGCCCCAGCCTCGACACTTTTTGCAGTCGGCCATGACGGTGCTCCTTAATATCCGTTGATTTCATTCAGAAGGTTATAGACCGTGCCAGTGCTAACCCGGAGCGCTTCGGCAATAGCCGCCTTGGTATAGCGGGGACGCCAGACGGTCTTGCCGCCCACGACCTTGCGGACCTTCTCAGCCAGCATCTTCTTGCCCTTGGCCCGCAGCTTGGCGTCCAGCTTCTTGGGAGCGCCCATCATATGGCCCTTATCCCGCAGGACAGCCATTCCGGCCTTGGTCCGCTCAATTGTTAGCTGGCGCTCAAACTCGGCCATGATAGCGAGCATCCCAAGTATCAGCCGCCCGGTTGCCGTGGTGAAGTCAAAGGCTTCCGTCAGGCTGCGGAACCCCGCCCCAGCGGCTTCTATGGCCTCCAGACGGGAATATAGGTCTTTGATGGACCGGGAGAGCCTGTCCAGCCGCCAGACCACCAGCGTATCGCCGGGGCGAAGGTCTTTAATCGCCATGTCCAGCACAGGGCGGACCTTCTTAGCCCCGCTGGTGGCAGGTTCCTCATGGATGTTCAGGCACCCGGCTTTCTTCAGGGCGTCCGTCTGTAGGGCTAGGGACTGGTCAGCCGTGGAAACCCGCGCATAGCCGATTAACTCGCCTTTTGGCGGTTCGGGAAGCGGCGACGGCGACAGTTTTTTCATGCAGGAAGCGTACGCCATTTGAAATTCCTAGTCAAGTGTGCTATATTGTGTTTGTTGAATGGAGATGACCATGAGATTTCAGGACTGCAAAGAGACGTTGGAAGCAAAGTTTCAGGGCTGCGAGGTCTCTGATGATGGCTTTGTTATCCACGCAGTAGCGCCAGAAGGCCACACATGGGACGGCGATTTGCATGAGTACATTTCGGAATACAAAAGCGCCGTTTGCGGTTCTATTTGCAACCGTGGAGACGCAGTAAAAGAAGTGTTTGGCCGCGTCGAGTTTAATGCGGTGCCGGTCAAGTGCAGCGCCGACTGCGAATGTAACCAATAAGGGCCTCCGGTCATGCACAAGACCACTTTCAACGCGCTAGATCGCAACGGCTTCGCTGGTCAGGTTTGTACTTTGTGGGATGCGGGGCTGCATAACGGCAAGCCGGGGACGATCATAAACCTGATACAGCCGCGCGAGGTTCGCATCAAACTTTACGATGGAACGCTCGTGAGCGCAGACCACCGGAAGGTCGCGCTTGGCGATAACAGCGACTATACATAAAGGGCCGGAAATGGAACTGATCGCCACGTTGCCGCCAGGAGTAAGGATCGTCTCGATGCTGATTTTCAATGATAAGCTCGTGGTGGCGACCGAGCGGGGCGTCTATCGCTTCAACGGCAAGACGTTCGATCCCGTCGAGTTCACGTCTCTGCC
>CAIPHQ010000029.1 GCA_903864895.1 uncultured Rhodospirillales bacterium
CGAGGAACGTGTCGCCGTTGGTCGATTTCACTTCAAACACGCCGTCGCCGATTTCCAGCACGGAGATGTCGAAGGTGCCGCCGCCGAGGTCATAGACCGCGATGGTGCCGGTCTTCTTCTTGTCCATGCCGTAGGCGAGTGCTGCGGCGGTGGGTTCGTTGATGATGCGCAGCACTTCAAGACCCGCGATGCGGCCGGCATCCTTGGTGGCCTGGCGCTGGGCGTCGTTGAAATACGCGGGCACGGTGATGACCGCCTGCGTCACCTTCTCGCCGAGATAGGCTTCGGCGGTGTCCTTCATCTTGCCGAGAATGAACGCGCTGACCTGGCTGGGCGAATACTTCTCGCCACGGCCTTCCACCCACGCATCACCGTTCTCGCCGCGCGCAATCTTGTACGGCACCAGGGACACGTCCTTGGCGACGATCGGGTCGTCATAGCGGCGGCCGATCAGGCGCTTGACCGCATAGATGGTGTTGGTCGGGTTGGTCACGGCCTGCCGCTTGGCGGATTGGCCCACAAGGCGCTCCCCGCTGTCGCTGAACGCCACGATGGACGGCGTGGTGCGCGCGCCCTCGCTGTTCTCGATCACGCGGACATCCTTGCCCTCCATGATCGCAACGCAGGAATTGGTGGTACCGAGGTCGATACCGATCACTTTACTCATGAATATGCTCCTGTGCAGCGGACGGGGGCAGCCCGGTCAGGCACTGCCGCCGCCCCTAAGAACGACTCTTCTTGCCCGGATGTATTCACCGGCGCCCGCCGGGGCAAGACCGGCGTGCGCAAAATTTGTGCAATTCAGGTGCTACGCCGTCGCATTCAGCTTGGCACCGGGCGAACCGCCCACACCTGCGGCAGGGGCCTTGGCCACCACCACCATCGCCGGGCGCAGCAACCGCCCGTTCAGGGTCCATGCCTGCGTCCACGCCTGCACCACCGTACCGGGCGGATGCTCGCTGGTTTCCTGCTCGCTCATCGCCTGATGCAGATTGGCGTCGAACGCCGCACCGGTCGGGTCGTCGCGCTTGATGCCGTGGCGCTCCAGCAGGCCGATGAAGGCGCGCTCGATGCCCGCGAACCCGTCGCGGACCTTGGTGACGATGTCCGGCTCACCGGGCGCATGGCCGGGCAGGCTGTCGAGGCCGCGCTTGAGGTTCTCGGCCGCCTCCGCCACGTCCTTGGCGAATTTCTGCACCGCGTACTGGCGGGTTTCATCCACCTCGCGCTTGGCGCGCGCGCGCACATTGGCCATTTCGGCCTCCGAGCGCATCCAGCGGTCCTTGAAATCGGCCAATTCCGCTTCCAGCGCGGCGATGCGCTGGGTCGCGGCCGCCATCAGGTCGTCGGGCGTCAGGGCGGCCTCCTGCTGCGGGCCGTCCGGCGATTCGGGCGGAACGCCGCTCGCAGCGCCGCTCGCCCCTTGGGTGTCATGAGTGCTCATGCCGCATCAGGTAGTTGGGCCGGGTGGACAAGACAAGCGGGGGAATACCCGCATAGCGATGAACAGGCCGTTTTCCGATGCATGCCCTCCCGGCCAGATGCTGGGCATCATCGGCCGCTCCGGCGCTGGCAAATCCACCTTGCTGCGCATGATCAACCGGCTGGTGGAACCCGGCGAGGGGCGCGTCTTGCATGGCGCGACCGATGTCACCGCGCTGCGCGGACGGGCTTTGCGCGGCTGGCGGACTCGCTGCGCGATGATTTTCCAGCAATTCCAGCTGGTACCCCGGCTCGACGGGCTGACCAATGTGCTGCTCGGCCGGTTGAACCATCGCAGTGCGCGGATCCGGTGGCGGTTGATCGGGGCCTAGACCGCGACCACGCCGCTTTCATCAGCCTCCAGCGAGAACGCGGCGGCCATCAGCGCCTTGGTGTAATCCTCACGCGGGCGCTTCAGCACATCGGCAGCGGGGCCTTCCTCCACCACCCGGCCCTGCCGCAGCACCACGATACGGTGGGCCAGCGCGCGCACGACTTTCAAATCGTGGCTGATGAACAGGTAGCCCAGCTTGTGGTCGCGTTGCAGGCGGCGCAGCAGATCGACGATCTGCGACTGCACAGACATGTCCAGCGCGCTGGTCGGTTCGTCCAGCACCACGAAGCGCGGCTTCAGCACCATGGCGCGGGCAATGGCGATGCGCTGGCGCTGGCCGCCGCTGAATTCATGCGGGTAGCGCACGGCGGCGTTGCCGGGCAGGCCCACCTCCTCCAGCGCTGCGGCCACGCGCTTGCCGCGTTCGGCGGCGGTCAACGACGGCTCATGCACCAGCAGGCCCTCGCCGATGATGTCGCCCACCGGCAGGCGCGGGGACAGGCTGCCGTAGGGGTCCTGAAACACAATCTGCATCCGCGCGCGCAGCTTGCGCATTCCGGCGCGGTCCAGTGTGGCGGTATCCACGCCTTCGATGCGAATCTGTCCCTCGGCGCGGGTCAGGCCCAGCACCGCATAGCCCATGGTGGACTTGCCGGAGCCGCTTTCGCCCACCAGCCCGACGGTCTCGCCTTCATGGACATGGATGCTGACGCCGTCCACCGCGCGCAGATGCGCCACCGCGCGGCGGAAAATGCCGCGCGCCATCGGGAATGACACCCGCAGATCCAGCGCCTCGGCCACCATCGGCGCGCTTTCGATCAATTTTGGCGGCGCACCGCCGGGTTCTGCGGCCATCAGCGCGCAGGTGTAGGGGTGGATCGGCTGGCTGAACACCTGATTCACCCGGCCTTCCTCGACGATGCGGCCGTCCTTCATCACGCACACACGGTCGGCGAAGCGTTTCACGATGGCCAGATCATGGCTGATCAACAACAGCGCCAGCCCGCGCGCGGCCTTCTGGGCCGCCAGCAGTTTCAGGATCTGCGCCTGAATGGTCACATCCAGCGCCGTGGTCGGCTCATCGGCAATCAGCAGCTTCGGGTCGTTGGCCAAGGCCATCGCAATCATCACCCGCTGCCGCTGGCCGCCGGATAGCTGATGCGGATACGCATCCAGCCGCGACCCGGCATCGGCAAACCCGGCCTGCCCCAGCAGATCCGTCACACGCGCCCGCAGCGCCGCCCCGCCCATCGGCCGGTGTAGCGTGACGGCCTCGGCCAGTTGCTTGCCGATCCGGGTCAGCGGGTTCAGGCTGGTCATCGGCTCCTGAAACACCATCCCGGCCACGCCGCCACGCAGGCTGCGCAGCGTGCGGTCCGAAGCGCCGATGATGTTCTGCCCATCCAGCAAAATCCGCCCGCTGCTGACCCCGCCCGGCGGCAGCAATTGCAGCAGCGACAGCGCGCTCATCGACTTGCCGGACCCGCTTTCGCCCACCAGCGCCAGCGTCTCACCCGGTTGCAGATGGAACGACACCCGGTCCACCACGGTGGCCGCGCCGAATTTGACCGACAGGTTTTCGACTTCCAGCAGGCTCATGGCGCCGTCCTGCGCGGATCAAACGCGTCACGCACCGCCTCGCCGATGAAAATCAGCAGCGTCAGTACCCCGCCCAGCACCACAAAGGCGGTGATGGACAGCCACGGCGCCTGCAAATTGTTCTTGCCCTGCGAGACCAGTTCACCCAGCGACGGTGAACCGGGCGGCAGGCCGAAGCCCAGAAAATCCAGACTCGCCAGAATGGTCACCGAACCGGACAGCGTGAACGGCAGAAACGTCAGCGTGGCCACCATGGCGTTGGGCAGAATATGCCGCCACATCACCGCGCCATCCGACACACCCAGCGCCCGCGCAGCGCGCACATAGTCCAGATTGCGCCCGCGCAGGAACTCGGCGCGCACCAGCCCGGTCAGGCCCATCCATGAGAACAGCAGCAGGAACGCCAGCAGAATCCAGAAATTCGGCGTGATGATGCTCGACAGGATGATCAGCAGGAACAACTGCGGCATCCCGCCCCAGATTTCGATGAAGCGCTGGAACAGCAGGTCGGTCAGCCCGCCATAAAACCCCTGCACCGCACCCGCCGCGATGCCGATCACCGAGGACAGGATGGTCAACGTGAAGCCGAACAGCACCGAGATGCGAAACCCGTAAATCACCCGCGCCAGCACGTCGCGCGCCTGATCGTCGGTGCCCAGCAGGTTGCTCCAGCTTGGCGGCGCAGGGGCGGGCACCGGCAAGTTCTTGCTGATAGTGGCGTAGCTGAACGGAATGGCGGGCCAGATCATCCAGCCTTTCGCCTCGATCAGCTTGCGCAACTCGGGGTCGGTGAAATCCGCCCCAAGCGGCATCAGCGACTTGTCGAAATCGTCCTCGCTGTAGTCCTTGACCACCGGGAAATACCAGTGGTTGTCGTAGCGCACTACCAGCGGGCGGTCGTTGGCGATGAACTCGGCGAACAGGGTTACAATGAACAGCGCCAGAAAGATCCACATGGACCAGTAGCCGCGCGAATGGGCGCGGAAAATCGCCAGCCTGCGCTGGGTCAGCGGCGAGCGCGGCACTAGCGGCGGGCCTCGAAATCGATGCGCGGATCAACCAGCGTGTACATGAAGTCGCCGACGATCTGCATGATCAGGCCGAGCAACGTGAAGATGTACAGCGTGCCGAACATCACCGGATAGTCGCGCCTTATGGCCGACTCAAAGCCCAGCAGGCCCAGCCCGTCCAGCGAGAACACAATTTCCACCAGCAAAGCCGAGGTGAACAGGATGCCGATGAACGCTGCCGGAAACCCGGCGATGATCAGCAGCATCGCGTTGCGGAACACATGGCGGTACAGCACCCGCGATTCCGTGGCCCCCTTGGCGCGGGCGGTCACCACGTATTGCTTGCGGATTTCCTCCATGAAGCTGTTCTTGGTCAGGATGGTCAGGGTGGCAAACCCGCCCGCCACCAAGGCCGTGGTGGGCAGCACCATGTGCCACAGATAATCGAGCGCCCGCGCGCCCCAGCTCCAGTGCTCGGCCCCTTCGCTGGCCAGACCCCGCAGCGGAAACCATTGCAGATAGCTGCCGCCCGCAAACACCACCACCAGCAGCACCGCGAACAGAAAGCCCGGAATGGCGTAGCCGATCAGCACCGCAAGGCTGCTGACCAGATCGAACCGGCTGCCGTCGCGCACCGCCTTGGCCACGCCCAGCGGGATCGAGACGAAATACACCAGCAGCGTGGACCATAGCCCCAGCGAGATCGACACCGGCATCTTCTCGCCGATCAGCGTCAGCACCGGCTTGTCGCGGAAGAAACTTCGCCCGAAATCGAACTGAAGATAGCCCTTCAGCATGATCCAGAAGCGTTCCAGCGGCGGCTTGTCGAAGCCGAACATCCGGCGGATATCGTCCACCAGATGCGGGTCGAGTCCGCGCCGGCCGCGATAGGACCCATTGTTGTCGGCCGGTCCCGCCGCCATCACCTCGCCACCGCCGCCGCCGCCCGAGGCACGGGCGGCGGCATCGCCGCCCTTGCCCTTCAGTTCTGCGATGATCTGCTCCACCGGCCCGCCGGGGGCAAACTGGGCAACAGCGAAATTGATCGCAATGATCCCGAACAGCGTCGGGATCACCAGCAACAACCGGCGGATCAGATAGCCACCCATCGTACCGCGCCCGCCGCCCTATCCGGCCTGCCGTGCCGCGTCGGTCCTGGCGGCG
>CAIPHQ010000030.1 GCA_903864895.1 uncultured Rhodospirillales bacterium
GCCGTGATGGCGGGCGAACAGGTAGTTGAACAGCGCGGTGCGGGCGCCGCCGATGTGCAGCAGGCCGGTGGGGCTGGGGGCAAAGCGGGTGCGTATGGTCATTCCCGCCGCATAGCATGGTGCGGGCGGCCCGGTAGAGACGGCGCATGCAATTCCCCCGCGACAGCGGGGCAGGGCTGCCGCATTGTTTCGCTGCCACACGCCGAAACGGGCACCATGCCGCATCCGCGACCGTGCTGACTGCCTTGCGCCAGACCCGGCTTGCATCCGCGCTGACGGCGTGGATCGAGGCCGAGCGCGGCCGTTTCGTGCTGTGGCTGCCGGTGGCGATGCTGGCGGGCAACGTGTGGTATTTCGCGCTGCTGGACGAACCGCCTCCGTGGCTGGGGGCGGTCTGCCTGCTGCCCGCGCTGGCGGCGGCGCTGGTGCTGCGTTACCGCCCCGCCTTGCGCGCCACAGCGGCGCTGCTGGCCGCTGCGGCGCTGGGTGTGGCTGCCGCGCAATTCGCCACCCACGCCGCCCCGCCTCCGCTCTCTGTGCCGCGCCGGGCCGTGCAGATCTCGGGCACCGTTCACGCGGTGGAAGCGCTGCCGGAGGGGCGGCGGATCACGCTGGAGCACCCGTCGCTGGGCGGGGATCCGCCGCTGCAACGCACGGTACGGCTGCGGCTGCGCGAATCGGACGCGGCCCAGATCGGCACCGGCGGCCGGGTGCATCTGCGCGCGATGCTCAGCCGCCCGAACCCGCCCGCCTATCCCGGCGGTTGGGACTTGCAGCGCGACGCCTATTTCAACGGCATCGGCGCCTATGGCTATGCGCTGAACGTGGTGGATGTGCTGGCACCCGGCGCGCCGGGCGGGACCGCGCGCATCACGCAGGCGTTGCGGGAGACCATTTCCGCGCGCATCGCCGCCGTGCTGGACGGGGCCACCGGGGCCATCTGCGCCACGTTCCTGACCGGCGGGACGGCGGCGATTCCCGAATCGGATCGCGCGGCGTTCCGCGACTCGGGGCTTGCGCATCTGCTGGCCATTGCCGGGCTGCATATCGGTATCGTGATGGGCCTGTGCTTCGGGCTGGTCCGCACCCTGCTGGCATTGTGGGAGCGGGCTGCGCTGCGCTGGCCGCTGAAATCCATCGCCGCCGTGGCGGCTCTGGCCGCAGGCGGCGGCTACATGCTGCTGACCGGCTCGCACGTGCCCATCATGCGCAGCTTCGCCATGGCCTGTCTGGTCACACTCGGCGTGCTGGCCGGGCGGCGCGCGCTGAGCCTGCGGGGGCTTTCGCTGGCCATGGCCACGCTTCTGCTGATCGCACCCGAGCAGGCGATGGGCGTGAGCTTCCAGATGAGCTTTTCCGCCGTGCTGGCGCTGATTGCGGGCTACGACGCGCTGCGCCCGGCACTGCGCCGCCTGCATGGGCACGGCGGCTGGCAGCGGCGGCTGCTGGGGCATGTAGTGGCTTTGGCGCTGACCAGCGCGCTGGCGGGCACCGCTTCCGCCCCGTTCGCCGCGTATCATTTCGGGCAAATCCAGCTGTACAACGTGCTGGCCAACGTGGCGGCGGTGCCGCTGACGGCGCTGTGGATCATGCCCTGCGGCCTGCTGGCGCTGGCGCTGATGCCGCTGCATCTGGAAGCGCTGGCGCTTGTGCCGATGGGCTGGGGCGTCGACATGGTGGTGTGGATCGGCCGCAGCGTCTCCGCTCTGCCGTCGGCAACCGTGCCGGTGCCGCACATGCCGCCGTGGGGGCTGGCCTGCGTGGCGCTGGGCATGGCGTGGCTGGGCCTGTGGCGCACCCGGCTGCGGCTGGCCGGGCTGCCGGTCTTGCTGCTGGGCCTCGGCTCGCCCGCACTGACCCGCCCGCCGGACATTCTGCTGGCGGCCGATGGCGGATTGCTGGCCGTGCATGCCAACGGTGCCACCTACCTGCACACGCGCCCGAGTTTCTCCGGCTTCACGCAGGATGCCTGGACGCAGATGTGGGGCAGTGGCACCGCACGGGCCTTGCCGGAGCAGCCGGAGGGTGGGCTGGCCTGCACCGAAGCGGCCTGCCGCCTGCAAGCCGTGCCCGGCGGGCCGGTGGCCGTGCTGGTGCTGGACGGTGCACCGCCGCCCGAGGCCTGTGAGGCCGATATCGTGATCTCGCAGGAACCGCTACGGCTGCGCTGCGAACAGGGCGACCCCTGGCGGGTGGACCGCTTCACGGTTTGGCGGGACGGCGCACAGGCCGTATGGCTGGACCCGCCCTATCCGGATGTGCTGTCAGACCGCGACTACCGCGGGCGCCGCCCATGGGTGCCGCCGCCGCCCGATTGAAAGAACCTTGCCGTGGACGCTGCCCATTCGACCCTGCTGATCGTGGGTGCCATCAGCCTGCTGGCCATTCTGGCCGGCGTGCTGGCCGGGCGCGTCGGCACCCCGGCGCTGCTGGTGTTTCTGGGGCTGGGCATGCTGGCCGGTGAGGACGGGCCGGGTGGCATCCAGTTTGACGATTTCGAGGGCACCTATCTGGCGGGCAGCCTCGCGCTGGTGGTGATTCTGGTGGAGGGCGGGCTGAAAACCCCGGCTACCACCATTCGCGCGGTGTTCGCCCCGGCGCTCGCTTTGGCCAGCGCGGGCGTGGTGATCACGGCAGGCGTGGTGGGCACGGCAGCCGTATATCTCATGGGAGTGTCGTGGCCGGAAGGGCTGCTGCTGGGCGCACTGCTGGCCCCCACCGACGCCGCCGCCGTCACCACCGTGCTGCGCGCCAGCGGTCTGGCGATTCCGCACAAGATCGCGGCGGTTCTGGAGGTGGAATCCGGCATCAACGACCCGGTTTCGGTGGTGCTGACGGTGCTGCTGGTGGAGGCCGTGCTGGTGCCCGGCAGTGTCACGTTTGGCCATGCGGCAGGGTTGCTGGGGCAGGAAATGGGGCTGGGGCTGGCCTTCGGGCTGGGCGGCGGCCTGGTGCTGCGCGAGGCGGTGCGTCGCCTGCGGCGGGTGGACACCAATCTGCACCCGGTGCTGCTGCTGGCCGGCGCGCTGACCCTGTTTGCGGCCGCGCAGATGCTGCACGGCAGCGGCTTTCTGGCGGTCTATGTCGCAGCCGTCGTGGTGGCCGAGGGGGCGGGCGAGAACAAGCGCGAGCTTGAGCACATGTTCGAGGGCTTTGCGTGGATCGCGCAAATCGGACTGTTCATCATGCTCGGCCTGCTGGTGACCCCGCACGACATGCTGCCGCTGCTGCCGCCCTGCCTGGGGCTTGCGGCCGTGCTGATGTTCTGCGCCCGCCCGCTGGCCGCCGCCGTCAGCCTGCTGCCGTTCGGTTTCAGCCTGCGCCACACCGCGTTTGTCGGCTGGGTGGGCCTGCGCGGCGGCGTGCCGATCTATCTGGCGATGATCCCGGTGCTGGAACATGCCAGCGGCGGCGAACGCGGGTTTGATGCCGCGTTCGCCATCGTCATCACGTCACTTGCCGTGCAGGGCTGGACACTCGCCCCGGTGGCACGCTGGCTGAAGATTGACCGGCCGGCGCCTCAGTAGCGGCGCAGCAGCGCAATCATGCGCCCCTGCACCCGCACCTTGTCCGGCGGCAGGATGCGGGTTTCGAAGTTGCGGTTGGCCGGTTCCAGCGCAATCGAGTTGCCA
>CAIPHQ010000031.1 GCA_903864895.1 uncultured Rhodospirillales bacterium
ACGCCCGCGCCGCTGCCGTGAAAGCCGCGCAGCCAGGCATAGGCGAAGCGGGTGGGAATGCCGGTGCGGGCTTGCAGGTATTCCGGGAACTTGGTGTGGAACGAGGTGGTGAACGGCAAGCGCTTGCGCCGTGCCCAGTCGCGCGCCGCCATGCCCAGCGGGCCTTCGGTGGCGATGTGCAGCGCATCGGGTGCGAATTCCTCGATCAGGCGCGCCAGTTTGCGGCCCGGCAGCACGGCGAGGCGAATATCCGGATAGGTCGGCGTCGGCACGGTGCGGAACTGGTCCGGGCCGATCACGTCAACCACGTGACCCATGGCGGCCAGTTCGCCGTTCACGGTCGCCAGCGTGCGCACCACGCCGTTGACCTGCGGCTTCCATGCGTCGGAGACGATCAGGATGCGTTCGGGGGATGGGGCAACTGTGGCGGCGGGCGTGTTGAACGCCGCCGGAACCGGGGCTTCAGGCAATTGCGGCCACACTGGCACCGCGCGGCGTGTAGAAACTCAGCCGGTTCAGCGCCACCCAATCGATCAATTCCAGCCGGCCGTCATGGTGTTCCACCAGCGCGGTGCAGCTTTCCACCCAGTCGCCGTCGTTGATGTACAGCACGCCCTGCACGTCCCGCATTTCGGCGTAATGGATGTGGCCGCACACCACGCCGTCAAACCCGCGCCGCTTGGCTTCGGTGGCGACCGCAGTCTCGAAGCGGTCGATGGCCTTCACGGCCTCCTTCACCTGCCGCTTCAGCCACTGCGACAGCGACCAGTACGGCAGGCCCAGACGGCGGCGCACCGCGTTGAACCACGTGTTGCAGTTCAACGCCGCGTTGTATGCCCAGTCACCCAGATAGGCGAGGAACTTGGCGTAGCGCACCACGCTGTCGAATTCATCGCCGTGCAGCACCAGCAGGCGGCGGCCATCGGCGGTGACGTGCGTGGCCTCCTTGCGCAGCTTGATGCCGGCGATTTCCAGCCCCAGCGGCATCCAGGCGCGGAACATCTCGTCGTGATTGCCGGGAATATAGGTCACTTCGGCCCCGGCGCGGGCATGGCCGAGAATCTGGCGCAGCACTTCGTCGCAGCCCTCGTCCCAGTACCAGCTTTTGCGTAGCCGCCAGCCGTCGATGATGTCGCCCACCAGAAACAGCTTCTCGCAGCTGGTCTGGCGCAGAAAGTCAGCCAGGAAATCGCTGCGGCATCCGCGTGTGCCCAGATGCACGTCCGAGATAAACACGCTGCGATACATCGCACCGGGCCGCGGGATCTTGCTGGAGGCGTTCATGCAGATAACCGTGACCTTTGGTGTTGCCAGAGGCGAGCGCCACAGCACAAAGCGGCAGCGTCCGGGGCGGAGCAGATACGGCACGAGTCGAGCCGTGCATGTGAACATTCCATGACCGGTGGCTATTTGACGGGTCGCGGCAAAGATAATCCAGATGCCTTGCAACCGTCATCGGCCTGTCATCACCCGTCTGGATGGTGCGCGTTTCCAGCCTGCCAGGCGCTCGAGTCGCCGCAACCCGTGCGGTGCTGGCCTTGTGCGGCCAAAGGTGCAGGCGATGCTGATCGTATTCAACCCCACCGCCGGCATGCGCCGCGCCCACCGGCTGTGGCGGGTGCTGGATGTGATGGTGGCCAATGGCGTGCGGCTGCAACTGGCCGAAACGCGCCATGCCGGGCACGCCATCGAACTGGCGCGCGAAGCCGCCGCCGCGGGCACGCGGCTGGTGGTGGCGGCGGGCGGTGACGGCACCATCGCCGAGGTGGCGAACGGGCTGAACGGCTCGGGCTGTCATCTGGGCGTGATCCCGCTGGGCACGGCCAATGTGCTGGCGCATGAACTCGGCCTGCCGTTCGAGCCGCGGGCGGTGGCCTCGGCACTTGCATTCGGGCGTACCAGGCCGGTCTGGCCGGGGGTTGCCACCGGGGCGCTGGGGTCGCGGGTGTTCGTGCAGATGCTGGGCTGCGGGTTCGACGCGCATGTGGTGCAGCATCTGGCGCTGCGGCTGAAACGCGCCATTGGGCGCAACGCCTATGTGGTGCAGGCGGCGCGCGAGGTGGTGCGCTACCGCTTCCGCCCCATCAAGGTATGCATCGACGGCGATGAGACCGAGGCGGGCACGGTGATTGTCAGCAAGGGGCATTTCTACGGCGGGCGCTACGTGCTGGCCCCCGGTGCCACCCCGGCCAAGCCGGGATTCACGGTGGCGCTGTTCGACCGCTCCGGCCCGTTCTCGGCACTGGCGTTCGGCGCAGCGCTGCCCTTGGACCTGATTCCGCGGATGCCGGGCCTGCGGCTGATCCGCGCGTCCGAGATCGTGATTCGCTCCGACCACGTGCCGATGCAGACCGATGGCGATTCGGCGGGCAGCCACCCGATCACGATCCGCGATGCAGCGCGGCCGATTTCGGTTGTGGTAAGCTGAGGCAAACCGGCCGGGCGGGGGAGCATGAGCGGCGAGCGGCTTTATCTGGAAGACCTGCAGGTGGGCCAGCGCTTCACCAGCGCCAGCCACGCGCTGGATGAGGCGCAAATTCTGGCCTATGCCCGCCAATACGACCCGCAGCCGTTCCATCTGGACGCGGAAGCCGCCAAAGACAGCCTGTTCGGCGGGCTGGCGGCCAGTGGATGGCACACCGCCAGCATCACCATGCGCCTGCTGG
>CAIPHQ010000032.1 GCA_903864895.1 uncultured Rhodospirillales bacterium
CCGCGCTCAAGGCTTGGCCTGCAACAGCCAGGTGCCCTCGTAGGCGACCGGCAGATACTTGGCGAAGTAGCCGCGCAGCGAGGCCTCCGGGTCGATGTCGGCGAACTGCGCCGGGTACATGGCCTTGGCGATGAACTGCATGCCGGCGAAGTCGAACAGTGTGCGCGCGATGCCGTGATGGATCGCGTACAGGTGGTTGGACTGGATGGCGGGCAACCCGGCCCAGCCGGGCCGCGCGCGGTAAGCCGTCAGCCGCGCGTTGGTCAGCGCCGGATCGACGCCGAAGCCCATCTCGACTGCGGTGGTCATGCCGGTCCAGTTGGACCCGGCAATGAAGATGTAATCGGGCTTGCTGGCCAGCACGTACTCGGCCGACAGCGGCGCTTCGGAGGTGATTTTGCCCAGCGCGATATTGGCGCCGCCGGCCGTGCCGGTCAGCGGGCCCCACTGGTCCGCAGCGAACGAACTGTCGTATTCGCCCGGGCCTTTCATGCCGAGCTCGACATAGACCTTCGGCGGAGCGGTCCCGGCGCGGGCGATGCGGGCCTGCACGTCGGCCACCTTGGCCGCGTACATGTCCGCGAGTTCCTGCGCGCGCGCCTCCTGCCCGATTGCCTTGCCGATGGCCAGCGTGCTGGCGACGTGGGTGGGCACGGTCATGGCGTTGTAGTTGATCACCACCGTGGGAATGCCGGCGGCAGCCAGCTGGTCCACCATCGGGCCCATGGCGTCGAAGCCCCATTTCGGAACGATGATGACCTGCGGCTTCAGCGCGATGACTTTTTCCACGCTGAACGTACCGTCGTAGGCGAGGCCGACATCCGGGATGTCCGCAATATGCGGGATCGCTGCCACCCATTTGTTCCAGATCGAGCGGCGCCAGTCGTACCAGACGGTGCGGGTGAACCCCACCACCTTGTCGAACGCGCCGGGGCCGGCGACGGCGGCAAACTCCTCATAGTTGAAGGTCACCACCACCCGTGCGGCCGGGGCGGGCAGGGTGACGGTGCGTCCGGCGGCATCGACGATGGTCACCGGTTCGGCATGGGCGGGCGCGGCGCTGTGGCCGAGCATGAACGCAGCAGCCAACAGGGCTGCCGCCAGGGATTTCAGGCGCATTGGGATGTCCTTGTCGGGTCTGAACAGCCTGCGATCCGAACCGCGATCTGCGGCGGCGGGGCAGGCGGGAAATGCGGTCAGATCGGCGCGGACAATGGCGGTGCGCGAGCGAGCGACGGAGAATACCGCCGCGCTGAATCCGGTAGCGCGGGCCCGGCTGCAATGGCCAGCTGGCCGAATCCGTGCAGCACCGGCAGGACCGGCGCTGTCGGCAGCAACATCGCAACGGCGCTGTGCGCGGCTGGGCACAGCGAGCAATCGCAACACTCGTGCCCGGCGGGTTTCGGTGCAGCCGGAGAGTCCGGAGCGGCCGCATCGCCGTGACCGCACAGCGCTACTGAGATGCCGGCAATTCGCAACGCCGTATTCGCCGCTACCGGGGCGGCACGCGGCAGCGGCGCCAGCAACAGGCCAAGCGCCACCAGCCACGCAATGGCGAGCCGCAAGGTGGCGGATAAGGTGAGGCGGCGCGGGTGCATCAAGGCAACGCTATGCCCGTTCCACGCAGCAACGCCAGCTTCCGTTCGAAATGCTCCCCCGACGTAACCGGCGCATATTTCGGCAGGTTTTCCGCGCTGCCACAGCCCGGCAGGCAGGTCACCACCGTGTGCCAGTTGGGCTGGTGGAAGAATGCGATGGATTGGCGCGGCAAATGCGCGCGGGTGCCCTGCGGGTTCACCACCCGGTGCAGGGTCGAGACCCAGCGGTCGTTGGTCCATTGCGCCAGCAGGTCGCCGATATTGACCACGAAGCATTCGGGCGGAATGGCCACGTCCTGCCACGTGCCGTCACGGGTGCGGACCTGCAGACCCTCCGGGTTGCCGCCCGCGTGCAGGATGGTCAGGCTGCCGAAATCGGTGTGGGCGCCGGCGCGCAACTGGCCATCGAGCGGCGGGGTGGTTTGCGGCGGGTAGTAATGCGCTGACAGGCCGGTGATGTGGCGGTCGATGCGGCTGTCGAAATAGTCTTCCGGCAGTGCGAGCGCCACCGCCATTGCCGCCATGATCTCGCGGGCGAGGCGCTCCATCTCGCGGTAGTAATCCTCCCACGCCTCCACGAAGCCGTCCGGCTGTTCGGGCCACAGATTGCGGCCGAAATACGGGGTTTCCTCGTGCGTCAGGTCAACCGGCGTGTCGATGGGGCCGACGGAAAAGCCTTCCTTCCAGTCGGGTACCGCGTTGCCGTCCAGCGTGCCGGCCAGATAGGACTGGTGCGGGCCGGTCCAGCCATGGATACGGCCCGGCACCACCTGATAGCGCTGCTTGTGGTCGGGCGGATGCGCGAAGAACGCTTCGGTCAGCGCGTGGACGCGCGCAATCAGCGCATCCGGCACGCCATGGCCTTCGATCAGCAGAAACCCCACCTCGCGGCAGGCTGCATCCAGTTGCGCGGCAAGGGCGTCCCGCCCCGGTCCGCGGAAGGCCGCTAGATCGAGGATCGGGACGCCTGCCATTGCCTCAGCCCTGCATCACGTAGGCAGTCTTGACCTGCGTGTAGAACTCCGCCGCGTAACGGCCCTGCTCACGCGAGCCGTAGCTGGAGCCTTTCCGCCCGCCGAACGGCACGTGATAGTCCACGCCTGCGGTGGGCAGGTTGACCATCACCATGCCGGTTTCGGCATTGCGGCGGAAATGCGCGGCTTTCTTCAGGTTGGTGGTCACCACGCCCGCGCACAGGCCGAACGCGGTGTCGTTGGCCGTGGCCAGTGCCTCGTCATAGTCCTTCACGCGGATCACCGAGGCGACCGGGCCGAACACTTCCTCGCGGTTGATGCGCATCGTGTTGGTGGTCTCGCTGAACAGCGCGGGGGAGAGGTAGAAGCCGCTCTTTTCCCGGTTCAGCCGCTCGCCGCCCGCCACCAGATTCGCGCCCTCGGCCTTGGCGATGTCGATGTAGTTGATGTCCTGGTCCAGTTGGCTCTGGTCCACCACCGGGCCGATGGTGGTGCCCGGCTTGCGGGCGTCGTCGATCACCTGCTTCTGCATTGCTTCCGCCAGACCCGCCACGAACTTGTCGTGGATGCCTTCCTCGACAATCAGGCGCGAGGAGGCGGTGCAGCGCTGGCCGGTCTGGAAGAACGCGCCATCCAGCGCCACGCGCACGGCCACATCCAGATCGGCGTCGTTCAACACAACAAGCGGGTTCTTGCCGCCCATTTCAAGCTGCACCTTGGCCCCGCGCGAGGCGGCCTTGGCAAGGATGCCGCGCCCGGTGGGCACCGAGCCGGTGAAGCTGATTGCATCGATGCGCGGGTCGTTGACCATTTTCTCGCCGACCACCGAGCCGCGGCCGACGACGAGGTTGAACACGCCCGCCGGGAACCCGGCCTTGTGGATGATCTCGGCCAGCGCCCAGGCGCAGCCCGGCACCAGTTCGGCGGGCTTCATCACCACGGTGTTGCCGTAGGCCAGCGCCGGGGCGATTTTCCACGCCGGGATGGCGATGGGGAAGTTCCACGGCGTGATCAGGCCGATCACGCCCGCCGGTTCGCGGGTGATTTCCACGTCCACGCCGGGGCGCACGGAGCCGACGCGCTCACCCTGAATGCGCAGGCATTCCTGCGCGAAGAACTTGAAGATGTAGCCCGCGCGGCCGACTTCGCCGGTGGCGTCCGCCAGCGTCTTGCCTTCCTCACGCGCCAGCAAATCCGCGAGTTCCGCGCGGCGGGCGAAGATTTCCAGCCCGACCTTTTCCAGCAGGTCGGCGCGCTGCTGCACCGTGGTGCGCGCCCACGCTTGGGAGGCATGGCGGGCGGCGGCGATGGCGTCGTCCACCTGTGCCGCGCTCGCGCGGTCGTATTCGCCCACCACGTCGGTGGTGTCGGACGGGTTGATGTCGCGCACCGCGTCGGTGCCGCGGATCCACTCGCCCGCGATCAGATTGGCATGGGTCATGTGTTGTCTCTCAAAGCTGCGCGATATGCGCGAAGGGGGCCGCTTCCACCGTCAGACGGTTGCGCAGCGGCAGGATGAACGGGGCGGCTTCGATCTCGAACACGTCGCCCGGCTCGGTCTTGAACCCGGCCGAGAACGACAGCGTGGCGGTGCCGAAGAAATGCAGATGCACGTCGCCGGGGCGGCGGAACAGCTTGTACTTGAAGTGATGCGCCTCCAGATTGGCGATGCTGTGCGACATGTTGTCCTCACCGGACAGGAACGGCTTTTCCCACGCAACGCCGTTGCCGCGCCGGATGCGCGACGTGCCGCGCACATCACTGGGCAGCGCCCCGGTCAGCAACTCGCCGCCGATGGAGCAATAGCGCAGCTTGGAGTGGGCGAGGTACAGATAGTTCTGCTTCTCGGTCACATGGTCTGAAAACTCGTTGCCCAGCGCAAACCCAAGCCGATAGGGCGAGCCGTCCGGGCCGATGAGATAAATGCCCACCAGTTCCGGCTCCTCGCCGCCATCCAGCGCGAAATCCGGCGACAGCAACGGCTGGTCCGGCCCGGCGATGGTGGAGCCGTCGCCCTTGTAGAACCACTCGGGCTGCACGCCCTGCTGGCCGGGCGCGGGCTTGCCGTTCTCCAGCCCCATGCGGAAGATTTTCATCGAGTCGGTCAACTTGGACGGGTCCGACAGATCCTTGTGCATCTTGTCGCGGCCCTCCGCGCTGCCGAGATGCGACAGCCCGGTGCCGGTGACCAGCAGATGTGCGGGGTCGCGGTGGTCGATGGGGGCCAGCACCTGGCCTGCGGCCAGGGCCGCGGCCACGTCCACCGCAGCGCCGGTTCCGGCGGCGGCCACCTGCGCGGCCAGGCTGCGCCCGGCGGCAATTGCGGCCCAGGCGAGATCGTAGGTGGAGGCATAGCCCGGCACCAGATGCGCGCCACTGCCGGTGATGGCCGCCAGTGCACGGCTGCCGTCGCGGTTCTTCAATTGCACCAGATGCAGCATTGTCCCTCCCGCCGGCGCGATGCGGTGCGCCGGTTGGCGGCAGATTGGCACGCAATGCGCGTGTCGTCACGGCGTGTGCTAGGGATTGTGCCGCATGGCATGGAGGGCCCGTGATGACCCCGGAGCGAGAGCGGCTGTTGCAGGACTACGCGGCCTGCCGCGTGACATGGCACGATTTGCAACGGCGCGGCTTTGCCGATTATCTGGAAGTGCTGGGCGGACTTGGTGAATTGGGCCTGCGCCCGCCGATGGCGCCGATGGAAGGGCCGAATGTGGAGGCCCGCCGGCGCGGCATGGAAGTGCTGCGGCAGGCGCTGAGCGAGCGTGCGGGGCCGTGACCCGGCGGCTGAGCCTGATCGTGACCGATACGTCGCCGCTGATCACGCTGGCCGTTGCCGACAGTCTGGGCGCGTTGCTGCTGCCCGGACTGCCGGTGGCACTGCCGGATGCGGTCTATTTTGAGGCGACCCGCGTTCGGACAGCAGCGGGCGCTTCACGGCTGGTGGAATGGATCAACGCGAATGCCGCTTTGGTGCGGATTGTGCCCACCGAGATTGGCGTGGACCAGCAGCGCCGCCTGGAGGAGGGGCGGACCATTCGCGGCCTTGGCGAGCAGGCGGCCATCGAAGTGCTGGACCGCCTGTTGACAGAACGCGGCGATGTGGCAGCTTTGTTGTTGTTTGAAGACACCGACCTCCTGCGCCGTCATGCGGTGGTCGATGAGCGCGTGACACTCGTCAGCACCGGGGATTTCCTGCGGGGTTTGCAGGCGGCCCGGCTGATTCAATCGGCGGACCAGATTCTGGACGATGCGGCCCGTGCCGGGCGCAACGTTGGGCGGCAGCGGTCGCGGCCGGGTGACGATGGGGCTGCGCCAATCGTCCAGGCTTGGCTCAACGACAGGCCACGGTGACAGCGCCCCGGCTTCACGCCACGCTGCGCCACCGTTTTCCATGGAGCCCCGCATGACCCAACCCTACCCCCGCGACCTGCGCGGCTATGGCCGCACCCCGCCCGATCCGCGCTGGCCCGGCGGGGCCGCCATCGCGGTGCAGATTGTGCTGAACTATGAGGAAGGCGGCGAGAACAACATCCTGCATGGCGATGCGGCGTCGGAAGCGTTCCTGTCAGAGATTGCCGGTGCGGCACCCTGGCCCGGCCAGCGGCACATGAACATGGAAAGCATCTACGAATACGGTGCTCGCGCCGGGTTCTGGCGGCTGTGGCGGATGCTGACGGCGCGGCAAGTGCCGGTGACGGTGTACGGCGTCGCCACCGCCTTGCAGCGCGGACCCGAGCAGGTGGCGGCGATGCTGGAGGCCGGGTGGGAGATTGCCAGCCACGGGCTGAAATGGATCGACTACCGCGATTTCACCCGCGAAGCCGAGCGCGCGCACATGCTGGAGGCGATCCGCATCCACACCGAGGCCATAGGCAGCCGCCCGCTGGGCTGGTACACCGGCCGCACCTCGGTGCATTCGCTGGAACTGGCCGCCGAGGAGGGCGGGTTTGTCTATACCGCCGACACCTATGCCGATGAGTTGCCGTACTGGATGGCACCACCCCACGGGCGGCAGTTGATCGTGCCGTACACGCTGGATGCCAACGACATGCGCTTTGCCGTCGCCCCCGGTGTGTTCGCGGCCGAGCAGTTCTTCGGCTACCTGAAGGACAGTTTCGATGTGCTGTACGCCGAAGGGCTGGACGGTGCCCCCAAGATGCTCTCTGTGGGCCTGCATTGCCGCCTGATCGGCCGCCCCGGCCGGGCGGCGGCGCTGGCGCGGTTTCTGGACTATGTGCAGGCGCACAGCCGCGTGTGGCTGGCCACCCGGCTGGACATCGCGCGGCACTGGCACGCGGAACATTCCCCAGGCTGAGCGCGCTTATGGTGCATAGGTGCCATTGCTCAAGCGCAAGGCCCCGGTTAGGTTGCGCGCACTGGCTGCGGTTCCGGGCGGGTGCGAATGCCCAGCCACCAGTGCTTCGGGGCACCGCGCCTGCTATCGGCATTGCTTGCCGGTGGGGTGTTCTGGGCTGAATTGGGAGACAACAATGACGACAGATTCCGCGTTCCCGGCCGCGCAGGGTTCGGTTGGCCGCCGCACCGTCCTGAAGGCCGCCACGGCCGCTGGTCTCGGCATGCTGGCCGCACCGGCCATCGTGAAGCAGGCGCTGTCCTCCTCGGGTCAGCTGAACTTCATGGGCTGGGCCGGGTACGACTTCAAACCCGCCTTCGAAGGGTTCACGAAGGAAACCGGCATCAAGATGAACTTCATCGAGCAGCCGGAGCAGGACACGTTTACCGCGCAGGCCAAGGCCACCAAGGGCCAGGGCATGTATGACATCTGCGAACCCACCGCCGACCGCGTGGCGAACTGGGTGGAGCAGGACTTCGTGCAGCCGTGGAACGAGAAGAATATCGGCCTTGAACTGGTCGAGTCCGCGCTGCTGGAAGGCGCTGCCGGCAAGATGGAAGTGCAGGGTGGCAAGCGCTACCTGACGCCGTCGTGCTGGGGAACGGAAGCCATCACCTTCAACACGCAGGAAGCGCCGCAGAAGTATGGCGAGTGCAGCCTGTCTGTGCTGTGGGACCCGAAATATGAGGGCAAGGTCACGGTGCGCCCGCATTCGGGTCTGGCCGCCATTGGCCGCTACCTTGAAAGCGTCGGCAAGCTGCCGCACCCGTTCAATGACGGGTTCAAGGACGAAAAGATCATGCGCGCCAATTGGGACGTGATCTTGCAGAACTCCAAGCAGCTTAAGAAGAACGTGGCACAGTTCTGGAAAGACGAAAACACTGCCCAGGGCGCGTTCCGCGCCAATGGCTGCGTGATCGGCCAGACCTGGGACAGCAGTGCCTTCCAGTTGAAGCAGGATGGCGTGCCGGTCAGCTACCTGTCGCCCAAGGAAGGCGCGTTCGCCTGGATGCAGGGCATGATCCTGTTCAAGGACGCCAAGAACGTCGAGCAGGCGGAAGCCTGGATTCGCTACCTGAACTCGCCGAAGGGCTCGGCGGCATGGGGCACGGCGTTCACCGCCAACCCGTGCGGCAAGGGTGCCATCGGCCTGCTGTCGCAGGCGGTGAAGGACCAGTACAATTCGGCCTTCCCGGCCGATGCGCTGGCCAAGCTGTGGTGGTGGCAGTCGCAGCCGACCTGGTACCTGGGCGTGCGCAACGAATACGCCGACAAGTTCCAGGCCAGCTAACACACGCAAGTCGATCCCCAGCCCTTCGCTTCGGTGAAGGGCTGTCCGGCTCACCCCGGCGCAAGCCGGGGTGACGCGCGACGTGAATCGCGCCACAGCATGTCAGCGACAGGATTCGGATGAGTCAGGATATCGCGCTTGAAACCGTCACCAAGAAGTTCGGCGACTTCACCGCCGTGCGCGAGGTGGCACTGAACATCCGGGCCGGGGAGTTCTTCAGTTTCCTGGGTCCGTCCGGCTGCGGCAAGACCACGATCCTGCGGATGATATCGGGCTTTATTGAACCGACACAGGGCGTGATCCGCATTGGCGGGCAGGACATGCGCGGCATCGGCCCCAACAAGCGGCCGACGGCGCTGATCTTTCAGAACCTCGCGCTGTTTCCATTGATGCCGGTCTGGCAGAACGTCGCGTTCGGGCTGGAAGTGCGCGGCGTGGCCAAGGCGGTACGGCGCAAGAAGGCCGAGGAATTGCTGGCCACGGTCGAGTTGGCCGATTCAGCCGGCAAGATGGTCTCTGACCTGTCCGGCGGTCAGCGGCAGCGCGTGGCCATCGCCCGCGCGCTTGCAGTGGAACCGCAGGTGATGCTGCTGGACGAACCGCTGTCGGCGCTGGACTTGAAACTGCGCCAGCACATGCGCGCCGAGTTGCGGCGCATCCAGAAGCGTACTGGCGTAACCTTTGTGTACATCACCCATGATCAGGGTGAGGCGCTGACCATGAGCGACCGTGTGGCGGTGATGTCGCAGGGCGTGCTGCAACAGGTCGCCGTGCCGATGGACATCTACAACGATCCCGCCACAGCGTTCGTCGCCTCGTTCGTGGGTGAATCCAATGTGTTCGCCGGGCGCGTGACGGAAACCGAGGGCGGCACCGGGCGTATCGAGACCGAAGCCGGGTCGTTCGTTGCCCGTCTGGGCGCGGGCGTGTCGCGCGGCGATCAGGCGTTGCTGTTCGTGCGGCCGGAGCAGATGCATCTGGGCGCGGCGGCAGAGGCGGCGCTGAACCGCATCCATGCCCCGTTCAGCCATGCCGAGTTTGAAGGCAATTTTGTCAACGTGTTCTGCGGTACGGACGGCCACAAGCCGCTGATGAGCCAGACCCGCAGCGACCCCGGCGTGCTGGCACTGACACCGGGTGCGCCGATGACGCTGGGCTTTGAGTCCGCCGATGGCGTGATCCTGCCGGCCGGCGAACTGGCCCGCGAATGAAAGCCGTTCTGAGCCGCTACGGCACGACGCTGACCGGCATGATGGTGCTGGCCACGTTCATCTGGCTCGCGGTGATGGTGGTACTGCCGTATCTGGTGATGGTGGAATTCTCATTCCGCCCGAACCTGCTGCCCGCCGATCTGGGCACCGAGAAGGACCATCTGACGGCGGACAATTACGGCACGCTGTTCCGCAATACCATCCATATCAACGTGTTCATCCGCACCATCTGGGGCAGTGCGCTGGCCACGTTCCTGTGCCTGTGCGTGTCGTACCCGGTGGCGTATTTTCTGGCCAAGATGGCCACCGCCAAGCAGGCTGCCGTATTGCTGCTGCTGCTGGTAATTCCATTCTGGATCAATGAAATCCTGCGCACCTTCGCGTGGTTCATCATTCTGGCCTACAATGGCCCGCTGAATGGCGTGTTGCAGATGTTCGGCTTCATCGACAAGCCGATCCGCTGGATTTACGGCAGCAACGGCGTGATTGCCGGCATGGTGTACGCCTACATCGTGTTCATGGTGTTCCCGGTCTACAATGCTATCGAAACACTGGACCGCAACCAGATCGAGGCTGCGCGCGACCTTGGTGCGTCGCTGTGGCGCATCCATGCCCGCGTGGTGCTGCCGCACGCCAAACCCGGCATTGCGGTGGGCTGCATCATGGTGTTCACCGCCGCCGCGGGCTCCTACATCGTGCCCGCCATTCTCGGCGCGCCCGGCACGCGGTGGTTTACCGAGATCATCTATCAGTGGTTCTTCGAGGGCCAGAACTGGCAGCAGGGCTCGGCCTATGCGTTCTTGTTGCTGGCGCTGTGCATCGCGTTCGTGATGGGCATGATGCGTGTGTTCAAGGTCGGCCTTGCCGACATCGCCAAGTAGAGCGCTGCGATGGAAAGCCGTCTGACCCGGATCATCGTCAAGATCTATCTGATCGTGTTCTTGCTGTACCTGTTCGCACCACTGTTCGTGATGGTGATTGCGGCGTTCAACGACAGCAAGTTCCCGACCGTCATGCCCTGGAAGGGCTGGACCACCCGCTGGTTCGAGGATTTGTGGGCCGATGACCGCATGTGGGGCGCGGTGGGCAACTCGATTCTGGTGGGCCTCGCGGTGGTGATCATCGCGGTGCCCATCGGCACGCTGGCCGCCCTGTTGCTGGACAGTATTCGCGGGCGCACGCGCAGCTTCCTGTATGGTCTGATGGTAGCGCCGCTGCTGGTGCCCGGCATCATCATCGGCATTTCCACGCTGATTTTCTGGAACCGCATCGGCGTGCCGTCGGGCCTGCATCTGTCCACGGTGGGGCAGTGCAGCTTCATCTGCTCGTATGTGATGCTGATGGTCCTGGCGCGGTTGCAGCGCATGGACCGCTCGCTGGAGGAAGCCGCGCTGGATCTGGGGGCAACACATCTGCAAACACTGCGGCTGATCGTGCTGCCGTATCTGCGCACCGCGCTGCTGACTGCGGCCGTGCTGGCGTTCTTCCAGTCGTTCGAAAACTTCAACACCACGCTGTTCACCCGCGGCGGGGCCACCACAGTCACGATCTTCATCGCGTCCCGCATCCGCACGGGCGTGACGCCGGAAGTGAATGCGCTGGGGTTGGTGCTGATCACCATCACGGTGGCGGCGGCGGTGATCTACACGATCCGCAAGAAGAACACCGCCGCCGTCTAGCCGCTACTCGGTCAGCCACTCAAGCAGGCGCTGGCGTTTGGCTGGCGTCTGCCCCAGTGCGGTTTCCAGATAGGCGTCCACCGAGCCGAATTCGGCATCGATGGTGGCCAGTGCGGTTTCCAGATATTTCGGCTGCGCCGCGGTCAGCATCTGCATAACGGCCGGGTCCGGGTTGCGGGCCAGCAGGAACGACAGGTCGCGCCGGTGGTTGTTGGTCAGCGCATAGTCGTCCAGCACCGTCTGCCGGTCCGCGCCGAGTGCGAACAGAATCATCGCGGCGCCGAAGCCGGTGCGGTCCTTGCCGCTGGTGCAGTGGATCAGCAAGGGCCGCCCGGCGGCGTCCTCGATGCGGTGGAACATCTGGGTGTATTCGGCACGGTGCGCCAGCGGCAGGTGCCGGTAGTGCCGCAGCGTTTCCCGCTCCACCCCATCCGCTCCGATCTGCCCGCCGAGCACCTGCCGGATCATGTCCAGCGCGCCTTCCGGCATGAAGCTGATTTCCACCGTGCGGGTGCGGGTGGCGGGTGGCAGGCGGTTGGGCTTGCGCTGGCGTTCCAGCGCCAGACGGAAGTCGATCAGCGTGTAAAGCCCCAAATCCTCAAAGGCGGCATGGTCGGCATCGGTCAGGTCAGCCAGCGAATCCGACCGGAACAGCCGCTTCCAGCGCGTCTGCCGCCCGCCTGCGACCGTGTAGCCGCCGAGGTCGCGGAAATTCACCGCCCCTTGCAGGGGAATGCGGCGCGGCGGCGTGTCGGTCATCTTGGCCTCATGGCTGCGTGGCGCATCAGGTAGAGGCGGCGGCGTCTGGCGTAAACCGGGCGCGCGCGGCATCGTCGGCCGGACGCAGCGAGGCAGACATGCGGGCGATTCTCTGCACCGAATGGGGTGGGCCGGAAAAACTGACGCTGGCCACACTGCCGGACCCGGTGGCCATGCCGGGGCAGGTGGTGATTGGCGTGCGCGCCGCCGGGGTAAATTTTCCGGACGTGCTGATCGTGCAGTACAAATACCAGTTGCGCCCGGACCTGCCGTTCATTCCCGGCTCGGAAGTGGCCGGTGAGGTGCTGGCGGTGGGCGAGGGCGTCACCACGCCCCGCGTGGGCGACCGCGTGCTGGCCGCCTGCCGCATCGGCGGCTTTGCCGAACAGGTGGCTGTGCCCGCCGAGTCCTGCCACGTGCTGCCCGGCGGTGTGGGCTACCCCGAGGCGGCGGTGTTCATGCTGGCCTATTGCACCGTCTGGCACACGCTGACCGACCGCGCGGCGGCCAAACCGGGGGAGACGCTGCTGGTGCTCGGCGCTGCGGGCGGCGTGGGTCTGGCGGCCGTGCAGATCGGCAAGGCGCTGGGCCTGCGGGTGATTGCGGCAGCATCTTCGCCCGGGAAACTGGCGGTCTGCGCCGCGCACGGGGCCGGCGCGCTGATTGACTACTCCGCCGAAGACCTGCGCGCAGGTATCGCGCGCGCCACGGACGGGCAGGGGCCGGACATCATTTTCGACCCGGTGGGCGGCGCGTTGAGCGAACCGGCGTTCCGCTCCATCGCGTGGCGCGGGCGGCATCTGGTGGTGGGCTTTGCCGAGGGCGCCATCCCGTCGCTGCCGTTGAACCTGCCGCTGCTGAAAGGCGCGGCGCTGGTGGGCGTGTCGTGGGGCGGCTATCTGAAACGCGAGCACGCAGCCTACCGCATAGCGGCGGCCGAATTGCTGGCGTGGCTGGCATCTGGGCGGCTGAAACCACTGATTTCGGCGCGTTACGCGCTGCAAGATACCCCGCGCGCCTTGCAGGACATGGCGGCGCGGCGCGCCATCGGCAAACTGGTGATCGAGCCATGAACGGCATCACGGACACCGCCCGCTTGCAGGCATGGCTGGACACGAATGTGCGGGGCTATGCCGGCGTGCCGCAGTTGGAACGCTTCAGCGGCGGACAATCCAACCCCACCTACAAGCTGACGTCGGACAGCGGCACTTACGTTCTCCGGCGCAAACCGGCGGGCACGTTGCTGGCCAGCGCCCATGCGGTGGACCGCGAATTCCGGGTGATGCGGGCGCTGGACGGCACCACAGTGCCGGTGGCCCGCGCTTTGGCGCTGTGCGAGGACGATGCGGTGATCGGCAGCGCGTTCTACATCATGGAGTACGTGGACGGCCGCATCCTGTGGGACACAACGCTGCCCGGCTGCACGCCGGATGAGCGCGCGGCGATGTTCGACTCGATGAATGCCACCATCGCCGCCCTGCACAGCGTGGACTATGGCGCGGCGGGGCTGGAGGGGTTCGGGCGGCCGGACAACTACCTCGCCCGCCAGATCGGCCGCTGGAGTAAGCAGTACCGCGCCTCCGAAACCCGGCCGATTGCCGCGATGGACCGCCTGATCGACTGGCTGCCCGCACGCATGCCGGGGCGCGATGGCACGGCGGTGGTTCATGGCGACTACCGGATGGACAATGTGATTTTCCATCCCACCGAGCCGCGCGTGATAGCCGTGCTGGACTGGGAATTGTCCACGCTGGGCGACCCGGTGGTGGATTTTGCCTATCACGCCATGGCGTGGCGGCTGCCGCCTGCGCTGTTTCGCGGTCTGGCAGAGGTGGATTTCGCCGGGCTGGGGATTCCGCCGGAATCAGAATATGTCGCGCGTTACTTCGAAAGGACCGGACAGGCGCCGGTTGCGGACTGGGATTATTACATCGTTTACAGCATGTTTCGGATAGCAGCGATTTTGCAGGGCGTCATGAAGCGGGCGCTGCAAGGCAACGCCTCCAGCGCGCAGGCACTGGAGGTTGGTGGCCGGGCTGGCAGCCTGGCCGAGCAGGCGTGGGCGCTGGCCCAGACGCTCGGCTAAGCCAGCCGCATCAGCGCTCGCGCGGGAAGTCGCGTTCTAGCGCCAGATGGATTTCTTCCAGTGCCTCATCGCTGACCGGGCAGAGATTCAGCAGCGCTTCCCGCAGGTTGGCAAAACGCGCCACTTCGGCGCGGTCAGCGCCGGGCGGTTCGTGCGCCAGCACCACCTCGTTCACGTCGCGGTGCAGGAAGAAAATCGGATCCTCAAGGCCGGGCGGCGCGATGGCCACCACTTCGGGATCTTCTTCCTTGTCCACCATGACTTTCCAGCCACCCCAGCCGGGTGCGACACCGCCCCAGTTGACGGCGAAACCGATATCGGACGGGTGAAACACGGTGGAGACCAAAGTTACTTTTCCATACGCAGGCATCGGTGGCAGCTCCGACTACAAGGCCAATGAGGTTATTCTACACCAATACGGATAAAGCCACGGTAAAATTCCGCCCCCTCGACTCTGCCGCGCGGTGAGGCCATCTGAGCCGTCAGGAGTGTGCCATGTCAGACCTGCTCGACCGCCCCGCCACCCAGTTCATGCCCAACCGCCAGCCGGCGCGCCCGCCCACGACGCGGTTGCAGGTGGTGTCGGAGTTCGAACCGGCGGGCGACCAGCCGGCCGCGATTCGTGAACTTGTGGCAGGGCTGAAGGCGGGCGAGCAGGATCAGGTGCTGCTGGGCGTCACCGGCTCCGGCAAGACCTTCACCATGGCAAAAGTCATTGAGGAGATGCAGCGCCCTGCGCTGGTGCTGGCCCCGAACAAGACGCTGGCCGCACAGCTGTACGGTGAGATGAAGTCATTCTTCCCGAACAACGCAGTGGAATACTTTGTAAGTTACTACGATTATTATCAGCCGGAAGCCTACGTGCCGCGCACCGACACGTATATTGAAAAAGATTCGCAGATCAACGAGCAGATCGACCGGATGCGCCACGCCGCCACGCAGGCGCTGCTGGAACGTAACGACGTCATCATCGTCGCCTCGGTGTCCTGCATCTACGGTATCGGCTCGGTGGAAACCTACAGCCGCATGGTGGTGAAGCTGGAAACCGGCGGGCGCATCGACCGCGACCGCCTGGCCAAGGCGCTGGTGGAACTGCAATACCGCCGCAACGACGCCGCCTTCCAGCGCGGCACGTTCCGGCTGCGCGGTGAGAACGTGGATGTCTATCCAGCCCAATACGAAGACCGCGCGTGGCGGGTGACGCTGTTCGGCGACGAGATCGAGTCGCTGGCCGAGTTCGACCCGCTGACCGGCGAAATCACCGCCAGGCTCGACAATATCGTGGTGTACGCCAACAGCCACTATGTCACGCCGCGGCCCACGCTGACGCAGGCGATCAAGGACATCAAGGTCGAGTTGCAGCACCGTCTGGCCGAGTTCACCACGCAGGGCAAACTGCTGGAAATCGAGCGGCTGCAACAGCGCACCACCTTCGATATCGAGATGATGGAGACCACCGGAAGCTGCAAATCCATCGAGAATTACTCGCGCTATCTCTCGGGCCGCAAAGCCGGGGAGCCGCCGCCGACGCTGTTTGAATACCTGCCGGAAAACGCGCTGCTGATTGTGGATGAAAGCCACGTCACGGTGCCGCAGATCGGCGGCATGGAGCGCGGCGACAACGTGCGCAAATCCATTCTCGCCGATTACGGCTTCCGCCTGCCGTCCTGCATCGACAACCGCCCGCTGAAATTCGAGGAGTGGGAGCGCTTCCGCCCGCAGACCGTGTTCGTCAGCGCCACCCCCGGCCCGTGGGAGATGGAGCGCACCGGCGGCACCTTCGCCGAACAAGTGATCCGCCCGACCGGGCTGATCGACCCGGTGACGGAAATCCGCCCGGTGGAGCGGCAGGTGGATGACCTGCTGGCCGAGTGCAAGATCGTCGCGGCGAATGGCGGGCGCGTGCTGGTGACGGTGCTGACCAAGCGTATGGCCGAGGACCTGACCGAATATCTCGGCGAGCATGGCGTGAAGGTGCGCTACCTGCACTCCGACGTGGACACGCTGGAGCGAATCGAGATCATCCGCGATCTGCGCCTTGGCGTGTTCGACGTGCTGATCGGCATCAACCTGCTGCGTGAGGGGCTGGATATTCCCGAATGCGCGCTGGTGGCAATTCTGGACGCCGACAAGGAAGGCTTCCTGCGCTCGCAGACCAGTCTGGTGCAGACCATCGGCCGCGCCGCGCGCAACATCGACGGGCGGGTGATCCTGTATGCCGATGTCATGACGCGCAGCCTGCGCTACGCCATCGAGGAAACCGAGCGCCGCCGCAACAAGCAGCGGGCGTGGAACGAGGCCCACGGCATCACCCCGCAGGGTATTCGCAAGCATATCGGCAAGGTGCTGGAGAGCGTGTTCGAGCAGGACTACGTGACCGTCGCGCCGATTGCCGACAGCAACGTGTCGGATTTCGTCGGCAAGGATCTGAAATCAGCCATCACCGATCTGGAAAAGCGCATGCGCGCCGCCGCCGCCGATCTGGAATTCGAGGAAGCCGCCCGCTTGCGCGACGAGATCAAGCGGCTGGAAGCCCTCGACCTCGGTCTGGAACCGCCACCTGCCGCCTCGGCCACGCTGCGCCCGAAACGCGACAAGGCCCCGCAACCGTTGGGGCCGGGCGGCGGCGGGTATGACCCGAGCAAGATGCGCGGAAAGGGGCGGGGCAGGGGGCGGAAGTAGAGGCGGGTGCGCGCCAGATCTGATTTGACACGGCCTGCTTCTCCCGGGACGATAGACTGATGCCAACGCTCGACATTGAAGGGCTGACGCTGCCGGAACGCCTCGACCTTCTGGCGCGGCTTTGGGACAGCATCGACTCGCAGTCCGTCCCGGTGCGGCCTGCCCAAAGGGAAGAACTGGATCGGCGGCTCAAGACCGCCGATGCCGACCTGGCAACGAGCGTACCTTGGGAAAAGCTCCGCATAGAGCTTGCGAACCGCCGCGTGTGACTTTGCCGGTTGTCTTCACCGAGGCGGCGCGCGCGGATGTTCTTGAGGCATTCGATTGGTATGAGGCGCGGCAGGATGGCCTCGGGCAGCGTTTTACGGACGAACTTGATGCGTTGGCCGGCAGAATCGGCCGGTCGCCGCTGCAATTTCCGCTCGTGCATGGTCCTGTGCGGCGAGGACTTTTGCGACGTTTCCCCTATGGCGTGTTCTTTCGGCTGACCCCGGTTGTCGCACAGGTCATCGCCTGCCTGCATACGGCGCGTGACCCTGCAACGTGGCGGGATCGGGCCTGATCGTGCGCGACCCTTCCGGCTACGTCCCCGCAATCCCCGCAATCAGATCAATCTCCACCACCGCCCCCACTGCCAGCCCGGTCACGCCCACGCAGGTGCGGCTGGGCAGCGGTCCCTTGAACCATGTGGCGTAATCGGCATTGAACGCGGCGTAGTCGGCAAAGTCGGTCAGATACACCCGCACCATCAGCGCATCCTCCAGCGTGCCGCCGAATTGGGCCAGCACCGCCTCCAGATTGCGCCGCACCTGATTGGCCTGTGCCACCACATCGCCCGGCACAATCTGGCCGGTGGCCGGGTCGGTGGGCATCTGGCCGGTGACGAACAGCAGGTCGCCCCATCGCGTCGCATGCGAAAACGGCCCGACCTGCGGCGGCACCCCCTGCGCCGGGGTAAACGAGAACGCGCGCTTGGTGGTCATGTCCTGCGGTCTCCACGGTTTGCGCCAGTCTCGCCCGCCGCCTCTGGTGTGCCAACTGCTTTGGCGCAAGGATTGGCGGCAAAGCAGGGAACATGAGCATGAGCGATTTGGGCACCGTGATCGTCACTGGCGGCAGCCGCGGCCTCGGGGCGGCCATCAGCCGCAAGTTGGGCGCGCTGGGCTATGCCGTGGCGGTCAACTACGCCAGCAACGCCGCCGCGGCGGGTGCGGTGGTGGACAGCATCACCGCTTCGGGCGGGCGCGCGGCGGCGATTGCGGCTGACGTGGCCGATGAGGAAGCTGTGGCGCGCCTGTTCGCCGAGGCGGAGGCGGCGCTGGGGCCCATCACCGGGCTGGTCAACTCGGCAGGCATCGTCGGCGGCAGCACACGGTTTGCTGATCTGGACAGTGACGTGCTGCACCGCACCTTCGCGGTCAACGTGATGGGTACGATGTATTGCGCGCGCGAAGCCGTGCGGCGCTGGTCCACCGCGCGCGGCGGCAAGGGCGGGGCGATGGTGAATTTCTCTTCCGCCGCAGCCCGCCTCGGCGGTCCCGGCGAACTGGTCCACTACGCCGCCAGCAAGGGTGCGATTGAAAGCTTCACCCTCGGTCTGGGCCGCGAGGTGGCGGCCGAGGGCATTCGCGTCAACGCCATCGCCCCCGGCCTGATCGACACCGAGATGAACCCGCCGGAGCGGCTGGCCCGGTTGATCCCGGTGGTGCCCATCCGCCGCGCCGGCCACCCGGACGAGGTGGCCGAAGCGGCGGCGTGGCTGCTGTCCGATGCGGCCAGCTACATCACCGGCACCGTTCTGACAGTGTCCGGCGGGCGCTGACCCCCGGCTAGCTGATCCACACCGGCGTGGTGCGCCGTTCTGCCACGCCATCGGCGGGCAGCACGGTGGCACTGCCGCCGGTCAGGCTTTCCGGGCCCTGGTAGCGTTTGAGTTCCTGCTTGGCGATGGCGTTGCGATGCACTTCGTCCGGCCCGTCGGCCAGCCGCAACATGCGCGCTACTGAATAGGCGTAGGCCAGCCCATAATCATCGGTCACGCCCGCGCCGCCGAACGCCTGAATTGCCCAGTCGATGACCTTGCAGGCCATGTTGGGGGCGGCGACCTTGATCATGGCGATTTCGGCGCGCGCGGCCTTGTTGCCAAGCTTGTCCATCTTGTCGGCGGCCATCAGCGTCAGCAGCCGCGCCTGTTCGATCATGATGCGCGATTCGGCGATGCGCTCCTGCGTCACCGTCTGTTCGGCCACCGGCTTGCCGAAGGCGATGCGGGTCTGTGCGCGGCGGCACATCCGCTCCAGCGCGCGTTCGGCCAGCCCGATCAGGCGCATGCAGTGATGGATACGCCCCGGCCCGAGGCGGCCTTGCGCGATTTCAAATCCACGCCCCTCGCCGAGCAATATGTTGTCCGCAGGCACGCGCACGTTATCGAACACCACTTCGGCGTGGCCGTGCGGCGCATCGTCGTAGCCAAACACCGGCAGGATGCGCTTGATGGTCACACCCGGATACGGCAGCGGCACCAGAATCATCGATTGGCGGCGATAGGCGTCCGGGCTGTCCGGGGCGGACTGGCCCATCACGATCAGGATGCGGCAGCGCGGGTCGGGCGCGCCCGAGGTCCACCATTTGCGTCCGGTGATCACATACTCATCGCCCTCGCGGCGGATGCGGGTCTGGATGTTGGTCGCGTCGGAGGACGCCACCTCGATCTCGGTCATCGCAAAGCCCGAGCGAATCTCGCCGGCCAGCAGCGGCTTCAGCCATTGCGCCTGCTGCGCCGTGCTGCCGTAGCGGACCAGCGTTTCCATGTTGCCGGTGTCGGGGGCCGAGCAGTTGAACAACTCCGGCGCGAACGGGGAGCGGCCCATCACCTCGCACAGTGGTGCATATTCCAGATTGGTCAGCCCGGCGCCGTGTTCGCTGGCGGGCAGCCAGAGATTCCACAGCCCGGCGTCCCGCGCTCGGGCTTTCAGGTCTTCGAGAATCGGCGGCGGCTGCCAGCGGTCGCCCTCGGCAATCTGGGCCAGAATGGCGGCCTCGTTCGGGTAGACGTGCTCGGCCATGAAGGCTTCCACGCGGGCTTTCAGGGCCAGCACTTTCGGCGAATAGTCGAAATCCAAGGCACGGCCTCCCGCTGCGGCGACGGGCGCGACCGTCCGGCGGCGGGCATGGCCTGTCAAGTTGCCGGATGCATTGGTGCGCTTGCTGCCTTATTGGCTTGCGCGCCCGAATGCGGTTTGGTAGCGCGGCTGAAAATCCACGCAGAGGCGGTCAGGCTCATGGCGCAGCAGCATACCCAAGGCCAGCCGGCCACTCTGGCGCAGAAGGCGCGGCATGAATTCGTCGAAATGCTGGTGGTGTGCGGCTATCTGTATATCTGCTTCGCAGCGGTGCTGCTGCTGAAGTCGGCCATCCTGCATGGCGTGTCGGTGCAATACGAACCCTACGGCTTGGCCGCGATCAAGGCGCTGATTCTGGGCAAGTTCATCCTGCTCGGACAGATGGCCAAGCTTGGGGAAACGAGCGTCTCCGACCGGCTGGTGCTGCGTATTCTGTACAAATCGTTCCTGTTCCTGCTGCTGCTGCTGGCCATGACGGTGGTGGAACACCTGATCGTCGGGTTGATCCATCACCAGACGGTGGGCGAGGTGATCGCCGATCTTGCGGGCAAGGATGCGCTGCTGGTGTTTGCCACCAGTTTGATGATCCTGCTGATCCTGATCCCCTATATCGCGTTCAAGGAGATCGACCGCGCAATGGGCCACGGGCGGCTGACGGCAATGCTGTTCTCGCGCCAGACTGGGGCCGTGTAGCGCAACACCGGCACTTTCGGGCGGTTCCCGCCGCCTGCAGGTGGCTGTGCTGTACGTGTGTGCCGAGGCGCGCCGCGGTTACGCCCGCCGCTCGGCCAGCAGCACATGCTCGCAGGCCATCACCACCTCGTCCCGCTGATTCAACACCGCGCAACTCTCGATCACGCGGCCATACCCCGCCCGCTTCGGGTCCGCCTCCAGCGCGCTTACGGTCAGGCGCGTGTGGATGGTGTCGCCGATGAACACCGGCTTGGGGAAGCGCAGCCGTTCATAGCCGTAGGTGAACGCGCGCGGGTTGATCTCGCTGGCGGTCAGGCCGATGCCAATGGCGAAGGTCATGGTGCCGTGCGCGATGCGCTGGCCGAACTGCGTGGCTTTCATGAACTCGGCATCCATGTGGTGCGGGAAGAAGTCGCCAGTGTGCCCGGCATGCACCACGAAATCCGTCTCGGTGATGGTCCGCCCGTGCGTCTCCCGCACCTCGCCCAGCACGTAGTCCTCGAAAAACCTTGGCCGCTCGTGCATGGAAGCCCGTCCCGTCATTCGCTGGTGAAAGCATATTTCATCTGTGGGGGTTCGTGCTAGCATCCCCCGCCGCCCCGGCCGCAATGGGGCGGGAACACCGTGAGGGATGGGACATGAGCCAGATGTTCGCGCCGACTGTCGGCGTTGCCTCCACGCACCCCAAGGACATGCCGCCGGCCCACGCCGAGATTCCGGTGTGGAATGCCGAGAACTGGTTTTATGAGGATTTCGCCGCCGGCCACAAAATCCGCTCGCTGCGCCGCACGATCAGCGAGGGTGAAAGCCA